>NZ_JBPFDS010000009.1:0-139167 GCF_059415065.1 Sporosarcina sp. SAFN-010 | reverse complement strand
AAATCAACTTTTCATAGTTAATCCTATTGTAAAAGAAAAAGACTATAGGCAAATCCATGATTTCTGGAGTTTGTCTATAGTCTGAGAGAAGCAGTATCCGCTTCTCCTTTCTTGAAACACTTCTTCCGTTAAATTACTATCTATTACTTCCTATCATTCTTCGCCAAATATTGAAGCGGCCGCTTCCGCAATTACAGCAACCGTTCGATTTAGTTCTTCTTCATTATTCCCGATTCCTCCTAGTTCCACTAAAACGAATCCTGGATGAAGATCCTGATTGTACTTGCCATCCACTCCCGGACCACCTTTTACAATAATATTACGCGTAATGCCGGGTACTCGAGTTTCCATTTCTTTATTCAATCGCTTAGCCACTTCATAATTTTTGGTATAATTCTTATGTTCTTTTCCGATGACAAATGCTACTTTTGCATACCTCTCCCCATCTACAGTAACCGTTGTTTTGTCCGCAGCCAACGAGTCCCGATGGATATCCAATACAATGTCATAGTTTTTATCTGCAAGTGTTTGTTGCAAATATGGCCGAATCGTTTTGTATGAACGGTGGTAAGGAATGCTCTTTTTCGCCATTACTTTTTGAATATCCACTGGTAGCAAATCAGCTTCCACACCGTATGCAGCAAACTGCAATTGAAGTTTCTCTCCCATTTTCGTGATATTCTCTGTTTTGTGAGAGACGGCAACTTTTCCATTTGCAGCGAGTGTGATCGGCTCATATGCTTCTTCAGAATGCGTAAAATGGATTAAGACCTTCTTGTCGCTTGATGGTTTAGGTGCTTCCAGTACATTGGATGCGTAAACAATGTATGCTTTTTGTTTTAGCATCACTGAGGAACTGTCCGATTGTTTTGCGGGAAGCAATTGGAGCAAGATTGGAAATAGAAATAAGATTAATACAGCAAGAGTCCAGATTTTTAGTGTCTTTTTCAACAGTCATCCCCCCGTCTCAGCTACTATATGCAGGGGGATGCCTATCAAGAACTCTGTTTTACACTACGTATCCAAGATTCAAGGGAACTCGACAGTGCCAAAGAATAATGTTGCACCCAGCTATCAATTTCTTTAGGGGAGATGAACGTCTTCAACTGATGATTCGATAGGACTTCTTCGAATAATTGCACGCGCTCTTCGTGCGGCCAAGATGCCCAATCACCAAATACAGGAATCAAACTTTTTCGGTCTGCACTTTTGGTATCAGAATGGAGCCATGGTGTGACAGAAAGCCTTGAAGATGGTTTGCTTTCTTCCTCAATTTTAGCAGCCATATATCCGAATAATGTATCAATTGCATCTGCAATTAGCACAGGTCCATCTACTACGGTTGGTATTCCGATTGCAACAACTGGAATTCCCAACGATTCCTGAGACACTTCTTTACGACTATTGCCAACTCCAGAGCCTGGGTGAATCCCGGTATCGGTAAGTTGGATTGTCCTACACAACCTTGAACTATCACGTGCAGCAAGTGCATCAACGACTATGAGTAAATCCGGATTCACAACGTCGACAACCGCTTTAATGAAGTCGGCTGTCTCTAACCCCGTTTGAATTGTAACTCCGGGTGAATACACATATACATCTGCTCCTTCATCTTTATAGTAATCCGGAACAACTGTATTGAGCCGCTCCATAGTGAGCGGACCGACTGCATCAGGTGTCACATCCTTGTTTCCAAGCCCGATAAACAAAATCTTACTATCTTCCTTGAGATTTAAAGGCTCAGTCAACTTTTTTAGTTGCTGGGTCATTGATTTTGCCAATTTCGTTAATCCTACGTTATCATCCGCATGTAACAGTGGGTCTGTTAACGTAATGTATGTTCCTTTTTTCTTCCCAATTCGTTTTTCACCTTCTTCATCCACAACAACGGTCGTTAGAATGGTTCTTCCCTTTTTTTCTTCGTTGAACAGTATACCAGCTGACTCATCAAGCTTTTCTTTTTCCTCGGAAGTTTGGTGTCTCACCATTTCTTCACTCTCAACGACTAGATCCGTCCTGTAAAAGTCGTAGTTTTCCATGACCATCACCTCTATTACAAGTGTGTACGCGATGGTTACTTTTTATGCTTTGTCGTTTTTTTGACAGGAGATTCTCCCTGTCTGCGTTTTGTTGTTGCATAAATGGTGTGAATTTGATAAAATTATTTTTGTTATAAAGAGATATCCGAGAGATCGTGGAAACACTCTTCTTACCTGATTTCTGGAGGTGAATGAAATGCCAAACATTAAAGGTGCAATCAAACGCGTTAAGCAAAGCAACGCGACTAATGAACAAAACTCACGCACAAAGTCTGCAATGCGTTCTGCTTTGCGTAAAGCTGATGTTGCAATTGACAACAAAGCTGACAATGCAGAGGAATTGAAGCGCGCTGCTATTAAATCATTGGACACTGCTGCCGGTAAAGGCCTTATCCATAAAAACACAGCTGCACGTCAAAAAGCACGTCTTACAAAAAAAGCTTTGTAATTTTTAAAGCTGTCCGTCATTGACGGACAGCTTTTTTTGTTATAACTTTTCCATGAAAAAGAGTTCGAGGACTCTTTCACGGTTACCAGATGTGGATTTCAATTTCAAATCGATAGATGCCAGCTTATCCAACACCCGCAACAACCTTTGTTCTGAAGGACTGTTTCGATTATTCATCACTAGTTTCACACGATATGGATGTACGTTAAGAGTGCTGGCTATTTGTTGTTGATGGTACCCTTTTCTTTTAAGCGTTCCTACATGTAGCATCAGCCGAACTTGCCCAGCGATTAACGAGGTCATCGCAATCGGTTCTTCTCCACTCCTCAACAAATCATGGTATACCGCTAATGTTTGAGCACGATTTCCAGAAAAATACGTGTCCGTTAACCTGAAAATCTCTGTTTCAGGGGACCTTGGTACCAAGCTATCGATAACTTCTTTTGTTACCTTCCCTGATTCCTCTAAAAATGCTGCGATTTTTTCCAGCTCCTTAGAGAGCTGCATCATATTTTCCCCCGTTGTTTCAACCAGGTAGTCGGCTACTTCCCGGTCCATACTAATCCCAAACGAAGTCGCATTTTGTTGTACCCAAACCGTAAGGTCACTTCCAGTCAACTTATTCGCTTCAATGATAACAGCTTTTGACGTCATCATTTTTGTGATTTTTTTCCGAGTGTCCAACTTCTCGTAAGGCGCGGTAAAAATAACTGTCGCTGTTGGAGAGGGATTTTCGAGCCACGCCTCAAGCTGGTCGATGGGGTGCTCGATCTTTTCTTTACCTCGCTCCTTAGCCTTTAAGAATGACGCATTTTTAGCGACAATCACTTTTCGATCTTGTAAAAAAGGGAGGGTATCCGCCTCTTCAATTACTCGATCGACTGATGTTTCCTCCAGATCGAAGTACATGACATCTTGCTGCTCTATACCAGGTGTCCCAGTAATGATTTTAGACAATGTTTGCTGTAACAAATACAACTCTGTTCCTGTTAGTAAGTAAATTGGTTGTTCAGGGTTTTTTCCAATTTCTTTCCACGCTGCTGATACCATATTCAATCACCTCATTCACTACCTCTAAGTATACATGACAGATGATGTGTATGGAGAATTTGTGACAAATTGAAACGCAATTGCCATATCTCTGTTTTACTATGGATTTTTAAGTCCCATTGTTCTATACTTGAAGTTGAATCAGGAGGTGTAGCAATGAACGAATTCGAAAAGGACGTCCAGTCCAAACGTAATGATCTTCTTGACTCAGGTGTTGGCTTCATTGTATCTTTCGTAGGTTTCTCTTTAATTTGGGTAATTGCTACGATTGTCGAAGTCGCTGCGCGCTGATCAGACAATAGTTAAACTAGGGAAAGACTCCAGAACTTGGAGTCTTTCTTTTTTTATCTCGTAATAGAGGGTTTCAATATTTCTCCGTCAATCTGCAAGGTGACCGTTCCATGTTCTGCTGTTGAAAACACCTTCACTTTTTGTGCTAAGAGACGTTCAATAACTTCGTCATGAGGATGCCCATACCGATTATTACGGCCAACCGAAACCACTGCGATATCCGGCTGTAGGAAGTCCAAGAGCGCTTGCGTTGTCGATGTTTTGCTTCCATGGTGGCCAACTTTCAAAATGAGAGGGGAAAGTTCTGTTTGTCCGTATTTCTTAATGATTTTCCGTTCTCCCTCCATTTCCAAATCACCCGTGAACAATAAGTACCCGTATTCATTTTTCATCAGTAATACAAGTGAACTGTCATTATGTGAGTACTTTTCATCGAATGGAGATAAGTACGTAAATTCTGTTCGACCAGTCTTCCACCCTTCCCCCGCTTGCATGCTTATGATACGAGCATTTCGACGCTTTGCTTCTGTTAAAACCGGGATCATATTCTCTTCTGTCAAACTTCCAACAGGAGCATGCACTTCCTTAACCTTTAGTTCTTGTAGTACTTCATCTGCACCTTCCATATGATCGTCATGCGCGTGGGAAATGACCAACTTGTCAATCGCACTAATCCCTCTCCCTTTTAAATACGGAACGACAATTTGCCTACCTACATCAAACTGATTATCTGGGGTTTTCCATGTCGGTGGACCAATGGAAACCGTTCCACCTGTATCAATGACGTATACACCTTTTCGATAACCAAGTTCAATGACTATGCTATCCCCTTGACCAACATCCAAAAAAGAAACATACGTAGTCGGATCTATATACGGTTTGACTTGGAAGAGTAGCGCTGGAATGAGGACAATTACAAGTCCTAGTATTCTTCTGTTCCATCGTTCGATCACTATAAAGGCACAGGCAATACTAACAACCATTATTACTAGCCATACAGCTCCCGGCTTACCTGCAGTCCACACTTGCCAAGGTAAACCCGCCAACCAACTGGTAACGGTTGAGATGGAATTACGAAAAGGTTCGTATATGAAAAACAGTGGTGCAACAGCTGTTTTGGAAAATAATGAAACGATGAGTAGAACAATGTTACTCGGAAGAATTACTATTGAGTATAAAGGAACGTAGAGTAAATTCACGAGAAAGGATGAAAGTGATAACTCATAGAAATGAAACAATAAAATCGGTGCTAGCGCGACTTGTGTTATCGCGGTCACACTAGCAGAGATCATAAGAACCGATTGTTGTTTCTGGAGATACTTAGCGGAATACAGCAACGAGAAGGCAGCCATATAAGATAGCTGAAATCCTGGTTGAAACAAAACGTATGGCTTTAAGAATATGAAACCTAATGCACTCAACGCTAACGCATCGTCCATTTTCAATTTCAACTTTCCGGATGCTGATAATAGCAACAGCATCGTAACAGTTACTGCACGCCATACAGAGGGTGCACCACCTGCCAATAGTGCATAGCAAGGCAACAGGAACAGTAGTAGTGTATCAGTCGTCTCGATCCTCAGGCGCATCCGTTTAGCGACTAAGCGGAGCATGACCGTTAACAAACCAACATGCAGTCCTGAGATTGCGAACAAATGGGTGATACCCAGGGTTCTATATTCGGAGGATAGTTCCGTATCCATGCCACTCCTATCACCAATCAATAATGCTTCGGCTTCGGTTTGCAAGGAAACGGGAAACGTATTTTTTATATGAGTTTTAACTGCATTACGCCTCTCTGTTAACCGAGTCGATGGTCGATTTACCTTTCCATGTACAGTCATTTGCGTTGCACGAAATAGATAGATGGCACCATTCATACGTAGATAAGAAGCCATGTCAAATGAAAACTCATGGGCTGGTGGTTCTGGTAGTTCAAGCGTACCTTGCACAGAAATTGCTCTACCTGCTAAAGGGGTTTCCAGTAAGCTATTTTTTTCTTCTTCACTTCCAATGGTGTACGAGACATAATAAGGAACGCCCTCTGAATCTTTCGCGAATCCTTTTACTTTACCCCCGTCAATTTTGACGGTTTCACTCCATTGCATAGAGCGTATTATTGTCTCCTTAGTCTGTATAGGAGTGTGTGTAGATAGATAATCTATGAAGTAACAATAGGAAAGTGAACTAACTGCTAGCAGAATAATTAAATTGGGGATGTCTTTTTTACTTGTCAGTATGAGGGGAAGTAGAAGAAGGTTAAGCCATAACAATTCAGTAATACCGTATGCAGCCATGGCTGATACGGCTACTGAGATTGTCCAGTACATTAAGCGGGTTCTAGGAATTATTTTCCAAATAGTTCTTGTGCACGTTCCGAAAAGCTTTTCAGGTCGTTTTCAGGAACATTGGCGTTTTGCATCGTGTGCAACATATCGTTAAACAATTTCTCTTTAGATGCTTTCTCAAAATCCAAGGCATGTCCATCAAATGGAATATGTTCTACATCAATCCCTGCATGTTTAAACAATTCAATTGCATAATCATTATTGCGATAATCTTGGCCGTAGTAGACTTTAGAAATACCAGCTTGAATAATAGCCTTTGAACATTGCAAACAAGGGAAGTGTGTCACATACAACGCAGAACCCGCAGCCGGAATTCCATACTTGCCACATTGCAACAAGGCGTTCATTTCCGCGTGAATCGTACGAATGCAATGATTGTCAACGACGTAGCACCCTTTGTCAATGCAATGATCTCCACCAGAAACTGATCCGTTATAACCACCAGCGATGATTCGATTATCTCGGACAATGACCGCTCCTACAGCTAGCCGAGTACAGGTACTTCGAACAGCAAGCAAGCTACATTGCGCCATAAAAAATTGTTCCCATGTAATTCTTTCCATATGGTTGCCTCCAAACTTTTACCAAATTCCACACTATATATTATTTTACAGTTATTGAATCAGACAGCGCGTCAAAGGTCTTTTGCCCAATACCAGAAATGTTTTTTAAATCTTCGATTGTTTGAAAAACACCTTGTTCAGTTCGGTATTTCACAATTGCAGTTGCTTTGGCAGGACCGATTCCTGTCAGTGTCATCAATTCGGTTTCATCTGCAGTATTAATATTAACCGATGCAGAACCCGACTCGTCTATTTCGTCCGAAACGCTAGTCGGATTTTCAAAAACCGGAAGTTCTTCACCTATAAGAGGAACGTAAATTACCGCTTCATCCGTTAAGCGCTGCGCATGATTTAAAAGTCGACTGTCCGCGTCAGAGGTGTATCCACCTGCAGCTGTAATGGCATCGATTAGCCGCTGTCCTTCTTGTAACGTGTAAACGTTAGGGTGAACAACCGCACCCTTCACATCCACGATAATTAGTTCAGGTGGCTGAGGTGTAGAATCAGCAACCAATTCAATCTTCTCATTTCCAGGAGTTACTTCATGTGGAGTTTCCGAAGTTACTTCTAGTGAATCGTACAAACTTTCATCAGGAAGATGCTTGTCATCTCCTTGTCCTCGGGGAAAGAACAAAAAAACTGAGATGACTGCCGCTATTGCAAGAGGAGTGGTGACTTTCCGCCATTTCCCAAAGATTAGTTCAGAAAACAGATTCGGTCATCCTTTCTAAAAGTTGTTAGCTTATGGAGACCTCTTTACTATAACGTATCCGTTCATGAAGCGGTACTGTTATTTACGGACTTGAAAAAATATTCTCTCACTTTCTAATTCAGGTGCTTCATCTGACCAATCCGCGAAAATCCGTTCTACAGAGAAACCTGTTTCCTCAAGTAATTCAACGTATTTCATAATTGGAAAAGTCCGCTGATAATGGACTTCGTCAAAACGAGTATATCGACCATCTTCTTCACGCACAAAAAATGCAAGTTCAGATTGGACAGAATGAGGTTCTTCCCCTTCTTCAGTCTCCCATATGTACGAAATATTATTGCTAACATACGTAAAAGGGCTCTCCATGAATAGCTCATCAGTTTTAAACGTTGAATGCACATCAAACAGCAATAATCCACCTGGAAGAAGCACATCGTGGATGCCTTTAAACGTTTGTTTCACTTCAAGTTCATCTTCTAAATAATTCAATGAATCAATCGGAATTACCGCCGCATCATATTGACCCGGTACATTCAAATGCTGCATTGCTTGTTGTGAAAATTCCATAGATGGAAAACGCTCATTCGCGCGAGATTCAGCAACAGCAAGCATTTCTTCCGATAGATCAATTCCCGTGACGTCCGCTCCTTTTTCAGCAAGTAGAACGGAAAGAATCCCGGTGCCGCAAGCGACATCCAGGATCTTTTTACCTGATAACCCATGTAGCGCAGTATCGACTAAGTCCACGTATGCTGGATATGGAATATCTAACATCAGCTCATCGTATACAGACGCAAATTGAGCATACATCATTGAACAGAGTCTTCTCCAACTTCAATCATTGGTGCATCGCCCCAGAGTCTTTCTAAGTTATAGAAACCACGCTCATCCTTATGGAAAATATGAGCGACAACGTCTCCTAGGTCAACGAGAACCCATCGACCTGAATCCATACCTTCGATACGTTTCACCTCATAGTTTTCTTCAGAAGCTTTGTCAGCAATTTCGCGAGCAATCGCTTGAACTTGACGTTCGGAATTTGCATGACAGATTACAAACTGATCTGCTATCAAAGATACGCCTTCCATATTGAGGACGACAATGTCTTCTGCACGTTTATCGTCTGCTGCTTTAAATGTTACTTCTAATAATGTTGGCATTGTTTCACTTCCCTTTCACTTCACAAAATAATTGTAGCACTCAATGGAGTCCGGGTATACTGGTACCTGTTTTCCAATTAAGTGTGTAACGCTGTGGATAATGCATGTACGCATCGCCTGTTGTAACGGACCTTCTGCACTTAGCCGTAATTCCTCTACACCAGGATAGTTTCTTCCAGGCTCGATCATGTCTGCAATATATATAATCATTTCTAATTTTGACATCGCAGCTCTGCCGGTCGTATGAAAACGAATCGCATTTAGTACGTCTTCATCGTGAACTTTGAATTCCTTAGAGGCAATGATAGCACCTGCTGGAGCATGCCAAAGTTCTTTATGAAATTCAAATAGCAATGGGTCAACGTCCTGCGCGAGTAAAAGCTCTCGCATTTCTTCTGCATTCATAAACTTTGCAATATCATGAAACAGTGCAGCTGTTTCTGCCGCCTCGATTGACTCGCCATGTATTTGGGCGAGGGATTTAGCTGTTTCCGTGACACGCAGCACGTGCTGAAAACGCTGATGGGGCATCCTTTGCTGCAATTCTTGAATGAGGTTACCAGGCTCCATATAAGCCCTCCTGACGAATGTAGCGATCCACAGATTTTGGTATGAGATACGCAGTTGTTTTATGCTGTGCATACTTAGCCCTAAGAAGAGTCGAGGACAGATCGATCAAAGGTGTATCAATAAATTGAATCGGATAATCGGTAAGACTCATAGAACCCGGTCTCCTGACACCAACAAAGTGAACCATCTTGACCAAGTCGTCAATCTTGTACCACGTATGCAAAGAATCGACCATATCTCCACCGATAATAAAATAAAACACCGTCTCAGGTTCTTTTGCGAGCAATCTCTGCATCGTATTGAACGTATAAGAAACGCCACCAAAATGCACTTCCTCATCGCAAGTGTGGAGATAGTCATTTCCAGTCACCGCTAACTCCGTCATTTCAAGACGTTGAATCGGTGTCGCAGTATCGGAAAGCTGCTTATGTGGAGGGATTGCTGTCGGCATCAGTCTCACCTCATCTAACTCGAGGGCTTCACAAACTTCATTGGCCATTATGAGATGTCCGATATGAGGTGGGTTAAAAGTACCACCAAGAATACCGATTTTCCGCATTCCGTCACTCCTTATGGTAAAACAATCTTTTTCTTTTCTGTCGATTCCTTGTAAAGGACAATCGTTTTGCCGATAATTTGTACAACTTCCAAACCAGCTTGTTCAGAAAGTAAGTCAGCAATTTCCTCTTTGTCTTGTTCACAGTTTTGTAGAACAGACACTTTGATAAGTTCTCTCGCTTCAAGCGCTTCTTCAATCTGTTTAATAATCGCGTCCGTTAACCCGCTTTTACCGATTTGGAAAATAGGTTGTAAGTGATGTGCTTCACTACGTAAGAAACTCTTTTGTTTACTTGTTAGCATGTTGATCCTCCAATTGTTGTGTTAGTCGTTTCATCATTCCAACAGTGTCCGGGCGAATGCCTGTCCATTTTTCAAAAGCGAGTGCTCCTTGGTGGACAAACATTCCTATCCCATTTGCTGTTTCCGCCCCTTTGTTCCGAGCGGTTGCTAAAAATTCCGTTTCAAGAGGATTATAGATAATATCAATGGCTGCAGTCCCCGGTGTTACGTTAGAAGGATCTAGAGGCATTCCCTCAGAGGAAAACAGCATTCCAACAGAAGTGGTTTGTATAATGATGCCAAAACGGGCAAGCTGCTGTTCCGCTTCAGCGATCGTTAAATAAGTTGAATTAGATAATCGTTCACTTATTGAGGTAGCATTTTTCAATGTCCGATTTGTGAAGGTAATCGCGCCATATCCAGCGCTACGTAATGCAAAGGCGATTCCCTTTGCTGCCCCTCCGGCACCAATTATTAAAATCTCATCTTTTTTACGCCCACTACCGTACTTTTCTTCTAATGCCCTAACGAATCCGCTTCCGTCTGTATTAGATCCAACTAACCGTCCATTTTCCCCAGCTACTACAGTATTGACTGCTTCCATATGAGCTGCAGCTTCATCAACACCGCCTAGGAAAGGGAGTATATCACTTTTATGCGGAACCGTCACATTCCAACCACTGCATCCTAATAATTGTAGACTTGCAATAACAGAAGGAAGTTCCTTGGTCTTTGCATGTACAGGAATATAGGTAGCATCAATACCGTTTTCCTTGAGCCAGTGATCATGCATGCCGGGAGACATCGATTGTGCAATTGGATCTCCTATGACTGCAAACCATTTTTTCATCTTAAGTCCCCCTCTGTCAGATTAATGACGGGCGTAAGACCACGTCTACGCCACGAGGCGCATGAACAGCAACAACTACATTTGCATGCTGAACAGTAATCCAACCTAGACCCGAAATGACTATGTCAGTCTTTGCTTTCTTAATAGAAAACTCATGACGAACGAGTTTAGAGAACCGTTCTAACGACTCTGGCCCTGGTGGTGACAGCATGTCTCCGAGATGTGTTTCATATAACGCATCCGCATTTTCCAGCTTCGTCCTGTGAAGAGGAAGTGCATTAGAAGAGTGTACGTTAAATGAAGAACGCTCTCCCTTTATAAAGTCAAAGCGAGCTAAACCACCAATGAAAAGCGTTTGCTCTGCATTCAACTGGAAGATCTTTGGCTTGATTTCCTTTTTGGGAGTGATTGCTTTCAGTTCGCTCGGATCTAAATAATGCGCCATCTGATGATTATTAATTATTCCAGGTGTATCATAAATTGCTTTGCCATCATCCAGTGGAATCTCCACAAGATCTAATGTTGTTCCTGGGAAATGTGAAGTTGTAATGACTTCTCCCGTGCCTGTAGCTTGCTTAATGATTCTGTTGATAAATGTCGACTTTCCAACGTTTGTACATCCTACCACATAAACGTCTTGACCTTTACGTAATTCATCAATACGTTCTAATGCTTCAGGAACGCCTTGACCTTTAACAGCAGAAACCAGCATGACTTCAACAGGTTTTAGACCAAGCTTGGCGGATTGTTCTTTCATCCAGTTAATCAGTTTGTTACGATTCACTGATTTTGGCAATACATCTGCCTTGTTTCCGATCAGTACGATATCTTTTTTACCAACAAAGCGTTGTAATCCATGAATCCAACTACCATTAAAGTCAAAGATGTCCACAACAAGGACAACAAGACCTTTTCGATCCCCAATTCCATTTAAAATAGCAAGAAAGTCATCCCCAGATAGTGAAACTGGTTGCAACTCATTATAGTTTCTTAAACGGAAACACCGTTGACAAATTACCTCTTCCTTTTCGAGCGAAGCGGGTGGTGCATACCCTTCTTTTTTAGGGTTATCTGTTTGAATGCCAATACCGCATCCAATGCAAGTGAGTTCCAAATCTATTCCTCCCACGAAATCATTCCTTTTCGTTTTAACGTTTTCAATATACGACGTTCCAACTGACGATTGAATTTCGTCATGAAGCCGTCAGAACTTGCCACAGGTACAACGAGAATCGTTTGTAGTCCGAATCTATTGCCACCAAGGATGTCGGTCATTACCTGATCTCCAATCATCACTACTTCCTCTTTTTGCAGTCCCATCTGATCGAGCGCTTTCCTGAACGCTTTAGACAATGGTTTTCTCGCTGAAAAGATGAAAGGCGTTTTAATTGGCTCACTGAACGCTTTTACACGCAGCTCATTATTGTTCGATAAAATCGTTACTTGCAACCCTGCATCTTGCATTTCTTTTATCCAAGTAGCAATCTCGGGTGTTGCATCGGGACGATCCCAAGCGACCAGCGTATTGTCGAGATCGGTGATAATCCCTTTAATACCTCTATTTATAAAATCAGTAGGTGAAAGCTGATAAACATCCTTAACATATTGATCTGGCAAGAAATAACTGTACATCCTATCCACTCCATTACTGTGCTGATTCGCACTTATTATACCATACCTAAGCGATAATACTTGCAGACCAAACGAGAACAGTCATGCTTTTAAAAACTGCCTGTCCGCCAAAATCAGCGGTGATACGCCATCTTTTACCCGCATAGGATGTCAGACAACGACACAGGAGGTGGTTCATTTGAGCGGCTTTGTTATGGCGCTAGTACAATTATGGCTCGAGATTCCTGCGGTTTTAGGGTACATCCGTGGGCAGGCATTTAAACGTCCACTCTCAAAAGCGGAAGAAGCCGATTGTCTCGAACGTCTAGCACAAGGGGATGAAGACGCCCGTGATGAACTAATCGAGCGCAATATGAGGCTCGTTGCACACATTGTTAAGAAGTTCCATCCAAAACACGAACAGCTTGACGACTACATTTCTATTGGAACGATCGGTCTCATGAAAGCAATTGCGAGCTTCACTCCAGATCGTAAAACCAAACTTGCAACGTACGCAGCACGATGTATTGAGAACGAAATATTAATGTTTTTAAGAACACAGAAAAAGACGCAAAAAGATATCTCTTTAAACGAACCCATTGGCACAGATAGTGAAGGCCAATCATTAGAAATAGCAGATTTACTCCAAACTGATGAAGAGTCTCCCCACGACCGTGCGGAAATGAATGAACGAAAAGAGCGGCTTTATCGTCATCTTCATAATTTGGAGGGGCGAGAACTTGAAATTATCCAGAAACGTTTTGGTTTGCTAAACGACAAACCGATGACACAAAAAGAAATCGCAGATGAACTACAAATTTCAAGAAGTTATGTGTCAAGAATTGAGAAAAGAGCGATTGTCAAGTTGTATCAGCTGTTCAAACGTGAACAAGACTCCAAGTAACCCAGCATTTCAAATTAAAAAACGTCTCCAGCATTCGTACCCTCGCTGGAGACGTCTACACTGATTTTTCTTCAATCAGCTTTCACTTCAAAATAGATCACACCTGTAAGAGCAGCTGTGACAACAAATGCACCCAACATTAAAAATAACATACGAGTTCCTCCTCGCTTCATGAATTAGGTTTTACTTCATATGTCTAGTTTACCACGAATGGATTAAAGTTTCGAGATGACATCAAGCACAACTTCTGAAGAATGTTGTGCCGCCGCTGGTAGAAATTCATCGAATGACAAGGAAGATTCTTTCCCAGCAATATCTGAGAGCGCTCTAATTACAACAAAAGGCACCTGGAATTCGTGACACACTTGTGCAACTGCAGCAGCTTCCATTTCTGCAGCAATCAGTTCAGGAAACTGTTGCTTCACATTCATTACACGTACAGGATCGCTCATAAACACATCTCCTGAAGCGATTAACCCCGAAGCGTGCGAATGTTTGCCAATTTCTTCGACTGCTTTTGCAGCAACTTGTAGAAGCATCTCGTCTGCCTTGTATGTGACAGGCCCCCCCGGTACTTGACCGAGTGCGTATCCAAAAGCAGTTACATCTACATCGTGATGCGTAACATCCTTCGATAGCACAACTGTTCCGACTTCTAAGTTTTCACCTATACCGCCTGCAGATCCAGTGTTCAAGACTGCATCTGGTTTGAATAGTTGAAGCAATAAAGTTGTGGCTACAGCAGCATTCACTTTACCAATGCCACTTTTTACGAGCACGACTTCACGACCACCAAGCGTCCCTTCACTAAATTCATAACCTGCGATAACCGTGTGTCGAGCTGACTGTAACTGATTTTTGAGAATGGTAACTTCCTCTTCCATTGCTCCGATAATTCCAACTTTCATCGTTGTATCCCCTATCCGTCATTACCTATTAGTAGTTAAAATCGAGTGTGTTCAACACGTCCATTTGCGTAGGTTTCCAACCTTCTCCGTCGACCCATTCTAAATAGACTCTATATTTTTTTGATTTGTCTTTTGAAGAGACAATCCCAATTGACTTCTGGGGACTACCCCCATTTTTAATCTTCAAGAAAATCATGTCATTTTCAGCCATTCCTGTTGCATACGCTAGTGCCTTCTTTTTCTCCTGCCAGTCTACTGATGAACCATCATATTGCGATACGTGATTGCCTGACTGTGACGTTCCTACAGGCTCCCACGAATCATTTGAAACAGTTTCGTCAACGACGGCGTCTTCACTAGCTGTATATGTAACAGTTCCTTCTTTTTCGGTATCTTTCTTTTTGGATGTATCATCACTTTGTTCGCTATCATCTGATTCGTCACTGACAGTTCCTTCTTTAGAAGAGTCATCGCCTTCTGCAGACTGGTCTGAATCCTCTCCCTTGTCCCCATCATCAGTTCCTTCAGTACTATTTTCAGTACCACTCGCTTCATCTTCCGGAGTTGTTTCAGTTATAGCTACTTCTTTGTCTTCTGGTGTGCTATCACTTGAAAGTATTTTCACTCCCACGAGGACAATTAACAAAACAACGATGGCAATCATCCAATTCAACATCTTATTCCCTTTATTGTTTTGTCGTTTCCGACGCACCCTTGAAAATTCCGGTTTTTGTTCACTCACTTGAAATCATCTCCCTTAGTTCCACGCTTCTAACGATTGGACGTTTCTGCATGCGTGATGTTTCACAAAAAAAGCCGCCTTTATTTCGAAGGCGGCATCTCTATGTTACTTCACTTCTGTGATTTCAACTTGCATTTCGCCACCCGGTGTTATGATTTTCACTTGATCACCTTTTTTTCGACCAAGAATTCCTTTGGCGATAGGTGAATCATTAGAAATCAAGCCTTCTAACGGGTCAGCTTCAGCAGATCCTACAATCGTATATGTTTCAACTTCCCCGTCAGGGATTTCCTTAAACGTTACTGTGCTGCCGAGTTGCGCTTCTTCCGTACGAGTATCTTCTGAGATGATAACAGAATTACGAATCATTGATTCAAGTGATGAGATTTTTCCTTCGATGAACGCCTGGTCTTCCTTCGCAGAATCGTATTCAGAATTCTCGGACAAGTCACCGTAGCTGCGAGCAATTTTAATACGTTCAACAACTTCTTTACGTTTAACTGTCTTTAGAAATTCAAGTTCATCTTCTAATTTCTGTTTCCCTGAAACAGTCATTGGATATTTTTTTTCAGAAACCATTTCCTCACTCCTCATTTTGCAAAATCATCAAAATAATATGTCGCACCTCGTAAAAAGGTATGCGACATAGTGTTTACTATATGAATATCTGACAACATCATATTACAAATCATTACCAGAATCAAGAATTGTTTTTATTTTCGTTACCATTAAGTCAATTGCGACTTCATTATGACCGCCTTCAGGAATGATAATGTCCGCATAACGCTTGGTAGGTTCGATGAACTGGTTGTGCATCGGGCGAACGACACTCATGTACTGATCGATGACGGATTCAATAGTTCTACCTCGATCGTTAATATCTCGTAAAATTCTTCTAATAATCCTCAAGTCAGCGTCCGTATCGACAAATAATTTAATGTCCATTAGATTTCTTAACCGTTTATCTTCCAAAATTAAGATACCCTCTAGGATAATCACATCTTTAGGTTCAATCGCAATTGTTTCACTTGAACGCGTATGCAGCGCATAGTCGTATACTGGCTTGTCAATCGACTGCCGAATAAGAAGTTTTTCTAAATCATCTATTAACAAATCCGTATCAAAAGCAAGTGGATGGTCATAATTCGTAGCAAGGCGCTCTTCAAATTCTAAATGTGACTGATCCTTATAGTAAAAGTCTTGTTCTATTACGACTACAGAATGATCTTGAAAAACTTGATGAATCTTTTTTGTTACACTGGTTTTCCCTGACCCCGAGCCTCCTGCGATACCGATAATTAAGGGTTTTTGCGTTCCCATCTTACTAATTCCTCCTCTGTAGCTGATGCAACTTTATAAGTTTTTACGAGCGATTAAAATTCCATCTCCTACAGGAAGTAAGGAAGTTTCATACGCAGGGTTGTCCATTACCCACTCTGTAAATGCTTTTAAATTTCGAATCATCGTGCGATTGCGTTTCGGCACATCCTGATCTTCTAAAAATACCATTCCATGCATAAACATATTATCACAGTAAATGACACCACCCGCCTTGACGAGAGGTTCATACTTTTCAAAGAAGCGTTTGTATTGCCCTTTAGCTGCATCGATGAAACAAGCATCAAAGTATTCAAATGGAAGCAAAGCTGTATCGAACGTCAGTGCATCATCCTTAAACAACGAAATCCGGTCATTCAGCTCGGCACGGTTAATGTAGTGAACTGCTTTTGCATGCCGTTCATCGTCCCTCTCAATGGTGGAAATATGCATTCCAGGATTTGCTTGCGCAAGACGAATCGCAGAATAGCCGATTGCACTCCCAATTTCCAACAAGGTCGAGGGCTTCTGAATACTTAACAGACCGATAAACGTGTCAATTCCACTGCGCTCCATGATAGGAACAAAATGCTCTTCGGCATCCTTTTCCATTTCTTTGACAATCGGATCCACTTCCTTTTCGAAGTTTAACCGGTACGTTTCATAATTTGACATAATACAAACTCCATCCTGCTATTTTACTTGCCATCAATATACTCCGCTTTTAACTTCAAGTGCTCATCATATGTTTTAGCAAAGTGATTTTTACCAGTTTTATCTGCCAGAAAATAAAAATAAGAAGTATCAGAAGGGTCTATTACCGCTTCAATCGATTCTGCTCCTGGAGCTGCGATCGGACCCGGTGGTAGTCCTTTGTTCTGATAGGTGTTGTATGCATTCTTTACTTCTAAATCTTTGAGCGAGACTTTATCTTTATGTTCGCCTAGAGAATATAAAACGGTTGGATCCGTTTGTAAAGGCATGCCTTCTTCCAGTCGATTATAAAAGACACTCGCTATGGTTTGGCGATCCGCTTGGGCTGTTGCTTCACGTTCTAGCAACGATGCGAAAGTAAGTAACCAATGGACTGATTTCTTGTTTTCCTCAAGTGAAGCTAAATAAGGTGTAACATTTGCACGCGTTCCGTCAATCAGCGTCTCAACTACCGTCTGTACAGTAGGCTCTTCCTCGTAAAATGGATAGGTGGCCGGGAATAGATAGCCTTCCAACGGATGACGAATGTTTTCATTGTTCACTTCATCGGTAATAACCTCTGGATATAAAGCTTGCAAATTCGTAATCGTCTCGTCGGAATCAATATAGGCTATAAACTCTTCTTTTGTTACAGTTGTTTTCGCTGCAACCCGTTCACCTATTTGCTCGACCGTTAGTCCTTCAGGAATCGTCATTGTAAATACAGGTGTGCGGTAAACTTTTCCTGTTTTTAAACTTTTTAAAAGTTCATCAGGCGTCATAGAAGTAGACAAACCATATGTTCCTGCTTGAAAGTCTGATTCGTTGTTCACTTTGGCATAATACTTGAAGATTTTCGCATTTTTAATAAGACCTTTATCCTCAAGAATTTGAGAGATTGTATCTAACCCTGAACCAATAGGAACTTCCACTTCCACCGTTTTTTCGGAGTCAGGATCTATTGGCTCCAGGGCACTTTTTATGTATCGATAAGTGAAGAACCCACCCACTGCAACAAGTAGAATCAATGCAATCGCTATCCAAAAAACAATTTTGCGTACGACTTTAACTTCCTTCTTCTGTTCTTGCATGCGTTCAAACATCACTTCTTTTTTTGAACCCTTCGCCATATGGAAGGTCACCTCTTTCTCGTTGTATCACTGGCCTGCTGACTTAAAGCAACCAATCGTCTGCAATGAAAAAAACGGAACGGTGTGCACCGTTCCGTACGTGCGCATATGGCTTACTCGTCGTCTTCGTCTTGCTCGTCCAAGAAAGTACCGAAAACTTCTTCGATCATTTCCCATTCTTCGTCAGACTCAACAGGCATTAGATCCCCATCTTCACCGTCTTCTGAAGGGACAAAGCTTGAAGCAAAGATTTCAATTTCTTCATCCTCATTTTCAGGCTCATCACCAAGTACGTGATAAAGCACATATGATTTACCATAGTCTTCTGATTCGAATGTGAAGATTACCTCACATACATGTTCTTGTCCTTTTTCATCTACAATTGTCATTGTTTCCATACCGTGTTCCATTTGATCACCTCATGTAGTTTTTGAGTCAAGATATCCTTGAAGAATCATGACTGCTGCCATCTTATCAATAACAGTCTTTCGTTTTTTACGACTTACGTCCGCTTCGATTAACATCCGTTCTGCGGCCATTGTAGTCATCCGTTCATCCCAAAGGATTGCAGGCATATTAAATTTTTCTTCTAGCAACTGGGCGTATCTCTCAGAAGCCTCTGCTCGAGGACCAATCGAGTTATTCATGTTTTTAGGATGACCGACAACAAAAGAACTGACGTTATACTCTTTAACAAGTTCTTTTATACGTTTCATACCTAAATTACCCGATTCTTCGTCAATTTGGACAGTTTCAATTCCTTGAGCTGTCCAACCCATGGCATCGCTAACTGCGACGCCGACTGTTTTAGATCCTACATCTAAGCCCATCGCTCTCACTTCTTACTGCCTCCGTTTTCACGGATATAGAACTTCACGAGTTCCTCCAAAATTTCATCCCGCTCCAATTTACGGACCATATTACGTGCATCCTCATGGCGTGGGATATAAGCAGGATCACCTGAGAGCAAGTAGCCCACAAGCTGATTAATGGGGTTGTATCCTTTTTCCTCTAAAGCCTTGTACACGTGGAGCATCACCTGTTTGACCTCTTGCTCCATCGATTCCTCAGGAAAATTGAACTTCATCGTTTTGTCATATGAATTCACAATCGACACCCCGCTTTCAATTTGTCCGATCGGCTAACCAATACTATGACCCTCACAAGCCACAAATTTGGAAGCCGGATTCAGTTAAACAGATTTGACATAATCATACACGGAAAGTAGCGCTTCATCAAGTTTTGAGACGTCTTTTGCTCCAGCCATTGCCATATCTGGACGGCCCCCGCCTTTACCACCGCATAATGACGCCACATGGCTAACAATTTTCCCTGCATGCTGTTCACCTTTCAAGTCTTCGGTAACTCCTGCCGCAAGCATAACTTTTCCCTCAGAAGCCGCACCTAAAACAATCACACCTTTTTCTATCTTTTGTTTTAGCTCATCAATCATTTGACGCAGTGCATTATTATCTTTTGTATCGACACGTGCAGCTATGACTGTCATATCGTCAATCTGTTTTGCGTTTGCTAACACATCCGTCAACTGGCTATTCCCTAGTTTTGCAGATAATGAATCATTTTCACGTTGCAAATCTTTGAAATCACCAAGGAAAGATGCCGTTTTTGTTGCAAGCTCTTTCGGATTGGACTTCATCAGTGATGAAGCTTCAATTAAAATTGCTTCCTCTTCCTTAAATGAACGATACGCTTGTTTTGCTGTCACCGCTTCAATGCGTCGAGTTCCTGCTCCGATACCGCTCTCGGATTCGATTTTGAAGACGCCGATTTCGCCACTTGAATGTACGTGACATCCACCACATAACTCTAGTGAGTAGTCCCCGACCGATACTACGCGCACAACGTCACCATATTTTTCTCCAAACAACGCCATTGCGCCCATTTCCTTCGCTTCTTCTATCCCTTTTTGTTCAATTGAAACCGCGATATCTTCCCAAATCTTTTCGTTCACGATCTGTTCGACTTGTTCTAGCTCTTCTTTTGTAACTTGCCCGAAGTGCGAGAAGTCAAAACGAAGGCGATCTGGTCCTACATAAGAACCTGCTTGGTTGACATGCTCTCCCAGTACTGTTTTCAAAGCTTTGTGCAATAAGTGTGTTGCCGTATGATTTTTCACAGTAAGGGCGCGATCAGGCTTATTTACTTGTGCACGTACAAACGTCACGGGTGTCACTTCACCTGAACGGACAATCGCTGTATGCAAATGCTGGCCATTTGGCGCTTTTTTAACAGACAACACCTCCGCAGAAAATGAATCATTTGCAATCATCCCTTTATCTGCGATTTGACCCCCACTTTCTGCATAAAACGGAGTTCGGTCAAGAATGAATTGAATTTCGTCTTCTATTGTTGCACGCTCAACAATTTCACCATCTTTTAAGAGGACAACAATTTTCGATTCACTTTCTAGTTGCTCATAACCAATGAATTCACTTGACTCATGGATATCGCCAAGTACACCTGACTGAACGTGCATGGAGTCAACGTCTTGTCGAGCGCTTCTTGCACGCTTCCGTTGAGCTTCCATTTCGTTATGGAAACCAGCTTCATCAACAGCTACGCCTGCTTCTTCAGCAAATTCTTCCGTCAATTCAAACGGGAATCCGTAAGTGTCATAAAGTCGGAATGCGTCTGCACCAGAAACAGTAGGCTGTTCTGTAGATTTCGCTTTCTCAAGAATTCCACTTAACATGCTCATACCTTCCGCCAATGTTTCATGGAATCGATCTTCTTCGTTTTTAACTACTTTCATGATGAATTCCTGTTTTACTTTTACTTGTGGATAGAAATCTTCCATCTTGTCGGCAACAACGGGAACAAGATCATACATGAATGGACGATCGATGCCGAGCTGCTTCGCAAATCGAACGGCACGACGTAATAGTCGTCTGAGTACATATCCTCTGCCTTCATTTGAAGGAAGCGCACCATCTCCGATAGCAAACGCAACGGTACGGATATGATCCGCAATCACTTTGAACGCTGTATCTTTTATTTCGTCTTTACCATACGTTTCACCCGAAACTTTTTCCACCGCGTTAATAATTGGCAAGAAAAGGTCCGTATCGAAGTTAGTCGGAACTTCTTGTAATACAGATGCCATCCGCTCCAGACCCATTCCAGTATCAATGTTTTTCTTCGGTAGCGGTGTATACGTATGATCTGGATTATGGTTGAATTCCGAGAACACTAAGTTCCAGATTTCCAAGTAGCGGTCGTTTTCTCCACCTGGGTATAGTTCAGGGTCAGAGAAGTCGTCTCCATATGAAGGTCCGCGATCGTAGAAGATTTCAGAGTTCGGTCCGCTTGGTCCTTCACCGATATCCCAGAAGTTTCCTTCTAGACGAATAATACGTTCTTCAGGTAAGCCGACTTTATCTTTCCAAATCGTGTATGCTTCTTCATCTTCAGGATGGATCGTGATGGATAGCAACTCTGGATTGAACCCAATCCAATCTGGATGTGTTAGGAACTCCCATGCATACAGGATAGCTTCTTCTTTGAAGTAGTCCCCGATTGAAAAGTTACCGAGCATTTCAAAGAAAGTATGATGGCGAGCAGTTTTTCCGACGTTTTCGATATCGTTCGTACGGATTGACTTTTGAGCGTTGACGATTCTTGGATTTTCAGGAACAACTCGTCCATCGAAGTATTTCTTAAGCGTCGCGACACCGCTATTGATCCATAGTAGAGAAGCGTCGTCAATTGGAACTAGTGGTGCTGATGGCTCGACACTGTGCCCTTTTGCTTTAAAGTAATCTAAAAATAAACTACGTATTTCAGATGCTGTAAGTGATTTCATCATCTATTCCTCCTTGGTTATAAGCTTTCATAAAAAATTAGGTGCAAGTAATTCTATTGATTACAGCTGAAAGCATTTGTCTTAAGGGTACATCGAGACTATTAATGTACCTAGCTGAAAATAAAAAAACTCCGCCCCTGGAAAGGGACGAAGTGTTATTCGCGGTACCACCCTCATTGCCGAAAACGTAGACTCCGGCATCTTGAGTTGCCATAACGCGGCATACGGCGGGGTTCACCCGCACTCCGGAGCAGCTTTCAGCACTCATTGTGTGAGTTCCCTTTCAGCCAAGGGGAACCTCTCTTTCCACACGCCATCATGCATACTTTCTCCATCAATGTGTTTTGTATTCAAGCTATACTTGGATTATAAGGAAGTCGGAAAGTGTTGTCAATCCACACTTCCCATAAAATCATAGGGGCTCTCACCATTCATCCCCACCATTGGGTCCACATCTAATATCGTTTCAATTGATAGGATATGCGGCAGTTCCTTATGGGTTTGGACAACTTCCGAGGTTGCAACAGCTGGATCTGTTTGAGTGGATGCACCAGTCAAAGCATCCGATGTATTAGGCGATTCTACTCGAGCAGAGATAGTTGTCTCAGTTTTAGGTGACTCGGATGCAACAGACTCCAAGCTTTCACCGCGCAGCCGTTCTTTAAGAGTAGTCTGCCGTTCACGCTCGTCCATCCGGGCGATGCCTTCCGCAAATTCGTTTGGACTACCGCATAGAATAAGAAAGTTTTTGGCTCGAGTAATCCCTGTGTAAAGCAAATTGCGACGTAACATTTTCCGATGGCTACGAACAACAGGCATGATAACCGTAGGAAATTCACTACCCTGTGACTTATGGATAGAACAACAGTAAGCCAGAGTTAGCTGATTCAGATCCGACCGTTCATATGTCACTTCAATCCCATCAAACGAGACAACCATCAGATCTTTTTTCTCGATTGTTTCCTTGGCTTTTAAGATTGCAATCACTTCACCCATATCACCATTGAACACATTACTTTCAGGCTGATTGACGAGTTGAAGCACGCGGTCGCCAATTCGGTAAATAATATCTCCGAATGTGACTTCCTTGCGACCTGCAGAAGCTGGATTCACCATCTCCTGAATCATGGTGTTTAACGCATCGATACCCGCAGGACCTTTGTACATAGGGGCAAGCACTTGAATATCTTTAATGGCTTGACCTTTCGTTAACGCATTTTTAACAATCTGGCTTACAACTGTTGTTACTTGGTCTGCATCAGTACGGATGAATGAGCGATCTGATGTTTTCATCGCCAAATCGCCAAGTGGTTCGGACTTTTTGATAGCGTGAGCCAGTTCAATGATTGTAGATCCCGCACTTTGCCGATAAATTTCAGTCAGCTCGACGACGGGAATTGTTCCTGACTCTAAAAAGTCACGTAACACTTGACCAGGACCAACAGAAGGAAGCTGATCCTGGTCTCCGACAAACAGGATCTGAGCGTCATCATCGATTGCTTTCAAAAGCTGATGGGCAAGCCACGTATCGAGCATCGACGCCTCATCAATAATAACAAGTCTAGCTTTGATTTCTCGCTCGGTTTCTTCTTCTTTCTCTTGCCCCGTAAAGCCGAGAAGTCGATGTATCGTCATCGCGGGCAGTCCAGTGGATTCAGAGAGCCTTTTCGCCGCACGCCCTGTAGGAGCCGCCAAAATGATCGGAAATGGCTCTTCTTTTTTCGCGTACTCTTTCGGATCGAGTGTCAGGCCATGTAACTCTGCGTAAACTTCAACAAGACCTCTTACTACAGTAGTTTTACCGGTCCCGGGCCCACCCGTTAATATCATAGCCGGAGAATTGAGGGCTTGTTCAATCGCAGCAATTTGCGTTTCCGCATAGTTGACTTCTAGATGTTCTTCCGTTTCACCAATTGCTTTTCTTATTTCTGAAGACGGGAATGTATTTTCCCGATCTTGATCCAAAATCCGTTCCATTTTCGAAGCGATTCCTAGTTCTGAAAAATACAATGAGGGTAAATAGAGTTTACGCTGTTCTGCACTCAACCGGCTTTCCTCTACTAGTTCAATTATGGCGGTGGATATTAATTTGAAAGGGATTTCCTCAGGTTGACTGGATTCCAACAACCGTTTGACTTCCGGTAACACTTGAACGGCTTCCAAGTACACATGACCACTCGATAGAATCCCAGTATTGATCGTATGCAGGATCGCAGCCTGGATCCGCGATGTATGTGTACCTGTAATTCCTAGTTGCCTTCCGAGTTCGTCCGCTCGCTGAAATCCGACCCCTTCCACATCTTCAATGAGACGGTAAGGGTTCTCAGTCAGCTTTTCAATCGTCTCTTCCCTATACGTTTGATAAATCCTCATTGCAACTTGAGGTCCAAATCCCCACTCATTTAATTTGACGATGGTCCGTTCCAAGCCGAGATTATCCCGGAGGACAGAAACGAGCGTCTCTTTCTTTTCCGCGTTGAGGCGAGGAATTTCATCCAAGACACCTTCGTTTTCCATTATCTTACGAATCGCATCAGGACCGAGATGGTTGATAATCGTTTCAGCAGTTTTCCGCCCAATCCCAGGAAACATATCTCCTGAAAGGTAGTGGATTAACCCTGTTTCAGTTGCAGGCAATTCTTTTTGAAACGTTTTTACATCAAATTGCTGACCATATGTTGCGTGATTTATGAGTCTCCCCGTAAACCGATACTCTTCTTCTTCGGATAGTTTTGGAAAGTTCCCTTTGACGACAATTTCTTTTCCTTCAAACGAACAATTTGTTTTCCGCACTTTCAGTTTAGCAATCGTAAACAAACTATCAGGGTTATGGAAAATCGTCACGACCGCTCTGCCAATTAAAAAAGGTTCTTCTTGAACTGCTGAATCGGTTTTTTCCATAGTCTAGCGTCACCTCACTCGTCAGCGGATTCGTTTTCTTCCCCCATTTGAATCATGTCGTAGATATATCTGGCCTGGACATGTTCTGGGTCAATCGTGTATGCACGTTCTAAATGATGTAGAGCCTGATCTTTGTCTTCTGTAGAAACTGCATATAAGAACCCTAGGTTAAAGTGAGCGTCAGAGTTCTCTGGTTCTTCTTCTATGATCGATTTGAATTGGTCTTCAGCTAGATCATAGACACCTTCGTTCGCTAGCAAAATCCCATAAGACAGGCGAATTTCAAGATCTTCAGGAGCTAGTTCAAGCGCCCTTTGTAAATAAGGTAGTGCCAAGCGACCTTTTTCTGCTCTTTCCAAACTTTTCCCTAACATGAAATAGGCGTCTGCTTCTTGAACACCGCATGAAATTGCTTTTTCGTAGAGCGTTGTTGCTTCGTCATAACGATCTTGGTTAAAGTAAAGGTTGGCTAACCCGTAATAGGCTGTTCCCATTTCGCCGTCTAGCGTGAGTGCTTTTTGGAAAAACGGTTCTGCTTTTTCAATATCCCCAATGGATGCGAATACGTTCCCGACATTTACATAACCGACCGGATCGTCAGGAGATTCTTCTGCTGCTTTAATGAATTCTTCCACTGCTTTTTCAAAGTTCCCTGCTTGTAATGCTTCTATCGCTTGTTCATTGTGTCCCATTTTTAGTTCTCCCTTATCCGACATAGTCGAGTGTTTTTCCATTTTTAATGACTGTATCGATGGTTCCCCCGCCAAGGCATTCATCGCCATCGTAAAAGACGACAGCTTGACCTGGTGTAATTGCACGTACCGGAGTGTCAAATACAACTTCAGCAGTTGTCGGTCCTGTCATTTTAACAGAGACACCCGTATCTGCTTGGCGGTATCTGAATTTAGCTGTGCATTTGAACTCTTCAGGTAAAGTCCGTGCAGTTGTGAAACTCACTTCAGTCGCTGTTAAACTTTCCGAATAGAGCGCATCGTGGTGGAAGCCTTGTCCAACCAATAATGTATTGGATTTAAGATCTTTCCCAATCACGAACCAAGGCTCTCCAGAACCGCCGATACCAAGACCGTGACGTTGTCCGATTGTATAATACATCAACCCGTCGTGACGACCTTGTTTCTCACCCGTCATCGTTTTCATATCACCTTGTTGAGCTGGTAAATAATTAGAGAGAAACTCTTTGAAGTTTCTTTCCCCAATGAAACAAATACCTGTAGAGTCTTTTTTCTTAGCCGTAGCAAGACCTGCTTCTTCCGCAATTTCACGAACACGACTCTTTTCCATGTCACCGATTGGAAACATAACTTTAGACAATTGTTCTTGGTTCAGTTGGTTCAAGAAATACGTCTGATCCTTATTCGTATCTACACCACGAAGCATAGCAACGCCATCTTCCGTTTCAGCAATCCGGGCGTAGTGTCCTGTTGCTAGGAAGTCTGCCCCAAGATTCATCGCATGCTCTAAAAATGCTTTGAACTTAATTTCTTTGTTACACATTACATCTGGATTCGGCGTTCTACCTGCTTTGTATTCATCCAAAAAGTACGTAAATACTTTATCCCAATATTGTTGTTCAAAATTGACTGCATAATAAGGAATACCAATTTGGTTACATACGCTAATGACATCTTCGTAATCCTCGGTTGCTGTGCAAACACCAAACTCATCCGTGTCATCCCAGTTTTTCATAAAGATCCCTATGACTTCATAGCCTTCTTGCTTCAACAGATAGGCAGCGACAGACGAGTCTACGCCACCTGACATCCCTACTACGACTCTTGTATCTTTTTTTGCTTTATCTATTCTCATTTATCATTCATTCCTTTTAGGTGTTATTTCACTGTACGTTTGACGATGAGTGCGATCCGTTCAGCCGCTTGTTGTATATCTTCTTCTGATAAACCATATCCAAAACTGAAACGGACAGAACTTCTAAGACGTGGTGATTTTTCTCCGAACATCGCAAGCAAAACGTGAGAAGGCTCTAATGAACCTGCTGTACAAGCAGAACCGCTGGACACGGATACGCCTTCTAAATCTAAATTGACGAGCAAAGATTCAATATCTGTTCCCGGAAGGTAAACATTGAAAATATGTGGAAGCACTGGCGTCCCTTCTTCAATAGTCGGTTCATATGCTACCGCCGACTGTTGGAACGATTCCCTCATAATCGTTTGATACGACGTATAGCGTACCGCATTTTCAAGTTGTTCATCAGCAGAAAGTTGGACAGCTTTTGCGAATGCAACGATTGCAGGAACATTTTCAGTTCCCGCCCTACGTTTACGTTCCTGTGAACCTCCATGCATAATTGGAAAGGAGTCTACCCCTTTACGCTGATAAAGGAAACCAACGCCTTTCGGACCGTTCACTTTGTGGGATGAAACCGACAATAAGTCAACATGTAACTCGTTCACATTGATAGGAAGAACTCCATAAGCTTGGACAGCATCTGTATGGAACAGTGTTTGATGATCTTTTAACAGTTCGCCTATTTCTCCGATTGGTTGAATTGTGCCCACTTCGTTATTGCCATACATGATTGTAACGAGGATTGTATCCTCACGCAGTGCTTCAGTAACTTGTTGAACAGTCACTTGCCCATTGCGGTCCACCGGCAAATACGTCACGTCAAACCCACTTTTTTCAAGCGCTTCACACGTTGTTAATACCGCATGGTGCTCAATCGTCGTGGTAATAATATGTTTTCCGAGATGTCTTCTACTCATTGCAGTTCCAGTGACGGCCAAGTTATCCGCTTCCGTCCCACCTGAAGTTAAAATGATTTCACTCGGTTCAGCATGAATTGAGCGAGCAAGTTGTTGCCGCGCATCGTCCACACTCTTTCTCGCAGCTCTCCCATGACTGTGTACACTGGAAGGGTTTCCAGGAACTGTTTGCATCGTTTCCATATATATATCTGCGACTTCAGGCCGTATAGGTGTTGTCGCTGCGTGATCTAAATAGATAGGTGTTTTCATGCTTTTAACTCCTTTAAATATAAAACATATAACCGTCTGATTTAGGTTGGTTTCTTTCAGATTGTATTAAGTCCTCGATTGTTGTTGTGTCTAGTACTTCCCGAACAGCCTCGCTGATTTTCATCCAAAGCGATTGTTGTGGAATATCAGATTCTTCAAGTCCTTCTACTAGTTGGATCGGACCTTCAAGAAGACGGATGACATCCCCTGCCGTCATTTCACAAGGTTCTTTTGACAGTTTGTACCCACCATAAGCCCCTCTGATACTCTTCACCAGACCACCATTTCGAAGCAATGGGATAAGTTGTTCCAAATACGCTTCTGACAGTGTCTGTTCTTCCGCTATTTTCCGTAACGGAACTGGACCTTCTCCGTATCGTTTGCCAAGTTCGACAATAATGGTTAGTCCGTATCTTCCTTTTGTTGATATTCTCATAAGACATCGTCCCTTTTTTTGAAATTGCTTCCGATAGTATATCATATTCGAACACTCGGCTTCCTTGAAATGACTTCAAGCTACTGCACATGTATACTTATCTCTAGAACACTTTTGAATGGAAGTAGGGATACCATGCACAACGAACCTCTAGCATTTAGAATGCGACCGCGCACGATTGACGAAATTGCTGGTCAACAGCACGTCATCGGCCAAGACACGGCGCTTTATCGGATGATTACAAATGGACACGTACCCTCAATGTTACTTTACGGAGAGCCGGGTATTGGAAAAACTTCTCTTGCCTACGCGATTGCAGGCTCTACGGATTTAACATTCATTCCATTAAACGCAACGACTTCAGGAAAAAAAGATATTGAACGTGTTGTAGACGAAGCTAGAATCACTGGGAAAGTCATTTTGTTTTTAGATGAAATCCATCGTTTTAACAAACTCCAGCAAGATACTCTCTTACCGCACGTTGAAAATGGATCGGTTGTATTGATAGGTGCAACAACAGAAAATCCATTTCATGATGTCAACCCAGCCATCCGCTCCAGATGTGGTGAAATTCTACAGTTGCAGAGGCTTGAAAAAGAAGATTTACTCGTCTTGCTAGATAGAGCGCTAAACGACGAAACCCGTGGACTTGGGAAGCAGCAAATTGAGATTTCAGATGGGCAAATCGAAAAAATTGCTGAAGGAGTCAATGGGGATGCTCGTAAAGCACTAACATTACTCGAATCACTTATTTCTGCATCAGACGAAGAAGATGGAAAAGTCATTATCGAGGATTGGCTGATTGATAACTTGATTGGACGAGTTGGGGTTTTTGGTGATAAAAACGGTTCTCATCATTATAATTTGCTATCTGCTTTGCAAAAATCCGTCAGAGGCAGCGATACGGATGCTGCACTTTATTATTTAGCACACTTACTCGAAGTTGGAGATTTGGTCTCTGTCAATCGCAGGCTGCTTGTAATGGCTTATGAAGATGTAGGGCTTGCTGCACCAGAAGTCGGTCCACATGTAGCTGCTGCAACGGATGCCGCCATCCGATTGGGGTTGCCTGAAGCACGAATTCCACTCGCGAATGCTGTCATCGAAATGTGTCTCGCTTCCAAATCCAACTCCGCTTACAAGGCATTAGATGCTGCCATTGCTGCGATTCACCAAGGGAAAACCGGTGATATCCCAATGCATTTGCGTGATACACATTATGCTGGCGCTGAAAAGTTAGGACATGGCGGATACATCTACCCACACGATCACCCGATTGGCTCTTTCGGTGGTTGGGTAAATCAGTCGTATTTGCCGGACTCCATCGCTAACCTCCAATTTTACACGCCTGTTTTAGCAGGTGAAGAGAAAAAATCGGCAGCTATTTATGAACGATTAAAAGAGTTCAGAAAGAAAAAGTGAACGATAAGTTAAGGGAGATGACGGATGCATGTCAACAAACCAGACAGCAAGCGAAGCACGTAGAGTCCAAATTCTCGAGCTATTGAAACAAGCCGATACACCTATGACAGGAAAAGAGATCGGCGAACGCACAGGAGTCAGTAGGCAAATAGTAGTTGGAGACATTAATTTGTTGAAAGCTGTGGATGAACCGATTGTTGCAACAAGTAGAGGATATTTATACATGAATGACCCCGAAAGTGCTGGCCAAATCGAACGAATTGTGGTGTGTCAGCATGCTGCACACCAAACCGAAGAGGAACTGACTATTTTCGTGGATCACGGTGTGACTGTTAAAGACGTTCGGGTGGAACATCCTGTATATGGTGACTTAACTGCCTCAATTATGGTTGCGAATCGCATGGAAGTGAAAGAATTCCTCGACAAGATTACAGCATCGAATGCTGCCTATCTATCTGCTCTATCTGACGACTTTACACACTTACATACCGTGATGGCAGATAGTGAAAAACAGCTCGATCAAGCTTTTGAAGCATTAAGAAAAGCAGGCATCCTCGTTGAGTGATGCCTGTTTTTTTATGCATTCGGCTTTATAAGGATAGACCTGTTTCAATTTCCAATTGTCGAACAAATTGTTTCATGAATTGATGACGATTTTCTGCAAGTTGTTTTCCTCGTTCTGTGACCATTAAATCTTTTAACAAAAATAATTTTTCATGAAAATGTGTAACGGAAGCCGTTTTTTTCGATCGGTAGTCATGTTCTGACATGCTTGTGCGTATACTCTCTGTCGGGTCATATATTTTACGGCCTTTCGCACCGCCATAAGCAAAAGTGCGTGCAATACCAATAGCTCCGATAGCATCCAATCGATCTGCGTCCCGAACGATGGCACCTTCAGGAGAATCTATTTCTTTTGAATTGCCACCGCTGAATGATACTGATTCAATTGTAGCTAATACGAGTTCAGTAAGATCTTGCGGCACAGCTAAGTCCTTCAATATTTCCGCAGCGGAAGTACCGGTGACTTCTGCATACTTTGGATCATCAACATCATGCAGATAGACCGCCAACTCGACCGCTGTCCGATTCACGCCGTCCATTTCTTCCATAATTTCATAGGCATTTTGCAAAACTCGTAAAATATGGTCAAAATCATGACTGGCATCAAATTTTTTGTATATTTCTTGCGTTACTATCGCACACTGTTCACTGTATGTCATTTTCAAGATCACACCTTTTTTATATTTTCCAAAAATCTGATAGTGCGTTTGACCTTCATAAAAGGTTGCGGTATAGTAAACTTAACCATGTTTTAAATGGGAAGACATCTAACGCCGAGGAGGAATAATTATGTACCACGGTAAAGTCAAATGGTTCAGTAATGAAAAAGGGTACGGTTTCATTGAAGCGGATGACGGACAAGATGTTTTCGTCCATTTCACAGGCATCACAGCAGAAGGATTCAAAACGCTGGATGAGGGACAAAATGTCTCTTTTGAAATTATAGAAGGTAATCGTGGTCCTCAAGCGGCAAATGTTTCTTCGACCGACCGATGATCGCTCGTCATTATATGTAAAGATCCCTCTGATCTAATCAGTGGGATCTTATTTCATTAATTTATTCATTTCAGACCCAAGAAAGCGAAGTTGGTCGCCCACAGTGCATTCCCGTATACAAAACTTGTGTGCTTCCGTCTTACCACGCTCTTGTGTCAAATGCTTTTTCACTAGACATCCTTCACAATACATATCAAGTAGTTCATCAATTTCAGAAATAACAGTAGTTTTTTTCATAAGTCACTCCCATCAGACCTTAAAGTAATTGTAAGTTTTCTTACGTAAGGATGCAACTAAACAGGAGGCGCATTCACATGATTGAATTATATACAGACGGCGCAAGTGCAGGAAACCCCGGAAAAAGCGGGATTGGTATTTATATTACAGGCGAAGGTCACTCCATTAAGCTCTCAGAACCGATTCCACCGTGTGATAACCATTCAGCGGAGTTTCTAGCGCTCATAAGAGGACTAGAGGAAGCTACTAAGTTAACGTCTGGAATTCTTTCTGTCAAAAGTGATTCTCAACTCGTGGTGCAAGCCGTAGAAAAAGAATTCGTGAAAAATGACCTGTATAAACCCCACTTAAAAAAAGTACTCGAGCTCACAAAGAACTTCGAGTACTTTTTCATCAAATGGATTGCAGATGATACGAATCGGGCAGCAGATGCGCTCGCTCGCCAAGCGATTCATAAGCAGCGATGAATCTCTTCCTATTCAACTTTCATAAATGTCACTTTTCGTTCACCGTCATTATATAACACCCATTCTTTGTTATCGACAACTGAACCTACGTTTACCGTCACGGATTTCTGAGGAAGCTCGATCGGCTCAAAGAATTGAAACTTCTGCTCCTCACCTTCTACAGTCCAAGATGATTTGTGTGTATGACCGTGTACCACAAGAGGTTCACCTTGCGTCACCTCTTGTGGAGGCAACTCATTGTACGGCCATTGGTGACCGTGAATAAGCAAAGCATCACCGATTCTCATTCGTTCCGGTAGTTGAGAAATCATTTGCAATAACGGATCAGTTGACCGGGAAATGAGGAGGATCCGCTCTTCCTGATTCCCTCTGATTGAAGGAAAGTCAAGAAGTTGTTCGAACCCAACTGGATTGAGCATGACCTCGCTGAGTAGCGGATAGGTCGTCCCATCCAGTTTTTTCTTACCAATTGTGCATTCGAACAAATCTCCAACACCGACTATCTTTGCATCCGGAGCTACCTTTTCAATTTGCTCAAGCACCATTTTCAATTCGTCTAAAGAGGAGTGGATATCACTAATAAATGCTACCTTCACAGCGAATCATCCTTTTTAAAAGCTCCTGTTTCAACCGCTAGGTCTCCACCAGAAATCCAATCACTATAACTTCCTGCATATAACCTGACATTAGAATACCCTTTTTCCGTCAGCATGGCGTAAAGAGGTGCTGCAGTCACACCACTCCCACAATAGACGGTAATCGCTTGTTCATGATTGGCCATCTTTTCTAATCCATTAACTGCCTCACCCGACGTTTCAAAGCGTCCATTCTTAGTTAACTGGGCCCAGTCAAAGTTTTGTGCTCCTGGAATGTGACCTGCTATTGCATCCAGTGGTTCATGCTCTCCACGGTAACGTGCGGCTGCCCTTGCATCTAGCAGTAAGTTCTCACCATTTGCTTGCACTAGGTTCTTCACATCTTCTTTTGACGCTAAAATGGATTCATTCCACTCTGGTTCTACTGTTGAGCGTTCAGGAGTCACAACACCGGCATCTGTTGGAAAGCCAGATTCTACAAGCTCCTTATAGCCTTCCAGAGAAATGTACACATTTTTAAATCCTCCATATTGCAACATCCACCATGCACGAGCAGCGAATGGCTCTCCTCCATTATCGTAAATGATGATTTCGTCCTCCAAATGGAGACCACTCTTGCGGTATAGCTCAGTTAATGTTTCGTGATCAGGTAGAGGATGCCGTCCGCCACTTTTTTGCATATCCGACAAATCTTTTTCAAGATCCCAATGGATTGCATGTTGAATGTGACTTTGACTATAGAGATTCACTCCCATTCCAGGATCTTGAAGAGAGAATCGTGCATCAATCCATTTACGCGGTTGGTCACTATTTTGTGCCACCATAGATTTGAATACATTCACTTAAACCAGCTCCTTCTGTTGAAGTTGTCCATAGATCGTCCGCCACTCAGACAGCTGCTCATGACTTTCCAAAAGACTCCGTTCACCTTCTAGTTGAGCCAACGTTTCTGTTAATAAATGATCAGTCAATGCGGCTGCAGAATCGTCAATCCAATTGTTGGTCCATTCTCCTAAACGGTGCTGTTCTTGCTCTAAATAGGTTGTAGCATCTTTCTTCAGTAGTTCTGTCAATTGCTCTTGAAGCGCGTTCCGATCACCTTTTTCAAAGAACGACTTCGCATTCTTAAAGTGTCGATTCACTGCACTATATCGTTCTATCTGTTCGAATGGAGCAACAAATTTTAGCATTTCTGCATCCTTTGAATCGAACGGAGAAGGAGACAGCGCACTATCCATTTCAGCTAGCCAACGCTGTTCAGTCCGTTGTCGTGCATCAACTTGTTTCTTCATAAACGTCAGCATTCGTAAATTTGTCACTTTAAGTTCTTGTGCAAAGTCAAAGCCTGTCATTCCTATGGTTTCTTCTAGTGCTAAACGAAGTGCTTCTGAAGCTTGGTGACGAACAAATAACGACGGTGTATAGCCTTCTTTGAAGAAATCGGGGAATCTAAGAAATACTCGTTGATGGATGTAGAAAATAAGTTCCCTCAACTCTTCTTCAACGGCTTTTTTAAGAACTGGTGCAAAACTTGAACTATAATGTTCCTTTACACGTTGTTCAAAAACAGTAAGTTCCTCTAATCGTTCTGCTTTCCGCTCACGATTTTTCTCAGTTCGATCAATGAGGTCAGCTAGACGTTCGACCGTTTTCGTAGTCTCTTCATCCAATGCTTGAACGGCTAATGCATTTAAATCATTTTCTAAAAACGAATAAAAACGAGTTTCAAAGGCATTCATTTTCGACTCGGTTTCACCTTGTTGCTTTGCTTCAAGTGCTTGCAAGCTAGAGATTCCATGAACGCGTGGGTTTCGAATTCCGAATTTCACAAGTTCCTCTGCTACAAATCCTTTTACTTCCTGTGCTTCCTCCTCATTTGCAGCCAAGTCGATCGCATTGACTACAAAGAACATCTTGTCCATTTCAAACGCATCTTTCACACGTCCAAGCTGGATTAAAAACTCACGGTCCGCGCGTGAAAATGCATGATTATAATAAGTGATAAACAAAATCGCATCGGCATTTTTAATATACTCAAACGCTACGTCTGTATGTCGGGCATTTATCGAATCGGCGCCTGGAGTATCTACTAAGGTAATCCCTTGGCGTGTCAGTTCGCAGTCATAATATAAGTCGATTGACTCGACAAAACAACTGCGTTCCTCTTCGGCTACAAAGCGGACGAATTCATCTCGCTCGGCAGTCAAGACAGTGCCAAGCATATCACGATATGTTGGGTAGCCTGCTTGGAATGCACGTATAAACGATTTATGGATATGAAGTGATTCTTCAACTAGTTCTAGTTGTAATGCTTCTTCTGCACGTTTAAAAGCTTCTTCAAGTGTTGAAATGGATAAACCAAGCATTGCGAATGCGTCCACTGTATCTTGAGTCAATTGCTCACGCGCTTTAAAGTGAATATCCGCCGTTCCATCAGCATGTACGTCAGAAGTCGGTCGGATCCGGTTAATGGCTGCAGTTGTCGGATTTGGAGAAACAGGTAATACCGCTTCGCCAAGCAACGCATTTGAGAAAGATGATTTCCCTGCACTGAACGCTCCAAACAATGCGACTGTAAACTCTTGCTGTTCCAACCTTTTCGATTTAGATTTCAAGTATACAGAGAGCTCTTTAAACCCTGGAATGTGAACTACTTCATCTGCCACTTGTTGCGCACGCTTGACGATGAGTTCATGATCCCCATTGAACATTTCCTCATTTTGTTCCTGAACGCTGAGATCTTGCTTAGTTTGCTCCTGGATTACTTCAGTTTCTTGCTGTTGTTGTACATCGAGGATTTCAGGCTCAGATTGAGCTCTCCATTCTTCTTTTAATCGATCCAATGAGGCTAGTTCCTCTTTCGACCATTCATGTTGCTGACCAGATTCAAATAATTGAAGGTTTGTAGTACGTGATTTGACGAGGCGGATTGCGGCTAACTTCAGCTCTAAATCGTTAAGTTCTTTTTGCAATCGTACGGAAGCACTCTCTCCTTCACGCTTCGCCACATCTGATACCCGGACTTTCCAATCATCTGTTTTCCTCTTGTAAACGTTCAGGACCGCTTCACGCATTTGACTTGCCGCATTTAAAATCAGCTCGCCAGTCAAAATATCCGGCGTTGTCAAAGTAGAAGCTATCTCGCTGAAACGGAATGCCAGATCCATCTCATCGATTTCCAATGATCGTTCATCGGTTAACAAGCCAGCTTGTTTCAGTACGTTTTTCATAAGTGATCGAAGATGTATCTCAATTTGAGTATGGGCTAACTTTTCTAATGACTCACTAAGCGTCTGAAGTCTCCGATCGCGTTCTTCCTGTGTCTTTTTGGCACTAAAGAAAAGACCGACTTTAAAATGACTCGTTTGCGACTCTAAATACTCTTTTAGCAACTCTCTCGTTTCATAAGGAGTCAGGGTAGCACTTTGTAAAAGTTCTTTTCGCTCTTTCTCGAAGTGCAGATGGAAAGCATCTCCTTGCATGAGTGATAGTCGCATGTGAAGCTCTTCAGCTTCTAGTTCAAGTTCATTAGTTTCAGACCATTCTTCATCCGCAATCTCAGGATGAGTATCAATTGTTTCTTTAATCTCTTCTTTTAAAAAGTCAATATGCTCTGCAGTTAACTGCGTGAGAGCATTTTGCGCATTCCGATCAAAGTGTTCATCACGGTGCTCAATCGAGCCATTTACGATCTCCTTCACTGCGTCAAAGTCATTACCTTCTAAATCACGCTGTTTGAGTGACGTAAAAAAAATCCCTTTCGGCTTAACACCCCAAAGAGAAAACGAGTGCCGGACAGATTCCTTGAATTCATCGAATGACAACTCATTAGAACGGTGTTTGTCAATTTGGTTGACGATTAAATAGACATTCGGATTATAGCGCATCAGTTCTTTGGTGAACCGGAAATTCAATTCAGACTGCACGTGGTTGTAGTCCATCGTATAGAACACCACATCTGCTAAATGGAGAGCAGATTCAGTCGACAACCTGTGGGCATCATCTGTTGAGTCGACACCAGGTGTATCCATCACAGAAATCCCTAAGGGAAGTTTTGATGCTGTATGTCCAATTTCCAATGAAGCAATGGATGCCCCTTCTTTGCTCATCTTTTTAACAGCTTGTGAGAATCCTTCCCCAATAACTTTAACGGAAGTCCCATCTTGTCGATGTACGATTGCAAAGTCCTCTTCATCCTTATGTATTTTAACGATATTTGCGCTTGTCGGAATAGGACTAGATGGCAACAGATCCTCTCCTGTCAGTGCATTGATCATCGATGATTTACCTGCTGAAAAATGACCCGCAAATGCAATGGTGTAGTCATCTTTCACTAATTTCTTCGCAAGCATTGTAGCTTTTTGAAACCTTTCCTGATCCCCATCTTCTTGACAAAGAAGACCAAGAACTGCGGTTTCGTCTAAAAAATCTTTATGCTGAGTCATAAACACTTCGATCCCTTCTGCTAGAACTTTGTCTATCATACCATTATTTATTGTTCACACTCTATTCATATATTCTACGTTTTTAATTATAGAAATACTCTATACAATTGACGACCCGGGTGGTATCATTGGACTATTATTACCTGCTAAAGGGGTGTCTAAATGACTGATGCAAAAACAATCCAACATATATTGAATAGTACAATCCAATCTCTAACTACAGTTATCCCTGTTAAATTCGACGTTCTCCCACCTTCTCTTACCACACAGCCATATGAACAAAAAGAACTAAGTGTACTTATTGCACTGCTTGGTGACGTACGCGGACGACTTATTATCGATACAAACGAATCGACAATTTCACAAATTGGCGAAGCAATGTTTGGCATGACGATTGAAGGCGAAATGATCGAGTCATTTACTGGTGAACTCGGGAATATGGTCGCTGGAAATCTGTGTACCTTGCTTGAAAAGGATGCACTGACTCTGGATATTTCTCCACCAACTGTTTTAACAGGTGAGACGAAATTCTATGGTTTCCAACAAGCATTTAAATTACCACTGAATTTTAACAACGCTCCACCTTCTAATGTGTTACTGACAATAGACGAAGCTTGAAAAAGGTAATTGGATGAAGGATGAAACATACTAACAAAACAAAAAGCAACAAGGCCGACGCCCTGTTGCTTTTTGTTTTGTTCAATTTACATATCTATCAAGATTTCACTTTTGGAGCAACGGGAAAAATTGAATCGAATGTGGGTACTAATTTAGATTCTTCAGGGTTCAACAAAATATGAACAGAACCTGAATCTGTCGCAGTCCGGATAAGTCGACCAACACCTTGACGTAAACGGAGCAACATATATGGTAAGTCCACTTCTTCAAATGGAGAAGCTGCATGACTACGCTTCGCATTGAACAACGGATCTGCAGGTGGCAACGGTAAATCATAAATGACCACTCTCGTTAATGCATCATGAGGAATATCCAACCCTTCCCACAAATGATAGGAGCAGAATGCAGACCATTTTTTAGCTTGGAACTCTTTAACGATAGACGAGAGTTCACGATCTCCTTCAAACGCCGCGAAAGGAAGTTGTCCTTCTGGCAGCGTTGCTCGGAAATCTTCCATAGACTGTTTCGACTTAAACAACACTAGCGTCTGTTCACCATCATTCAATAATTCGACAAGTCTGTTCATTTTACCATCTTCAGATAGCGATTCAATGGTAAGATCCATGACTTCGTCGTAATCATATGGAGATTCAATTGAAAATGAAACTGAATGTTCAATACCTAGATTATTTGCGATAAACGAGAAATCATTTTGTACGGACAATGTAGCTGATGAGAAAATAATTGGTAGTTTTTCTGAAAATAATCGCTCCTGTAAAACATCCGTTACAAGGCGCGGCATAATAACTAGTGTCAATTCCCCTTCTCGATCTTCTGCCCAATCGACAGCTTCTGCATTATCCGAAAACAACTCTAATGAGAATATATATTGTTCGAGGTATTCTTCTACCATTCTCAAGTCATATTCAGGTATCACATAGAGCTCACTATCAAAGACAAATTCTTCGAGTAATGCATTCGAAAGACGAACTGCTTCACGCGCTGTATTCACGAGTTCGGCAGTCTTTGAAATCGTTAGTCGTTCTTCTCCATCTTCCTGAGCACATTCAGAGAGGTAGTCGAAGAACAGTTCATGACATTCCATCAGTTGTTCCATCAGTTGAAGCGTTTGCTCACGTACACCGTCTGTCATGACCCGCTCCAGAAGTCCAAGAAGCGTGCTATCTTGTACTTCATAAGTTAGAGCGCGCTGTGCTGCATATTCAAGTAGATGGCCTTCATCAAAAACAGCCATTGAAACCTCTGGTAGTAGTGGGAGTTGCCCCTGTCGTTTTCTAGACTCTTTCGTCCAAAGGTGTTCCATAAAGAAATCGTGGGAGCAAATGATTAAATCAGATGCTTTTCGATATTCACTGCGGTGAATCGTTTGTCCACAACGGTTTCGTAAGTCACATCCACCACATTGTTGAATTGGATGGTAATTAATCGTCTCCCACTCACCATCACTTAGATCTGGATAGGAAGAACGCTCTCCATATGGATGCACTTCTGATAAAGAGGCTGGCCCATAAACGAATTCCGGGAGGCTGTCTTCCACATCCCCGGCATAGTCTTCACCGCTACGATTCATTTCTTCCAAACGCTTCAGGCAAAGATATTGGTCACGTGATTTTGCAAGACGCACATCGATTGTGAGCTCTAGCGCTTCACCAAGTTTACGAATATCGCCTTCCTCTTTTACAAGTTGGTCGATTAGTGTTTCGTCTGCGCAAGAGATTAATGCCGGTTTGCCTGTGTAGCGAGCATAAGCGATGGCAGGAAGTAGATAAGCGATAGTTTTACCTGTTCCGACGCCAGCTTCAGCAAATAATACTTCTTTTTCTCGTAGAGCTTGCTCAATTTGGAAAGACATATAGATTTGTTCATCTCTGCAGTCGAATCCTTTTTCGGTGAGCTCATCATATAAGGTATCTCCGATCCACTCGTTGAGTGATTCGTAGAATGTTTTGTCGCGTGTGAGTGCAAATGGTAACTTTCCTGTCATAGTGAACCCCTTTCTATTCCATAAGAAAAGAGAGGAGAATCCTCTCTTTTAGATCTATTTAGATTAGCTTCGTTTGCCCCAGAACTGATAAAGATCTGTGCGGATGAAACCATTGAAGAGTTTACGTTTCTTAGTAGCTCTTTTGCCATACATCGTCTCAAAGTTTTCAAGAGAAGAAAGCATATAGACAGACCAGGATGGGTAAGGTTTCATGACGTTCCCCAGTGTAGCGGTTATGTCTTCAGCTTCTTCTAGTTCACCAAGACGTTCTCCATATGGTGGATTTCCGACTAAAACGCCGTTTTCACCGTCAAGTGAAAGGTCTGCAACGTTGCAAACATTCCAATTGATAATATCTAAAAATCCTGCTTCTGCAGCATTTTTCTCTGCGACTTTTATCATTGCTGGATCCCAGTCAGAACCTGAAATCATCAGTTTACGATCATAATCTGCGACATCTTCTACCTCTTCACGAACACGATCCCACACGGATTCTGCCATCCATGGCCATTGTTCGCTTAAAAACTCCCGATTATAGCCTGGTGCTAAATTTTGTCCGAGCATTGCAGCTTCAATTGGAATCGTACCTGAACCACAGAACGGGTCAACAAATGGTCGATCCGGGTTCCATTTTGTCAATTTAACAAGTGCTGCAGCTAACGTTTCTTTTAACGGAGCATCACCTTGTCCAACGCGATATCCGCGTTTGTGCAGACCCGCACCGCTTGAATCGATTGTTAGTGTCACCTTATCTTTTAAAATCGATACTTCCAATTTGAATAATGGACCCGTTTCGTCTAAAAAGCCGACACGGCCATGGACGGTTTTAAGTTTTTCTGCAATTGCTTTTTTAACAATTGCTTGGCAATCAGGCACACTGTAAAGAATCGACTTAACGGATTTACCAGCAACCGGGAATGTTGCATCCACTGGAAGATATTCCTCCCACGGCAATTCTTTAGTTTTTTCAAATAGTTCGTCGAAAGTAGTTGCTTTAAATTCCCCTACGATAATTCGGACACGGTCAGCGATGCGCAGCCACATATTCGCTTTTGCAATTGCATGGGCATCGCCAGAAAAGTAAACTTTCCCATTCTCTGTCATCGTTTCATACCCTAGTGCTTTCACTTCTTCTGCAACGAGTCCTTCAAGCCCCATCGCTGCAGTTGCTACTAATTTGTATTCTTTCATGAATCGTACACTTCCTCTCCACTGTTGAATCACTTTATGTACGTGCTATATATGAACAAACCTGTTTTCTAACGCAGAAATGCTCTCCGTAAATACAGGAGAGCATGATTGTATACATTAAGTACCATCAGGAAATTCGTAAGCCATGTTTTGTTCCCTTGTACTCGAACGGTTTACACCTCGTACTCAGGGTGGTAATCATCTATCTACAGACGATTGTCTGTCCCTTCCTCCGTTCATTTCCTTCGGAAGAGCGCCCCTACCATAATTTGGGTTTCTCACTCGCGGGGTTTACCTCGTTCCACCTGTACCGTTTCCGATACAGCTCCGTCACTGTGGCACTTTTCAGGAAACGTCTTCCATATCCTAAAAGGACTTAGGAATTATTTCCGCCGTCAGCTGAATAAACAGCGCCCCGGCTTATTTTTTGGCCGGGCACGAACACTACGGACATCTCAGTACCGTGTGAGCATGGACTTTCCTCTCCAGTGTCTAGCACTGCAGCAATTACCTGAATTTCCGTCATGGCTTGATTAGTATACAGTAGAACCCCACTTTCCGCAAGGGTAAGTGGGGTTCGTCTTATTCGTTTCCTGAAAGTTTACTTCCAAACACAGCTTTTTCCAAATTAGAAATACGTTTCAGCAGGTCGAAGTTTGTTGTACCAGGAGCGCTCGATGCTGGTCGTTTCTGGACAGTAGATAACTCATTTTGAAGTTCTCCGTTTTCGCGTTCAAGCTCAGCGATCCGTTTTTTAAAACTTTCGTAATCATGAATCACACTATCTAAAAACAAATCGACTTCTTCTTGGTTATAACCGCGCATACCTGTTTTAAACTCTTTTTCAAGAATCGTTTTTGAATCCAATTTAATATCCATTCAACAACGTCCTTCCGTCAGTGGTAACTGCTCTAAGTATAGCATATCCTGTCCAATTCTGTCTGCTCAAGTCAAGATTAGAAGTGTTATTTTGTCGAGTCCTGCGCTTGCCCGGGAAATAATTTTCTCTTAAGTCTCATTTCCCGTTTTGTGAACTCCGCAATCATGCGCATAGAAAACGAAGCAGACAATGAGGAATCACGTGCAAGCAGCCCCTTGGAAACTCCACAAAGTTGTAGCGCCTTTGTGCAGTCTTTGTTTTTGTGCTCAAGTATTTTCGCCATTTCCTCAAGTGCAATAATCCGTTCCCGTCCAGTCGACTTTGTCATACAGACACCAAACGCATCTAGTGACTCTTTGTATTTCCCTTCCCTTTTTAAAAGAAACCCGAAATGGAAGTGAGTTGTCGGGTGTTGAGTCCCATATTCCTCGATTACCTGCTCTAAGACAGCAGTTGCTCGACTATGTGACTTCAAATCGGCATACCATTTTCCGATATTCGTTAGGCTAATCGCAGTTCCTGATAACTCCTCTTGCAAAAGAAGCTCAGTTGAACGAATATACAACGTGACAAGTGACAAAATATCGTACTCATTGTGCAGCAAAATCTTCATCAGCATTTCAGCACGACCATTTTTCACAGCATCTTGATAGATAATCGGTGCCAAATAGCCCGGCATATCGTCTTCCCGTACAAATCCAAGTTGTTCCTCTTCAACTGCAGGCAATTTGAACGATTCCATTTCGTGTTTCCAAATGCGCCTGGAACCGTGGAGCAGGTCGATCTGATCGTGCTTTGGCAAAGGAGGTAGTAAGTTCCGATTCATTGTCCACCTGGTATCCAATTGAGGCACATCGAAACTCTTTCCGTTATACATGACAAGCGTAACCGGCTTTTCCCATAATTCAGTTGCATAAAGAAACGCTGCTTCATGAGCAGGACCCGGCAGTACATACTGGGTCATTCTAAAGCCCTTGCCTCGTTGCTCGATTAAACCGATTAGAAAAATAAGTGTCCCGGTCCCTTTCAAACCCGTGGTTTCTGTATCAAAAAAAAGGAGTCGTTTGTCTGGGTCAGGTGCTAACGGATGTCGTTCCCCTGAGCTCTTCCATTTTTGCAACGTGGCCGTCAATTCGGTCAATTGATATTTCCCGTGTGTATAGAATTCGTCATAGTCGACAATTTTCTTATAAACGGTCCCGTAGTGATTGGTCTCTTTTTCGAGACCTGCTGCTAGCCACTGTGATTCGTAACTAGGAGATGACGCTTGAACGATCTTTGAGGTTTCTTTCTGAGTTGAAGAGTCAGCTTTTGATTTTTTCAACATACCTTTCATCTTCATAAGATTTTGCTCATACGACACGCGCGTCACCACCTGCCAAACTCTTCAAAAGCTCCGCAGCGCCTAGCTTCAAATTTGTATCAGCTTCGGGCGGACCTGTACAAATTGGACAGCCTCCTTCACATTCACATGAACTTACGTGCGAGGCGGCCTGGCGAAGCAATGAATTCCATTGGTCAAACATCTTTTCACTCAATCCAATTCCTCCAGGATAACTATCGTAGATGAAAAACGTCGGTTTTCCTGTATGGACTGCTTTTACTTGCGGTACCACATGAATATCAGTTCTGTCACATTGAACAAACAAAGGAATAAAGGATTGCATCGCATGTGCTGCACCAGTCATGGCGTCAGTCAAGGTAGCTTCTGTCCATCCTTCAGGTACATCAAATGCTAGCCACGTGGACGCTGTATGTAGCTCTTCAGCTGGCAAATGAATAGGACCAGAGCCGATATTGTCATGAGAATCGAATCGAATCTTCTTAAAAATTGTTGGGATTGCCAGGACAGCTAGATCGCCGAATGCCACTGTCTGGGATGCGTCATCCTGCTTTTTGTCTTCACTGATTACTTTCAGCTCAACAGCTAAATTCGCGTCTGTGAAGTAATCGACATCCACTTCTGTCACATACGCCTTCTTTTCCTCCCAATCTAACATTTCAACCTGGAACTGTGTACCTTGGTGCAAATAGATCGCTTCTTCATGTAACAACGTCATTGCACTGAATCGATCCATTTCTCCAATGACCGTCGTTTCTTTAGGTCGGGTTTTATCAATAATCACTACATTTTCTTGAGAAGCTGAACGTAAACTTACTTCGCTCGCAGGAAAACGTTCTGTCATCCAGTGCCAATGATCCCCTGCCAATACGAGAACTCCTTCAGACGCTAAAAATTCCAATAGCTGCTGGACATCGAACTCTGCATACTGATCGTTCACCGAAAATGGCAGTTCAAATGAAGCACACCGTAGATGATCCATGAGTATGACAATATTGTCAGGGTGAATATGCGCTTCCTCTGGTGATCCACCTAGTAAGTAATCAGGATGCTCGATGATGTATTGGTCCAACGCCATAGACTGTGCGACATAAATGATGAGTGCGTCATCCTGCCTTCTTCCTGCTCGACCTGCTTGTTGCAATGCACTTGCGATATTTCCCGGGTAACCCGTCATAACACATGCTTGGAGTTGACCAATATCAATACCAAGTTCCAACGCATTTGTACTGACTACTGTCTTAATCGTCCCATTACGCAGTCCTTTTTCAATTTTACGACGCTCTGAAGGAAGATAACCTCCCCGGTACCCCATGATCGTCTCATCCATCAATTTCTTTTTGGTGAGTTCTTTCATATAGGTTACGAGCATTTCTACACGCACTCTGCTTTTTGCAAAAATGATGGTTTGAACCCCTTCTCGATAAAGGCGGGAAGCAATATCCCGAACTTCCAAGACAGCACTCCTACGAATTCCAAACGTTTCATGGACAACCGGTGGATTGTAAAACAAAAAATGCTTCTTGCCAGCAGGCGCTCCGTTATCCGCAATGAGCTCCATTGAGGAATTCGTCAGGTTTTCCGCAAGTTGTTGAGGGTTTGCAATTGTTGCTGAAGTGCAGATGAACACAGGGTTACTTCCATAATAAGCACAAATTCGTTTTAAGCGTCTTAACACATGGGCAACATGTGTACCAAACACTCCCTTATACGTATGCAATTCATCGATCACGATATACTTCAAGTTCTCAAAAAGTGAAACCCACTTCGTATGATGCGGCAAAATTCCAGAATGTAGCATATCCGGGTTGGTCAACACGATATGCCCCGATTTACGAACCTTCGTTCTTAATCCGGGTGCAGTATCTCCATCATACGTATAACTTAGTATCGTCTCTCCACTCGCTTCAATGAGTTCATGTAAATCGGCTAATTGATCCTGCGCGAGTGCTTTTGTCGGAAAGAGATACAATGCTCGCGAGGCTTCATTCTCCAATATGCTTTGAAGAACAGGTAAATGATAACAAAGTGATTTACCAGACGCCGTTGGAGTTACCGCTGTATATGATTTTTTTTGTTGTGCGAAGTCGAATGCTTTCCGCTGATGACTATATAATTGATGAATGCCTTTATGTGAAAGCGCCGTTTTTAATGATGGATGCAATTTCTCAGGAAAAGTAGCATAGATTGCGTCTTTTCCTTCCGTCACTTTATAATGCTTTACATTCTTTGCGAATTCCGGATCTAGTTTCAACTCATCAATAAATGACTGGAGATTTACGTTATTTGCCATCTCCGCCCTCCTCTTTCTCTTTTTCCAACGCGATACGAACGGTATTCAATGTATAACTGGCGGATTGAATGGATTGAACAAATCGCTTTTTCCCTGTCTTTTGATAAAAGGATTGAACGGTAAATTGTTTCATCAGATCATTTAACGTTGAAATTTGAATAGGTCGTACGTATTTTGGCCGTCTTGTACGAATCCATTGTTGTACGAGTTCGTCCCATTCATCTATCATCAGATGCCAGTGATCGGCATATGGTTTAACTTCTTTATAAAAGTCGGGTTCGCGATTTTCAAGTCGCATGTCGCTATGCCGAACTAAGCACTCATCGCATACTTCAAGTAATTGTTCTGTTAACTGCTGTAACCTCATACTACTTGTCACCTTTCTACTACTTCTATTTTAAGTTTATCAAATTAGTGCTTTTAGTTCCAACATTGACGAACGTGCATTCCTCTCTAAAAGGGAGAGCATTTTGTAGTTTGCAACCTAATCAACGTTTTAACGTCTCAATATTGTGGTATGATACACTGATGATGTGAGGTGAGTATGTTGGCGATACGCTATCCAAATGGCAAAAAATATGTACCTACTACAACGAATACTGCTGCCAAACCAACTTCATTATCTTTCAGCAATCGGGGTAAAACTTTGGAAGATGAATTGAATGACAGCAACGAGTATTATACTAGTAGAGGGATCGCAGTCATTCATAAAAAACCCGTACCTATTCAAATTGTTAACGTCCGATATCCGGCGAGAAGTGCAGCAGTAATCACTGAAGCTTATTTCAAAACTGCTTCAACAACTGACTACAACGGCGTATGGCAAGGGAAATATGTCGATTTTGAAGCGAAGGAGACGAAAAATAAAACTTCTTTTCCTTTACAAAATATACATGATCATCAAGTTGAGCATATGTCTCAAGTACACGAACAAGGTGGTATTGCATTTCTAATTATCCGCTTTTCTCTCTTAGATCGCTATTTCGTATTACCCTTTAGAAATTTCATCGGAACATGGACAAGGATGATTGATGGTGGCAGAAAATCGATTACTCTTTCTGAACTTGAGGAAATGTCAGTCGAATTACAACCTGGCTATCATCCACGTCTAGACTATTTACACGCTCTAACCGGTCTAGTTGAACAAACAACCGGTGAACGAATTGAAAGGCAGGAATCCTAATGGACAAAAATACTCCAAATTCAAGGACCGCACGCAGACAACAAGCGGAGGCGGAGCAGAAATCGTCGCGGAAACATAAAAAAACACCTAAAAAGAAAAAAGGTCTCGTTAAGACCATATTGAAAGCAATCGTTGTTATCGGATTACTATTTTTGATGGCAGGTGCAGGTTTATTCGCCTACTATGCAAGTACGGCACCCGCATTAGATGAAAGTCTATTAAAAGACCCGCTCTCTTCAAAAGTTTTAGATCGTAACGACAACGTTATTTACACTACAGGTAATGAAAAGCGAAAATATATACCATACGACCAAATTCCTAAAGAATTGGAAGACGCAATTCTTGCAACGGAAGACTCCCGTTTTTACAAACACCACGGAATTGACCTATGGCGTCTTGGTGGTGCTGTCCTTGCCAATCTTAAAAGCGGTTTTGGCTCTCAAGGAGCTTCGACATTAACACAGCAAGTTATAAAAAACTCATTCTTCACGAATGAAAAAACATTAAAGCGAAAAGCACAGGAAGCATGGCTTGCTTTTAAGCTAGAACGAAATTATTCCAAAGAAGAAATTTTTGAAATGTATTTCAACAAAGTCCTCATGTCAGGTAACAAATATGGATTTGGTACAGGTGCTGAGTACTTTTTCGGGAAAGAGTTAAATGAGCTGGAGCTTCCTGAAATGGCAATGTTAGCAGGGATGCCTCAATCACCAAATGCTTACAATCCATTCAAGCACCCTGAACGTGCACAAAAACGTCGTGATATTGTATTGAGACTCATGAACCAACACGAAAAAATCACAAAAGAGGAAATGGATACCGCGAAATCCATCCCGGTCACTGCTTCTCTTCTTCCTGAAGAAAAACGCGAAAAACCAATGGATATTAAATACCAAGCTTACATTGATATTGCTATGGATGAACTCCAAAAAGCAGGATACAAAGATATTGAGGCAGATGGTGTTACGATTCAAACCGCCCTAGATCCTAACGCACAACAAGCTGTCGAAAAAGCACTTGCAGATTCTAGCAACTTTGAATCAGATACAATTCAAGCAGGTATGACAGTTGTCGATACAAAAACAGGCGAGATTGTAGCAGTTGGTGGAGGTCGTGATTACAAATTATTTAACCATAACTATGCAAGCGACCAAAAACGACAGCCTGGATCTTCGATCAAACCCGTTTTAGACTATGGCCCTGCAATTGAATACTTAAACTGGTCGACTGGTCAGACAATCGTAGATGAAAAAACAAAAGGTATAAAAGCAAATAACGTCGACAATAGATTCAAGGGACCTATCACTATGCGTCAAGCAGTGTATGAATCTCGAAACATCCCAGCGATTAAAACATTTGAAGAAGTTGGTACTAAAAACGCCGGGGAATTTGCAAACTCACTTGGCGTACCTGTTAAAAAATTATACCAATCGGATGCGATTGGCGGAGGCGCCAATGACGTCTCTACTCAACAAATGGCAGGAGCATTTGCGGCATTCGGAAACGAAGGTATCTACAATGCTCCCCATGCAGTAAAAAAAATAATTTTACGAGATGGTAAAACTGAAATCAATCTTTCTCCAGATCCAGTTTCCGCGATGAAGGATTCCACCGCTTATATGGTGACAGATATGCTTCGTGACGTGATGACAAAACCAAATGGAACTGGAACAAAAGCAAACATTCCTGGAATGGACATTGCGGGGAAAACGGGTACAACTAACTATTCAGCTGACGACAAAAAGAAATATAACATTGGCCAGTACAGTGTACCTGACTCATGGTTTGCAGGATATACATCCGACTATACGATTGCAGTTTGGGGAGGACATGAAAAACGAAACGAACCCATAGTCGGTTTCCAAGGCGGACGCGATATGCCTAAAGTATTGTTCCGTCAAGTGATGAGCGATATCGCTTCTGGCAACAATCCGAAGAAATTCAAAAAGCCTAGTTCTGTTGAAGAAGCTACAATCGTCGCAGGATCTCAACCGCTTCAATTGGCAAGTAATAGCACACCAAGCAACCTGAAAAGTGATGAGCTATTTGTTCGTGGAACTCTTCCCGAGCGCACATATGTAGAGGAAGAGCCTGAGGAAGAAGTGACGGAACTTGAAGCTCCTACTGATTTAAGTGCAGAATATGACGCCGATAATCAGGAAATCGACTTAAGTTGGAACCACAATGAGCCTGATTCTGATGATTTTGATGGCGATGTCTCATTTGCAGTTTCAGTTTCTGTAGATGGCGGAGGATCCCAATCACTTACGGAGACAAACGATAAATCCTTCACATTCGGGAATGTCGAACCGGGTCATACGTATACGTTCTCTGTCATTGCAAAAGCAGATAATCTTGTTAGCTCCCCTGCTTCGACAACGCTTATGATTCAGGCAACTGAAGAAGAAGTGCCTGAAGAAAATCCTGATGATGAAAACCAAGGGGACTCTGATCAGGACAATGAGGATGACGGTCAAAATAACGGCTCTAACAATGACAACAACAACAATAATAATGGCAATAACAACAACGGGAACAATAATAATGGCAATGGGAACAACAACGGTAACAATGGTAATAACGGAAACAATAATGGCAACAACGGCAATGGTTCAGACGGAAACAACTCTGAAAATAATGGAGAAGGTAACGATGCTGACGGTTCCGATGGCGTCAGTAGCAACCCTTCGAATAACTCGGACTCCAATACAGCCAGTTCGTCGAAACCTTCTGGAACCAAACCTGATGATACAAAGACATCAGACGAAAACTGACAACAAAAAACAGCGACTTCGTAAAAACGAAGTCGCTGTTTTTTTAATTGGTGATAAATCGGGCAATCTTCTTTTTCAATTCCGTATAGAGCAAATTCAATTGAATGAGTGCAAAAGGACTTACTACCTTATCCTTGATGAATTGAAGGCGCTCCTCCCCATTCAATGGTTCCATCTTTGTACGACGATCAGAACCACCAACTGGAGCACAAACCTCTAATAATTCTTCATAATTTGCAATGGCAATCGCCATCGACTCAGAAGCATCGGATTGCTTCTGGTCATAACGCTGTTGAATTTCAGGCTTTAGAGACTCCCATTTATCAAAGTAAAGCATTACTTGGTCTTTTGTTAAAGTGGTTTTTGAATTATCCATTAGTCTTCATCCTCTTCTTTCCTTCTCGACATACAGAAAGCAGTGGACATTCCGGGCAGTTCGGTCTTTGGGCTTTGCAGTGATATCTACCGAAAAAAATAAGTTGATGATGCGTCTGTGTCCATCGTTCTCTTGGTGTCCATCGCATGATTTTCTCTTCAACTGCCAAGACCGAGTCTTTCCATCGGTTCATTGCCAAACGCTTTGCTACACGTTCAACGTGTGTATCGACAGCAAGCGCAGGAACACCAAACGCATTTGAGACTACAACATTCGCCGTTTTCCTACCCACTCCCGGGAGTGTTGTCAGCACGTCGCGATCTTCAGGGACTTCCCCACCGAATTGAGTTAGAAGCATGAGCGACAACGCTTGGATATTTTTTGCTTTGTTCCGATAGAGACCAATCGAACGAATGTCTTGTTGCAATTCTTCGATTGGAACTTCCAAATAATCTCCTGGCGTTTTGTACTTCTTAAACAACTCTGCAGTTACACGATTGACCAGCACATCCGTACATTGTGCGGATAAAAGTGTCGCAACGACCAATTCAAAGGCATTTTCGTGCACAAGCTCGCAATGAGCATCCGGAAACATCGTGTCGATTTCCTCTAAGCAATAGTGCCACTCTTTTTTAGTTAACATTCCACTCACCCATCCCTATCTTCAAGCCAGTTGTATAGGGGAACCCGTTTAACAGTTCCTTGTGCTTTTCCCTGTCGAATAGATTGCGTAGGGGAACGGAAGGCTTTGGTTTGTTTTTCGACATCTGCAAGTGTCGTTACATTTTTCTTTTTCCATTCAAACAAAATCCGATCGATATAACGCATACTTAGTTTCTGAGCAATAACAGCCTCTTTTAAAGCTGCTTTAATAATATTAATGCCGTGATGATCCTGATCAATCCACATCGCAATCGTTTCACATTCCATTGGAGAAAGAAGACGCCCAAATTCTTGTTCAAAAACGTGGAAGATTTGTCCTTCTTCTTCCTTTTCTTTTGCTTCGACTGTTTTATTCTGACTCCCGATTTCACATTCTAAAACCGCTTCCCATAAAGGAAGTAGTGAAAATTGTTCAAACAGTACTCCATTGGCATCACTAGTTTGGCCAATTTTTAAATATCCCTTTTGCATGAGACGCTGCAATACTTGGGATACCTCGTTTTCTGTGAGGTCCATCCGTGAAGAAAAATCAGATGGCGTCGGAAACTCAATATGTTGAGCACGGTAGGCTTCCATTTGTAAAATGAGCATGGCATCTGAATCTTGAATGCCTAGTTTTTTATAAGAGTTAAAAAAAAGCTGGGGAATAGTAACATTCCCCTGCTCAATCCACATCTGGAGCCGTTCATCTTGTTGCATATGGCGAACTCCTCCTTGTTGCTTTATTAAGGATACAGACGGTTAAGTAAACGTGGGAACGGAATCGTTTCCCGCACGTGCTCAACGCCTGAAATCCAAGCGACAGTACGCTCTAATCCAAGACCGAAACCAGAGTGAGGCACTGCGCCATATTTACTTAACTCCAAATACCATTCGTATGCAGAAGCATCTAGCTGGTGATCTTCGATACGTTGCTTCATGAGTTCATAGTCATGAATACGTTCAGATCCACCAATGATTTCTCCATATCCTTCAGGGGCGATCAAGTCTGCACATAGCACAACATCATCACGATCAGGATGTGGTTGCATGTAGAATGCCTTAATGCCGATTGGATAATTCATGATGAATACAGGTAGATCATAACTTTCCGCAATGGCCGACTCATGAGGCGCTCCAAAATCGTCACCCCATTGAATATCATCGAATCCTTCTTTGTGAAGGAACTCAATTGCATCGTCATACGTAATGCGTGGGAACGGCGCTTGGATTTTTTCCAATTTTGAAGTGTCCCGACCTAGACGTTCTAGCTCAAGTTTGCAGTTTTGAAGTACAGATTGAACAACGTGTGCTACAAATTGCTCTTGTACCTCTAAACTTTGAGCATGTTCTACGAACGCCATTTCAGGCTCAATCATCCAAAACTCGATTAAGTGACGGCGAGTTTTCGACTTTTCAGCACGGAATGTTGGACCGAATGAAAATACTTTACCAAGTGCCATCGCAGCAGCTTCCATGTAAAGCTGTCCTGACTGTGAAAGATAAGCATCCTCATCAAAGTATTTCGTGTGGAACAACTCTGAAGTTCCTTCAGGAGAAGAACCTGTCAATATCGGTGGATCGATTTTGATAAATCCATTCATGTGGAAGAATTCATACGTTGCGCGAATAATTTCGTCACGTATTTTCATCACTGCGTGTTGCTTCCGTGAACGCAACCAAAGATGACGGTGATCCATCAGGAATTCTGTTCCATGCTCTTTAGGTGTGATTGGGTAATCTTCCGCTACTTTAATCACTTCAATCCCTTTAACTTGCAGCTCATACCCAAAGCTTGAACGTTCGTCTACAGTAACCTCACCTGTTACATACAAGGAAGTCTCTTGTGTTAAACCTTTTGCAGTAGCAAATAATTCTTCACCAGCATCTTCCTTAACAACAACTCCTTGTACAAAACCAGAGCCATCACGTAATTGTAAAAATGCAATCTTACCGCTTGAACGCTTGTTGGCAAGCCATGCTCCAATTCGTACTGTTTCGCCTTCATGATCAGGCATTTCGTGAATCATAATCGTTTTCATAAGAGCCTCCAAAGTTTTTCTAGGTACTTGTACTACCTAGTCAGTTTTCGTTCAGTCGTTCCATTTCTCTTTTACAAATTGGTCTATACGGCGCACAGCTTCTTCTAACAAATCAATAGAAGTCGCGTATGATAATCGAATCGTTTCTTCTGAACCGAATCCGCTACCTGGGATAACTGCCACATTTGCTTCTTCCAGTAATGCTTTTGCAAACGCATCCACGTTTTCATAACCTGTATGTTTCACAGCTTCTGATACGTCTGGTAGCAAATAGAATGCACCTTGTGGTTTCACTGTATGGAAACCGGGAATTGCCTGGATTTGCGGATAAATACGTTCTAAACGAGCGCCGAAATCTTTCCGCATAATCTCTACTGCATCCTGTGAACCATTATACGCTTCGATTGCCGCATATTGTGAAGTAGTTACAGGATTTGATGTCGAATGGCTGGCAAGATTTGTCATCGCTTTTACGACTTCTTCGTTCCCGGCAATGAACCCAATACGCCATCCTGTCATCGAATGTGATTTTGAAACACCGTTAATAATAAACGTGCGCTCCTTAGCATCGTCTGACAATGTTGCAATGGAAACATGTTTTGCCGTTCCATAAACGAGTTTCTCATAAATTTCATCCGAAATGATCCAAATATCGTGTTCCTTACACACTTTCGCAATCTCTTTTAGTTCTTCTTCTGTATACACCATTCCTGTAGGATTACCAGGAGAGTTAAGGATAAGTGCTTTTGTTTTTGATGTAATAGCTTGCTTAATCTGACTGGCCGTCACTTTGAACTCTGCTTCTGCAGCTGCCTGAACGACAACAGGTACTCCGCCTGCAAGTTTCACTTGCTCCGGATAACTCACCCAGTATGGTGCAGGAATGATCACTTCATCTAATGGATCTAGAATCGTTTGGAACAATGTGTACAACACATGCTTTGCGCCAATCCCGATCATGACTTCAGTACGCGCATACGTTAAGCCTTGGTCCTTTTCCAACTTCCCAATGACTGCATCCTTTAGAGCAGGAAGACCACCAGATGGTGTGTACTTTGTCTTTCCCTCTTTCATAGAATGCCATGCTGCTTCCAGTATAGGCTCGGGTGTATTGTAGTCAGGCTCTCCTGCACCAAGACCAATTACATCAATACCAGATTCTTTCATTTCTTTTGCTTTAGCTGTAATCGCCAAAGTTGTTGAAGGTGAAAGTGTAGTTACTCTGGATGCTAATTGCTTCGCCAAGTCCATCGCTCCCTTTACCAGTGCGTTCATGCACTTCCTATAAGTTTAAAATTCGCTTTTGCCACTGTCCATCTGAAAATGAGACATACACGTAATTCAGTTTATTGTCCTCATTTTTGAATGCGACTTCCCATACAGCAGCATCGTCTTCCTCTCCCAGTTTAACATGGATGAGTTTGTTGACGTTCATTTCTTGTTTGACCGAGGATAATGCTTGTTTTGCGGTTATACCTTTTTCAAGAGTAATCACGTTCAGATCCTCATCTGATTTCGCCTTCTCGTTTACAAAAACGGCTTTTGAAACACCTTTTGAATCTTTTCCAAAGACCACTGTAAGTGATGTTGTGCCATTGTACACTTCAGCCCGATCTGCTTCTTCTAAAAGACCCGCATCCAATACTCGATTGGTCGCATTTTCTTTTAACGTAGAAGCAGGTTCATAAGCTTTGTAAAAGACAAATGACGTAAAAGCTAGCGTTAGAGCAAAGAGAAAAACGGCGAAAAATTTTATCCAGTTTATCACTATTTCACTTCCCACTCTTAATGGGTTTAGACAGACCTAGATTGATTTTTTAAAAACGTATTCATCTAAGTCCGTTAGACTCATTTATTATAGCAATTATTAAGTTCATCTACCATACGTGCAAGTGACACTTTTTTAACAGGCACGTCTGGCAGCGCTTCTAAAAATTTCTTACCATATGATTTCGTTTCAATTCGTCGATCCAAGATGATGAAAAAACCAGTATCTGTAGATGAGCGAATTAGTCTTCCAAAACCTTGACGTAGTCTCAAAATTGCTTCAGGTAATGCATATGCAGTGAATGCATTTTTCCCCATCTGGTTCAGTAGGGCAGTTTTTGCTTTAAACACAGGTTCAGACGGAGAAGAGAAAGGTAAACGCACTATAATAATTGCTGATAATGAGTTACCAGGGACGTCAACCCCTTCCCAGAAGCTATTTGTACCGAACAATACCGCTTTTTCATACTGACGGAATGATTTTAACAATCTATACCTACTACCTGAGCTGATGCCTTGAGCGATGAGTGCATAGTCTTCCAACAATCCACTGTCTGAAATGAGTTCATGGGTTTGATTCAGCATATCTTGCGACGTAAAGAGAACAAAAAGTCTCCCCTCAGTTACCATTACCGTTTGGACGATAGCCTCCGCCACTTCTTCTACATATTCTTGTTGTGCGACTTGCTGAATGTTCGGCATATCATCGATAAGAAAGATCTGGGCACCTGTATAGAAGTGTTCAGGAGCAAGTAACTTCAGAACGGGCACCTCTTGGGCAACACCTAATTGCCGTGCAACAAAGCGCTCATCGCTTTTCACAGATAATGTCCCAGACGTCCATATCACGCCTTTTTCCTCAGTGAAAAATGAGTTCAGTGAATTACGGATCACAGGTGCACTGTCAATAGGACTTTTAATGACTGTGAGACTTCCCGGGATACTTCTTTGGTCTTGCTCCATCCAAACAGTTCCATCCGATTCTTTATCAAGGAATAATTCGACCCATTCTCCAATTTTCACGCGAAGCTCATCTATCCAATAATGCCATTCTGTAAGAATCGCTTGTTCTTTATCGGAAAGACTTTCCACTTCCCGATCCAATCTTTTAACATATGTCGAAGCTTGCTCAATGAAGCTATTCATGGATTGGAACACAGTTTCAAATACGATTCGGTCCGCCGTGATGTCTTCTAAAGCAACATGAAGTCGACTCCCCTTAACATGACCTCTTTGAACTGATTCTGACCCTATTAACTCATGGATAGCAGCATCAAAAGCAGAAGAGAATTTCTCGAATGCTGTCAAAAGGTTTGAACGCTCACGTGAACGATGTAATCTCTTTCGTATTAGAATCCCTTCGATGCGACGACTAATTTGGTCATCTGCTTCAGAGCCAATTTGCCCCAGTACATATTTCCAATTTGTATAGGAGAATATGATTTCATTTGTTTTATAGGCCGCGTGTATAAACTGATGGGCTTCATCGACAACGAGTCCGCAAGATTCCTTAACAATTTGTTCCTTACTGGCTCCATCACTGAGAAGTAATGCATGGTTCGTGATGACAATATCTGCATGACGGCAATTTTCTAAAGCGATTTGATGATAATCCACTCCAACTTCATCTTCTGCAAGAACCGATGACCGTTTGCGGATTCGATCGATATACAGCATGCCGCCACCTGAAAGATTAAGTTCGTTGACATCGCCAGTCGTGGTTTCCGTCAGCCAAACTAAAAGTTGCATTTCAGTGAATATATTGTCATAACTCGATTCGCCACTTAACAACAGTTCAGCAAACTTTGCTAACGAAATATAATTTGAACGCCCCTTCAACACGGTAGCTTGAACTGGAACAGATAATGCTCTCGAGACGACGTCAATTTCTTCTTCCATAATTTTATCTGCCAAATGATTCGTGTACGTACTCACAATGACTGCTTGTTTTGTTTCCACTGCGCGAATGGCTGCAGGTAGCAAATAAGATACTGTCTTTCCTATTCCTGTAGGAACCTCAACCATGATCTCCGTTCCTGAACGTAAGGATTTCCAAGCAGCATCCATGAATTGTAGTTGCGCGCTTCTAGATTCGTAGGAAGGATATGCTTGAATGAGCAACTGGTCTTTTTCATCTTGACTGATTGGATAGGTAATTTCTCTAGGTTTAAGGTTTTGGATGAGCTTGGTTTGCCGAAAAGGAATTCCCCGGAAATGAGAGAGATGCGGGTAAAGCGTTTTTTGACGCGCCTCTACTAGCGCTAGATAGAATATTACGGATAGATCTGTTTTCAACGAAAAAGAGCGTTTATGTAAACGAGTTATCGTTTGTTCTGGAAGCAATTTGACTTTTTCAATACATTTAAGTAACAAGTGGGCTGTCGCTCTTGCATCATCATCTGCACGGTGAGCAGCGGAAAGTTCGATTCCAAGTTCCTCTGTCAATTCTTTTAAACGATAGCTGACAGCCGATGGAAACATGATTTTTGAAAATTCGACTGTGTCGATTTGTTTTCCTTGCCATCGAGGGATTCCACAACGTAGAAACTCTTTTTGCAGAAATGTTAAATCGAAGTTCGTATTATGTGCGGAAAAAACCCATCCCTCTAATAAGTCTCTCACTTCTTGCGCAATTTCTTCAAATAACGGTGCATCTTTTACCTCGGCGTTCGTGATATCCGTTAGTTCTTGTATAAAAACAGGGATTTTTTGACCGGGATTGACAAAGCGGACATACTCGTTTGTGAGAATGCCGTCTTCAATGAACATGATGGCAATTTGAATAATCCGGTCGCCTTTTTCGGGGGAATGACCGGTTGTCTCCAAATCGACTACTGCAAATTTTAGATTTTCCATGGATTCATCAACTTCCTGTATCGGTTTCCTACTGCAGATTGTACCATATATTCAGTCTAGGCTCTAAAGGAAGGGTGCGAACATGGCAAAAAATAAAAAAGCTATCCAGAAAGTCAGTAGATACTGTTTCTGGATAGTCATTTAGTTTTAAATAAGAATACAATATGCGTTTCTAAATGCAATTCACATAGAGATTATCAAACAATTACACCGTGGGATTCTTGGATAATTTGGTTTACTTTGTTATGTTCATCCATGAGTAGGACCATTGGTGTATGTTGTTGCGCTTCTTCGTCTAGCATGAGAGCATACGCAAGTATGATGACGATATCTCCTGGTTGAACGAGTCTTGCAGCAGCACCATTAACGCAGATCATGCCACTGCCACGTTTCCCTGGAATGGTATACGTTTCGAATCGTTCTCCGTTGTTATTGTTGACGATCTGTACTTTTTCGTTAACAAGGATATTGGCTACATCTAGTAAGTCTTCGTCAATTGTAATGCTTCCTACATAATTCAAATTGGCTTCTGTAACTGTAGCGCGGTGTAGTTTACTTGTGAGCATCGTACGGAACATGATTCAGCCTTCCCTCTCAAAAATGATATTATCGATCAAACGAGCTTTTGGAAATTGGACTGCACAAGCAATGATCAGATCTTTCGACATAGCGGTCGGTTCTTCCAATAGTGGATAGGTCAGTATTGATATATAGTCAACGGTCCCCGATGTCTTTTTCTCAAGTGCTTCTGTGACAAATTGTTTAACTGCATCAATTGCGACCCCTTCAAGGACTAAAACTTGCCCCTGTTGCAACGTTTCATATAGTGCTGGTGCTTCGCTTCGTTCTTGAGAAGAAAGGTTCACATTCCTCGAGCTTTTTGCCAATCCATCTAACTCCCGAACTGTTGGAACGCGAACTATGGTTGCTGGACAGTTGTAATCACGGAAAAACGTTTCAATAATCGCAAGTTGTTGCGCATCTTTCATGCCAAAGTACACGTTGTTTGGTTGCACGATATTCACGAGCTTCAAGACCACTTTCAACACGCCATCAAAGTGACCCGGACGCGATGCTCCGCATAACCGGTCTGCCAGAGGACCTGGAACTATACGTATACCCCCATCAGTTGGATACATTTCCTCTACTTCAGGACAAAATATAATGTCCGCCCCCGCTTGCGCAGCAAGTCTTACATCTGCATCCAAATTGCGAGGATACGCTTCAAAGTCCTCCCCTGGTCCAAATTGAGTAGGGTTTACGAAGATACTAACTGCGACGCAGTCATTGTTCTCTTTCGCTTCCCGTATTAACGATACGTGGCCTTCATGAAGAAATCCCATCGTTGGAACAAAACCGATTGTCCGATTCGATGCTTTCATGTCTTGCTGCCATTCAATCATTTTTGAGATTGAAGCTGTACATTGCATTGGAGTTGTTTCAGTCACTGGTTTCCGCCTCCATACAAATTCACTAATTCTTCTTCTTTCATCGTGAACTGATGCTGCGCGACGGGAAACGTTCCTGTTCGTACTGCATTTGTATAGGATGAAATTCCATCTTGAATAACTACTCCAGCATCGCTAAAGCACTCCGCGAATTTCGGTAGACGATGGTCTCCATATTTTACAAGGTCGTGGAATACAAGTACTTGGCCGTCTGCTTCTGCCCCTGCGCCTATTCCTATGATCGGAATACTGACCGCTTTCGTTAACTTCTCAGTCAACTGATGGGGGATGCACTCGACAACAATCATGCATGCACCTGCTTGTTCACACAATATCGCATCATCCAACAGCTTACGTGCAGAATCCGCTGTCTTTCCTTGTACTTTGTAGCCTCCAATAACAGATGCCGATTGAGGAAGTAACCCTAAATGGGCAACAACTGGGATCCCTGTGTTCGTAAGTAGCTGAATCGTATCCAATACTTCATCAGCTCCTTCGACTTTAAGCGCGTCTGCCCCCGTTTCTTGAAAGACCCGAATTGCTTCGTTAAGAATTCGATCTTGTGAGCCTCTAAACGTCCCAAAAGGCAGATCGACAACAAGAAACGTATCTTTTGCGCCACGTCTTACCGCTTTTCCGTGATGAACCATTTCATCCGAAGTCACATATACAGTTGAAGGATAACCCAGAACGACCATTCCAAGAGAATCCCCGACTAGCAAAATATCAACATCTGATTTTTCAGCAAAAACCGCTGTTGGGTAATCATATGCTGTCATCATCACAATTTTGTCACCCTCAGCTTTCATCCGTTTCAATTCCGTAATTGTTTTCATTGTTCTTCTCCTCTCCTATTCAGGAGAAAACCAAAACATAAAAACCCTTCTAGTCATAAAAAGACAGAAGGGTTGTGTAGGATATCGTCATAGGTTTCCTCCGTCCCTGTCAATATGATCAAGGCAGATTTATTTAATTGTGTTCACGTACTGGTATTACAGGTGCGATTCAATATGATATCGCCCTTCTCAATCACTATAACATCCAATGTGGGTAATTGCCAAATGGTTTTTAATTGTTCAGATAATGTGAATATCAGCTGAATAGATTCCTCGTATGGTTCCATCGTCAAGCACTACTTCAAGACGTCCGTCTTCTGAAATACCTCTAGCAGTCGCTTCATAGGTGTCTTGCAGCGTCGAGATGCGAACACGTTTGCCGATGGAGTCTGCGTAGCTTTCCCAAAGGAGTTTAATGGGGGCGAATCCTTTTTCGACGTATAGCGCAACGTATAATTCTAAATAATCCAAGACTTTTGCCGCCAATTTTGCACGGCTAACCGGTTGCCCTTCTTCAATACAAAGAGATGTAGCGATTGAACGAATCTCTTCAGGGAAATCTTCTGACTGCTGATTAACGTTCATGCCGATACCAAGAATGATGGCTTTTACACGATCCGGATCTGCTTGAAGCTCTGTTAGAATCCCTGTTAGTTTACGACCGTCCACCAAAATGTCATTCGGCCATTTTATAGTCGGCGTGACATCCGTCAGCTCTTCGATAGCACGTACAATAGCGACTGCAGCCACAAGAGTCATTTGAGGTGCTTGCTGCGGGGTTAACCTGGGTCGTGTAATGACGCTCATCCAGATCCCCTTCCCAGCTACAGAAGACCAAGGGCGTGACAGTCTCCCTTTACCGGCGGTTTGCTCATCAGCAATAATAACAGTCCCGTCGGGTGCACCATTTTGGGCTTCTTCGTGTGCAAGTATCTGTGTCGATGGGCACGATTCAACATGACGAATGTTGCGTCCGTAGTTTTCAGTTTGCAAAAACTGTTGAACCGCCGCAGGACCTACTGTATCTGGTGAGTCGATTAAATAATACCCTCTTTTTCGAATCGAGCCAATTTCATACCCTTCACTTTCAAGTTCTTTTACATATTTCCAGATGGCGGTGCGGGATACACCATACTCATCTGCCAATTGTTGTCCTGACACTGGATTATCTTTACCTGCTGACATTCTTTTTAGCAACTCACTTTTTACATTCGTATTCATGTAAAAACCATTCCTTTATCGCATTCTGTTCGTTCGGAATTACTTGATGTAGGACAGCGTGCTCAATGGCTTGAATCGCCTCTCCTAGCCATCTTCCTGCTTTTTTATCTGTCCATTCCATCAGTTGTTCACCTTTCACAGCTAATTCTTGCTTGGAATGGATCGGTAACCCATTCATTGCTTTCTCGATCTCGTTTTCATCGATTGTTACTTGATATGTGAAAGCAACTATCATCTTTTCAACAGACACCAACGTCGAATACTCGGATGCGTAATAATCATCGATTGTATAAGCGCGCTGTTGTCTAATATCAAAGAACTTTTGTATCGATTTCAAATACAACCGTTCCTTGTTTGATAATTTATATGCTCTTACGACCTCGGATGCATCGAAGTCACCAGCAATCATCAATGACGCCCACCCCTCAAGTGAATTTCGGAATGGAGCACACTGTAACCATGTATCTTGCCGCTTAGGGAATAAAGGAAGTGCCTCTGACAAATTTGTTTCTGCTAGTAACTTCAAAGCATCGTGAGCAAATTTACCTTGAAACAATTTATCGAACTCGCTTTTAATCCGCTCAACAGAGAGAGTTTTAATAGTACTGGCCAGGGCTGTAATCGATTCTTTTGTCGAGGATTCCAATTCAAATCCAAGTACAGATACAAACCGGACTGCCCGAATCATTCGAAGCGCGTCCTCATTAAAGCGTTCACTTGCATTCCCAACGGCCCGGATTGTTTTAGTCGACAAATCTTCCCTACCATTAAAAGGATCTACTACTTCTCCGTCCATTCGAAGAGCGAGGGCATTGATAGTAAAATCTCGTCTTTTCAAATCTTCTTCTAGAGAAGTTACAAAATGGACTTCATCCGGTCTGCGATTATCTGAATACGTTCCTTCCGTACGATAGGTCGTCACTTCAATCGGTTCGCCTGATTCGATCACCAATACGGTGCCATGCTCTGTTCCGAGGTCTATTGTGTTCTTGAAAACAGATTTTACTTGGTCAGGGGTCGCTGAAGTGGCAATATCGATATCTGTTGGTTCTTTCCCAAGAAGAAAGTCCCGTACAGCTCCTCCTACAAAAACGGCTTCATACCCAAATTCGTTTAAACGAGTGATGACTGTACGGCTTTTAGTAGTTCCAAACATATTAGCATTCCTTCTTTTGCAAGTCATAATAAAGCTTTTCATATTGTGCGACGATGGTGTCAGATGCGAACTTCCCTTTTACAGTTTTCATCGCGTTCTCTTTCATCTGTTGATGAACATCGCTGTCACTCAAAATACGGAGCGTTTTTTCTGCAATCGCATCCGGGTCACCTATAGGCACTATATGACCATTAATCCCCTCTTCAATCACTTCAGGAATTCCTCCTGCCTTTGTACCGACTGCAGGAACTCCACATGCGAACCCTTCTAATAACACAAGTCCGAATGCCTCTTTTTCAGAAGGAAGTACCATGACATCACTGAATGATAAAAGTTCTGGCAAGTCATCACGTTTTCCGGTAAAAATTACTTTTTCAGTAACGCCAAGCATGTCCACCAACCTACGAATTCTTGGAACCTCAGGACCCTCTCCAACTAATAAAAGTTTGGAGGGAACTTTTTCTACAATCTTCGCAAATGCACGAATCAGATCTGGAATTCTCTTGACACTTCTAAAATTTGATATATGAATGACTACTTTTTCATCCTTCTTAATATCGAAGTCCTCACGTAAAGATCCACATTCAACAGGATGGTACGTATCTTCATCGATGAAGTTATAGATGGTTATAATATCTTTGGTAGGCTCTATTAGCTCTATGGTTTCTTTACGTAGTGAGTCAGAAACCGCTGTTGTAATATCAGACTTATCAATTCCATATTTAACTGTATTGCGTAGTGCTGGATCGTGTCCAAGAATCGTCACATCCGTACCATGTAACGTCGTAATAATACCGATATCCGATTGAATCATGTCTTTCGCCAACACTGCTGACACTGCATGAGGAACCGCATAATGAACATGAAGCAAATCTAACTGATGCTCCTCAACGACTTGACCGATTCGATTTGCAAGAGCGATATCATACGGAGGATACTTGAATACTGCATATCCATCGATCCTTACCTCATGGAAATGGATATTCTCATGAGGTTCGTTATATCTAAACGGAAGGCTAGACGTTATAAAGTGAATTTCATGACCTTTTGCAGCCATTTTAATAGCGAGCTCCGTAGCTACTACTCCCGATCCTCCTAAGGATGGATAGCAAATGACACCTATTTTTAATCGTTCCATCCCATCATCCCTTACTTATTAAGATTTCATTACGTTATTTACAAATGTATAGTGCCCTTGGTTATCGCTCCAGTCGAATGATTTCCGAAAGGCTCGATTTCAATCCAATTAAAACACAGTGAGTTCGATGTCACGCGTAAAAGTCCTTCTATTTTGCTCTCCTACAAACAACTAACTTGTAGAGTGCATCACACTCTTTTGTTCAACATTTTAGATGAGTTCTTCTAACCCATTGATAAATTGATGTTGACTCATAGACTCACGCACGGCAAGAAGAACACCTGGCATGAAGCTTTTGCGGTCGAACGAATCGTGGCGGATGGATAATAACTCACCTTCACCACCAAGTAACACTTGCTGGTGTGCAAGCAATCCAGGCAAACGGACACTGTGGATCTTCATACCTTGGACGTCAGCCCCTCTTGCGCCATAAGCGTTCACTTGTTCGTCTGGATGCCCCTGTAGGTGCGGTGTCCTTACGCTCGAAATCATATCAGCTGTTTTAACCGCAGTCCCTGAAGGAGCATCCAACTTTCGGTCATGATGCATTTCGATAATTTCAACATCCCCTAGATAATGAGCGGCTTGCGCAGCAAACTTCATCATCAAAACTGCACCAATTGAGAAGTTAGGAGCTAAAATACAAGATAGTTCTTTTTGTTCGCTCAACATTTTCAACTGATCGATTTCTTCCAGTGTCAAACCTGATGTTCCAATAACAGGACGTATACCCAAAGTCAGCGCTTTTTGAGCATTTGGAAAGACTGCTTCCGGATCCGTTAAATCGAGAAGTACATCCGGCCTCGCAACTTCTGCCAATTTTGCAATAGAAGTATATACTTGAACTCCAGGTGAATGCTCTATAAGTGTACCCTCATTTATGTACCAACCATCGTATTTATAGTCAAGTGCTCCTACAAACTCCATATCTTGAGCTTCATTAATTGCTGCTGCTGCAGTACTTCCCATTCGTCCACGGGCACCTGCGATTGCGACACGGATTGTCATTTCATTTCCTCCTTTTTGGTCCAGCGGTCTGCGTCACGCGTTTTAAACTTATTAAGAACAGTATCCAATGCCTCCGTCAACTCAATTCCTTGAGCATTCGCAAAACAAATGAGTACAAATAACAAATCACCTGTCTCTTCAGTTAAAGTGCTCGCGCTTTCAGAACTCTTCTTTTTCTTCATACCATGTACATGCTGAACTTCACGGGATAACTCACCTAGTTCTTCTGTCAAACGGGCTATGAGCTCCATTGGCGGAAAGTATCCTTCTTTAAAGCTTGAAATGTATGCATCTACCTCTTTTTGCATTGCTTTCATCGTTTTCGATTCACTCATTGTCGCTCACACCTTTCTTTACTTATCGTATTCATTCATCTTCCTGTTGTCAAAATATATTGGATGACTGATAATAACACTAGTGCTTTTAGGAGAGTGATGAGATGTTCAAGGATATAAAGTTTAAAAATTTGTTTTTCATTGTACTCGGAGCTGCCATTTTCAGCTTTGGACTCGTTCATTTTAATATTCAAAACGAGTTAGCAGAAGGCGGATTTACAGGTATTACATTAATTCTCTTTTTTGCTTTCAAATGGGACCCTGCCATTATGAACTTAGTACTTAACATCCCTATGTTCATCATAGGATGGCGCATGCTCGGAAAGCGTATATTCACCTATACCGTCGTAGGGACAATTGCCGTCTCTGTTTTTCTAAAGGTGTTCATGAAGTATCAAATCGATATCCATCTTGAGGGAGACATGTTCCTTGTATCGTTATTCGCAGGTATCTTTATCGGTGTGGGACTTGGAATCATCTTTAGATTCGGAGGTACTACAGGTGGTGTAGACATTATTGCGCGGCTCGCCCAAATCCATTGGGGATGGAGCATTGGGAAAACGATGTTCATGTTCGATGCTGTGGTTATTCTGGTCTCTTGGTATGTGTATCTAGATCATCGTTCAGTCATGTACACGCTAGTTGCGTTATTTGTCGGTGCTCGAGTCATTGACTTTGTTCAAGAGGGCGCATATGCCGCAAGAGGGGCGTTTATCATCTCGGATCATCAAGATGCGATTGCAACTAAGATTGCTCTTGAGATGGACCGTGGAGTGACAGTGTTTAAAGGGTATGGCCACTTCACAAAAGCGGATCGTAGTATTTTGTACTGTGTCATCGCGAAGAACGAAATTATGAGGATGAAGAATATTATCACCTCAATCGATCCACATGCATTTGTCTCCGTTTCTGATGTCCATGATGTGATGGGAGAAGGCTTCACGTTAGACGATAAGAAACAACCGATTCCAAGATGAAAAATGCCCTACGCTAAAATTTAGCGTGGGCATTTTTTTGTTTAGTCACGGTTTAAGAAAATTGTTACAAGACGTAGCAATTCAAGTACAGCAACAGCAGCTGCTGCAACGTATGTCATTGCGGCTGCACTTAAAACTTTTTTCGCATGGGGTTCTTCTTCGTTTCGAATGATTCCTAGCTCAACAATTTGAGTCATCGCTCTACTCGAGGCATTGAACTCTACTGGAAGCGTGACAATCTGGAATACCACTCCGACTGCCATCATGATGATTCCGATTCCGAGTAAACTGTTCATGCTTGAGAAAATCAGACCCGCCATGATAAACAACCAACTTGCGTTAGAAGTGATTCCAGCTACAGGAGCGAGGCGATGTCTAAATCTAAGGAACGCATAAGCTTCCTTGTCTTGGATGGCGTGACCGACTTCGTGAGCGGCTACAGCTGTTCCAGCGACAGATGCCTCGTGATAGTTTTGACTCGATAATGCAACGATTTTAGTTACTGGATTGTAGTGATCGCTCAAAACTCCTTGAGTTTCTACGACTTTTACATCTTGTAGGCCATTGTGGTCTAAGATTAGACGAGCGACTTGTGCACCAGTCATTCCAGATGTTGAACGAACTTTTGAATACTTGTTATACGTACTTTTTACTTTGAACTGTGCATACAATGGCAACAAAATTATGATGCCTAAATACACTAAGAAATTCAACGGTCCTCACCCTTTCCCTACTCCCTATTCTAGTGTGCTTGAAAGTGACTCGCAACTTTTAAGATACTTATTGGATTAGCTCTGTTACAATTTTATGACGACGCTTCCAATTCCATACCGCAAGTAAAATACAAACAATGGATAACCAAAACGTGAAGTAGCCTATGGTATCCATCATCTTCATCAGGTCCCCATAGATTGGCATCTGTCCAAAGACATAATCGATTACGTCATTATGCAACGTCCAAACAGCGGCTATTAAAATCGAAATCATCCCGAATTTGTACTTATTCCAATACAATACTCCCTGAAGAGCCATCGCCCCATGTGAAATAACAAGCATCCATCCAGCAGGACCAATTGAGCCCACTTCGTTCAATGTCAGCAGATTCATAACTACAGCCCATATCCCATATTTCACAAGAGTAATGAGAGCGAGAGCTTCAAACAATTTGAAATTCGTATTCAGTAACCAGCCGATGATAGCAAAGCAGAAAAACAAACTGGCGGTCGGGCTGTCGGGTACGAATATCCAATAAATCGGATCTGTGATTTCAAGTTGCCACATGTACCAATCATACCCGTATACAGTTCCAATGATATTGATGAACAATAAAATCCATAGGAACGATTTGTTGAACAGAATCATTCGTATCCAAGTTAGTGCAAATTGCATACCCTTCACTCCATACATTGCAGAATCCATTTATATGTATCAAAAAAGGAGTCAGTTTCCTGACTCCTTTAAGTTATTCTTTTCCTAGATTCGAGATGAACTCAGCCATAGTCGCCAAGTCTTCGTCTGAACCTTCCCATTGACCTGCAGGCATTGTACCAATACCATCATGGGCGATTTTTTCAATTTCTTCTGGTGAAAGTCCAGTATCTGTTAGTGGAAGACCCAATCCACCTTGGAACTGATCACCGTGACAGTTGATACAACTTGAGCCTTGGTAGATTTTATATCCCTCGGCTTCAGTATCAAATTCAACCTCTTCAACGATTTTACCTTGTGCTGCCGCTTTTTCCCAGTCATGGTTTGCAACTGATTCCCATGTTAGGTAGAAGATAGCTGCGAAAGCTAAAAGCATAAAACCTGTTGGCAACGGACGTTTCCATGGACGACGTTCTTTAGAAGTATCCATGAATGGAACGAGCATAAGTGCACCAACAGCAAGTCCTGGAACCACGATAGCTCCAATGACGTTAAATGGACCGGATGCAAATTCATACTTCAGCAACTGGTACATAAACAAGAAATACCAGTCAGGAAGAGGAATATATGTCGTATCGGTCGGATCCGCTTGTCGCTCAAGCGGTGATGGATGCGCTAATGTAATAATCAAATACCCAGTTAAGAAAATTGCTCCAATCATCCACTCTTTCAAGAGGAAGTTTGGCCAGAAGGCTTCCGTCTTACCCGGATATTCGGAATAGTCTTTAGGTGTGTTGGACATTCTATTCGTTTTAATACGTGAATCTCCAACGAATTTCATACCTTTTCCGTGCTGCATCTTGTTCCCTCCTTAGTGAGAAATCAAGGATTTCCTTATATTTTACAATGGTCCGGAAATACCTTGTCTTCTGATCATGATAAAGTGTGCTGCGAGCAATCCAAGAAGTGCTGCAGGCAGGAAGAATACGTGGATCGCAAAGAAACGCGTTAGCGTTTGTGCTCCAAGAATCGTAGCATCACCTGCAAGAAGGATCTTAATCCACTCACCTATAAACGGAACAGAAGCTGCAATCTCAATTCCTACTTTTGTAGCAAATAGTGCTTTCATATCCCATGGCAATAAGTATCCAGTGAATCCAAGACCTAAGATGACAACGAACAATAGTACGCCGACAACCCAGTTCAATTCACGAGGCTTTTTATAGGCACCTGTGAAGAATACACGTAATGTATGTAGGAACATCATTACAATTACGAGAGAGGCTCCCCAGTGGTGCATACCACGCACGATTTCTCCGTATGCAACTTCATTTTGAAGATAATAAACGGATTTCCAAGCATTTTCAATATCTGGAGTGTAATACATCGTTAGGAACATACCAGACAAGATTTGGATTACCGTGACGAAGAATGTCAATCCTCCGAAACAATAGATGAATGCAGAAAAATGATGTGCGGGGTTTACGTGTTCAGGTACTTCATGATCAGCGATATCGCGCCAAATAGGAGTGATATCAAGCCGTTCATCGACCCAATCATAAATTTTGTTCATCAATTTGATTGTACCCCCTGACTAATTAGACTAATGTGTTCGGCATTGTTTTACCGAGGTGGACATAACCGTCAATAACTTCCACTTCATACTGGTCAAGTGGACCCAATGGTGGAGTTCCAGCTACGTTTTTACCATTTTTTTCATAACGACCTGCATGGCATGGACAGAAATACTGATTAGGATGCGTATCGTCGCCTGCCCAGTTCACAGTACAGCCTAGGTGTTTACAAACAGGGGATAGTGCGATAATTTTATCGCCATCTCTATAGACCCAAGCAGTGTTTGAAACGTCTGATTTGTACCAAGCATCTTTACGGTCTTTGATCGTATAATCGACACGAACTGGCGTTTCAGTCACATCATCCGCTTTTTGTTCAGTAGGGATATAATCTCCACCATCCGCTGATGCTAATACCGGGTCAATTGCAAAGCGAATCATCGGCATTGCTGCTGCTGAAACCATGAATCCACCGACACCCATCAATGTGTAGTTAAGGAATTGGCGTCTAGACACTTTGCTGCTCATTCATTTCCCTCCTCTTACTCCAAAGTCAGTCCAACGGACATACTTTTGCTAATTGTTAATACTAGGACATATCTATAATATCCTACCACCACTTGAAATTCAACGTTGCATTTAAATGCGTTTTCTGTTTGTGAACAAATAATGAATTTTTCTCAGTTACAATTCACAAATCCTTCTATTAATTGCCTATTTTATCCATTCTTCCGTAAACCGCGGCAGTAGCTGCTTTAATTGGTCTTCCAAAATGGATTGTTTTAACCGATCATCCATATTTTCAATCGGAATGGAAGGCAACCATAACACTTTTTCTTGAATGTCAATGCTTGTCCATGCAGAATCCGTTGTAACATAAAAAACGTGTTTAAATGGGGATTTTGTTAAGTCTGTTGAAAGCATTCCACCGAATTGCTGAATGTCCATTGAAGGTGTGTAAGCAAAAGGGGGTGCTACCATGATTCTCCCTTTAAACTGTAATTCAATATAGTCTACTAAGTTCATTAAAAAGTCTGTTGAGGATGCGCTTGCTTTCATCCTCTCTTCAACTGTTTCAACTTTTATAAGAGGGACGACCAACGTATCTATGTATTCTTTTTGTTGCAAAAACAGATTCATATCTGAAGCATTCCAATTCATTGTATCCAACCTTTCCTAGTGAAGAATGACTCCATCACAATGATGGAGTCACCGCTCTTCAAATACTTTCAACTCGTTCAACATCGCTGATAAAGCCAAAAATTGTTTCTCATCATTTGCATCAAGGGCTTCATCTACATACTTCATCAATGTTTCTTTAGTCATCGTTGTTACACTTTCATGTAACAACTGTTTTGCAATCTGTCGATCCCGCTCACTGACTTGCTGATCCATTGGAAAATACGGATTCTCTTCAAGCACACTCGCATAATGTGGCGAGCTGTTGCTCTTTAGGAAGTTAAGCTGAATGAACATTTTTTCATCCGGATGCAAACGCAAATCATGAAACGATTTCTCCGCATCTGTTGTCATTAGACTCCCTTTGTAAAATCTGAAAGGCACACCATTCGAGTCAGTTGTCGAAATCACCATCGCTCGCGGACAAAAATGTGCGTCGTTTGTAAAATGAACATTTCTCAAAATCTTCTCATGGCTTAATAAGTAATTCAAAATCCAGACACATTCCCGGCGCTTTAAACGATAGCGCTTTAAAAACCACCTAATGAAATCCTTTTTGGCAGCGACAGGAATCATGGCTTCCATCTTACGCCTCCTCTTCTTCCTGATCCTCTAGAAATGATGTCCATTCAGGATGATCCGGTACAAGCTTCACCAGTTCCTTTACAATGTTCATCGCTTCCGGTCGTTTCCCTTCTTCTAGTAGAAACTTAGCGTATCTTTCTAGAAATTCCGGATCTTCCTTCATGCCAGTGTATGCCTGAACGTAAGAATCGTATGCCTCCGCATAACGTTCTAGATTCTCCTCAGCATATGCTTTGAATGCAGCAAGTAAAGGGATTTCCAACTGTTCTTCAGATGCATCTTGAAGAAGTTCCAGTAGGTTATCGTGTTGTTCTCGTTGTTCGAACAAAGAAGCTAGTGAAATGCGAGCTTCTACGTACTCGGGATCTAAAGCTAGTGCATCTCCCAAATAGCGCTCTGCATCTTCAGGTAGACCTAGCTTCAGTGCAATTTTACCCGCCGCAAGATGCAGCTCTTTGTCGAATTCGTCTCTTCGTATCCCTTCTTTAAAGAAAGAGAACGCTTTTTCACTTTCATCTAGTAATAGACTTGCCTGCCCCGCCAGCATATATGCAGAAAAATAGTCAGGATCCATTTCAATTAACTGATCTAAATGATTCAGCGCTGGTTGAGAATTTCCACTTTGGTATTGGCTATATGCTGCACCGAAAAGCGTGTCGGGATGTACATTCCCATGCTTTAGTAGAGACTCGTAATAAGGAACTGCTTCTTCATACGCACCACCGGCACTGTATGCTTCTGCAATCCGCGATTCAAGGGATGTGCCACCAACTTCATCGACTCCCCGTTCTCTCAGTTTCAAGTAAAGACGAACAGCTTCTGAATATTTACCACTCTCCAGCAGAAGTTCTGCTTTCGCAAAACGGATGACCGGCTCTTCTGGTGCAAGCTCCGCTGCTTCATCAATTTTAGATAATGCAACTTCTGCCATTCCAACCGTTTGATAATAATCGGCTAGCAATAAAAGTGCTTGCAGATACTCTTCTTCTTCTTTCTGTATATCCGTCAAGAGTAACAGCGCCTCGTCTTCTCTTCCCAACGCCATCATTGCTTCTGCTCGATCGATTTTCAGTTGACCGGCATCCGGCATGTGGGCGAGTAAAGCATCATATAACTGATCCGCTTGAGGAACGAGACCGTACTCCATTAGAAGAGTTGCACTGTCATAAACCGCATCAAACTCAGTGCTTTTCGAGAGTTGCTCAACCGTTTTTTCAATAGCTTGCAACTCGCCATTCATAATCATGTTTTCTAACTGTTGTACCTGCTCCATAGTTTCTCCTTTTTTAACACGTTGTATACAATAAGTCCATTAGTGTTTCGATCGAGTCAACGAATTAAGATGTTCGAAAAATCCAGGATAGGAAACATTAATACAGGAAGCATCTTCAATCTGTACAGGCCCTTCAGTCACTAATGATGCAATGGCAGCCATCATTCCTAATCGATGATCACCGTGAGAGCTAAGTGTTGCACCATTTAGTTTTGTTGGACCTGTAACACGCATCCCGTCAGGCGTCGGTTCGATGGATGCACCTAGCTTTTGTAGTTCAGAGCAAACCGCTTCGATCCTGTCCGTCTCTTTCACCCGAAGTTCCTCAGCGTCCTTAATAATCGTGATCCCTTTTGCTTGAGTTGCAAGTAATGCAATTACAGGTAACTCGTCAATCAATCTCGGTATTAGAGAACCACTAATTTCAATCGCACGTAAGTCGGACGTTTCTACTGTGAGCTCTCCATAGGGTTCACCTTCCACTTCAACCTCATGCTCAATAGATACTTTAGCTCCCATCTCTTTCAATACATCTACAATCCCCGTGCGAGTGGGATTGAGTCCGACATCTTTAAAAGTAATGGTACTTCCCGGAACCATTGCCGCTGCACACATAAAAAAGGCAGCAGAAGAAATGTCGCCAGGCACTTTCACATCACACGCTTGTAAGGACTGTCCACCAACAATTGACACTGAGGTTCCTTCTGTTTGGACTTTCGCTCCAAACTGTTGAAGCATACGTTCAGTATGGTCACGTGAGATAGCTTTTTCAGTAACAACTGTAGTCCCATCTGCTGAAAAACCTCCAAATAATAGAGCGGATTTCACTTGTGCACTGGCAATAGGCATTTCATAAGACATGGCTTTGAGAGGAGAACCTTTCACCGTTAACGGTAACGTTCCTGCTACATGATCACTCTCAAATTTAGCGTCCATTTCAGTCAATGGTGTTGTGACACGACGCATCGGTCGCTTACATAAGTAACGATCACCTGTAATTTCAGCAGTTACCTTCGATCCTGCGAGAATTCCTAGCAATAATCTAGCTGTGGTCCCGGAATTTCCAGCGTCCAATGCTTCATCCGGATTTTTCCACGCCGTGATTCCTGGACTTTTAACGGTTACATTTGTTCCACTTCTCACAATATTCACTCCGAGCTGGGAGAAAATACGGATTGTTGAAAGACAATCTTCGCCGGCAAGAAAACCACTTATATTCGTTGTACCCTTTGCAATAGCACCGAGCATGACGGCGCGATGCGAAATCGATTTATCACCTGGAACTTGTAAAGTACCATTCAATGAGCCTCCTTCAAAGGAAGCTGTAATCTTATCTATTTTCTCCATAAAATGCGCCTCCGTCAAAGTATTTGCATAGAGTACTCAGTTTCTTTCTCAAGCACTTGTGCAGCATTATTCCGTTCCGCTGCAGAACGGAAGCTGATGACGAGAATTCCATATACATCAGTCCGAGTTTCAACGATACGAATATTAGTCAAACTAATCTCTTTCACAGCCAAAATACGTGTGATTTCAGAAATCACTCCCGGATGATCGGGGACATCTATATGAAGGTCGAACTGCATATACAGAGCGCCTTGAGCTTCGTCCTTTGTAACCGAAGGAAGATTGTCGCGAAACTGTTTCGCTTGATCGAAAAATTGTTGAATCGTACTTGGGTCATTGTCAGTTAGCATTTCTCGTACCGTATGCATTTCAGACAGCCATCTATCTAACTGACCTACTAACTCTTCTTTGTTCTGAACAGTGATATCCCGCCACATAACCGGATCCGCCGATGCAATCCGTGTAAGATCTCGGAAACCACCAGCAGCAAGTCTTCGCACAAAGGGCTGTTGTTGTTCTTGGTAAGAAAGCAGGTTCACGAGAGAGGATGCGATAATATGAGGGAAGTGACTAACTACTGCAGTCATCTGATCATGCTCAGATGCACCTAGCACGGCTAATTTCCCTTGTGTCACTGTTAACAGTGTTTTCATGCGTTCGAGATCACCTGAATGACAACTTTCTACAGGAGTCAGCACATAATAGGCGTTTTCAAATAGATGCTCGATAGCTGCCGAAATTCCACTTTTATGTGACCCCGCCATCGGATGTCCTCCAATAAAGGTAATTCCTTTGTCGATCAAACCACTTGCAGCACTCATGATCGGTTGTTTGGTGCTTCCAGTATCACTTACAATTACAGTTGGTTTCATCTCCCACGATACTGCTTCCTGTAATAGTTGCGCAGTTGCCGCAACAGGCACAGCAAATATGAGGAAATCTGCTTCTTTTGCTGCCGCTTTGACTGAAGGTGCGACGGAGTCAATTATACCTCTTCGATAAGCTTCATCCGCCGATTTATAGGAACGATCAAATCCCGTAATTACGACATCAGGATTTCGTTTCAACGCTAATGCTAGGGATCCACCGATCAGCCCTAGTCCAATGATAGATACGTTAGTTGTCATAGGTTTAACCTCTGTTTGTCAATAGTGTTTCGAACGCTTTGAAAAAACCAGTATTTTGCTCTTCAGAACCGATAGTCACACGAATTCGATTAGGCGTTCCAAGTAGATCTCCACTTCGTACGATATAGCCAAGTTGCATTAACTGATTTGATGCTTCATTTGCATTTATAGGGACTTCAATTAGGACAAAGTTCGCTTCAGATGGATTAATGGCCAAATCATTCTCCCTTGCAAATTCTTCAAAACGCTTTCGCTGTTTCCCATTTTCAAGACGACATTCATCAATGAAAGTCTGGTCTTCCAAAGCTTTTTCAGCAACAAGGAGAGATAGAGAACTTGTATTAAATGGATTTCTAACTTTGTTGAGCTCAGTAATAACTTCAGAAGAAGCGATTCCATATCCAACACGGAAGGAGGCGAGACCGTATGCTTTCGAGAATGTCCGCAAAATCATGAGATTCGGGTATTCAGATAGCCATTGAATCGGATCCTCATAACTCTCCTCAGTTATGTATTCAAAGTATGCTTCATCCAAAACAGTCAAGATCGTTCTAGGCACTTCATCTAAAAACTTTTTCAAGCTATTAGATGGGATCAAGTCACCTGTAGGATTGTTTGGGCTACAGATCCAGATAACCGATGTTGCCGAATCGATTTCTTGTAAGAATTGTTTAAGATCGTGTTGACCACCCACTAACGGAACTTCACGTACTTCCGCTCCTTCAATTCTTGCATTGTGTCCATATTGCGGAAATGATGGTGTTGGCATTACCGTATTCGACTCACTTGTTAAGAGTGTACGACAAATAATCGTAATAAGATCATCTGATCCATTTCCTAGGATGACATTAGATTCATCCACTCCTAATTTTTCTGCAAGTTTCGTTTTGAGTGGAGGAGCACCGGTCTCAGGATACATTTCAATCTGAATCTCTGGATTCGCTAAAAGTTTACGTACCGAAGGAGCACAACCATAAGGATTTTCGTTAGAAGCTAGCTTTACAAGTTCTTCTAAGCCGAATTCCTTTTGTACCTCTTCAATAGATCTACCTGGTTTATACGGCTTCATAGTTGCTAGTGCTGGTTTCCAATTCATGTGCGATCTCCTCCTGTATGATGACCTATTTCTTAAGATCGGGTCTAAGTTTCACTGCATCATTTTGATAGATATGAATGATATCTTGCTGCGCAACCTCTGTGTTGACATGCATGAGTACACGTATACACAGTGGCATCCCCCCAGATACGTCCATTTCATGCATACACATCACAGGAACATATGTCCAACCTTCTATTGTACGTACCGCTTTTGCAGGAAATGCGGATTGTACGTCGACAGTTGTAGAGATTAGCACAGAAACGATGTCTTCGGCCTCTAAATTATTTTCATTAGCCATTGTTTGAACTAATAGCTCGGTTGCTTCTAAAACAGCTTGTTGGTCATCCTGACTTACGGTTGTCGCACCCCTTACGCCTCTTACTGTCATGTTTGCACTTCCCCCTTTATACGCGAAATCAGTTCATAAAATGAGTGTTCGCATTGTTCTTCAGAAACTTTTTGAGCAAATGGATTTCCAAGACTCTTGAGTAAAACAAAGACCAATTCTCCTGAGGACACTTTTTTATCCTTTTTCATGAAAGGTAACAGTGCACTGAATTCAACTTCCAAAATTGCCTGTATTGGATATCCTGCATGATCAGCAAAGCGAATAAACCTATGTGTGAATTCCGGTGTGATATCGCCATAGGTTTCACTTAACAAAAGACTATACGCCATACCGATCATGACACACTCCCCATGACTGACTTTACCAAATCCAAAATATGCTTCTACGGCATGACCAAGAGTATGACCGAAGTTCAAAAACTTACGCATATCTTGTTCAAATTCGTCTTGTGAAACAATATCAGCTTTAACTTGAATCCCTTTTATAAGCTCAGATGTTAACACGTCCGCAGAAAAGTGCGGGAAGTCAGAATTCAAAAGCAATGACTCCGTCCAGTCAGCATCTGATATCAATGCATGTTTTAGGAGCTCAGCCATGCCAGAGCGTATTTCCCGTTTTGCTAGGGTCGTAAATAGATCAGGCTGGAATAGAACACCAGCCGGCTGATGAAATGCCCCGACCATATTTTTACCTTCTGGCATGTTAATAGCAGTTTTACCGCCTACAGCACTATCATGAGCAAGTATCGTTGTCGGGCATTGGAGGAATGGAATCCCCCTCATAAAGGTTGCAGCGACAAATCCAGTCAAGTCACCACAAGCTCCTCCACCGAATGCAATAAGCACAGATTGTCTAGTGAAATTATGCTGCAGCAAAAACGAGTGGCAACTCATGAAAATTATTGGGGTTTTACTCTCTTCTCCCGCTGGAAGGATATGCAGCTCATAGTCAATCCCGGCTGCTTTTAATGCTTGTTCAAGTTTATCCAAGTGATATGAGGCCGCTGTCGCATCTGCAAAAACCCCGACTTTATCTGCATTATGCAGTAACTCTTTGTACTCCGTGGCAAAGAGCTCGTATACCTCTTCGCCAATGTGAACGTCGTATGAAGTGTTTTTTGTTTTGACGGTGAGTTGTTCCATCGCTTAAAACTCCTTTGCGTAAAGACGGTATTGCTCTAGGTCAGCTTTCAGTCCATCCATTTCAAACGAACGAAATTCTTCGATAATCACTTTAGCTAATTCAGTGGCAATTACGTGTTCCGCAACGACGGATGCAGCAGGAACTGCACATGGATCAGACCGCTCGATGGTTGCTGTAAATGGCTCCTTCGTGTCGATATCGACACTTTCTAACGGTTTATACAACGTCGGAATCGGTTTCATGACTCCTCTAATGACAATCGGCATTCCCGTCGACATACCACCTTCTAACCCTCCAAGACGATTCGATTTTCTGAAATAGCCTCTCTCTTCGGACCATACGATTTCGTCATGTACTTCACTCCCGAAACGCTTTGCCATTTCAAAGCCAATCCCGAATTCTACACCTTTGAACGCATTAATGGACATCATAGCCGCTGCAAGACGACCGTCTAACTTCCGGTCAAACTGAGCGTAACTTCCCATACCAGGTGGGCATCCTTCAATTACAACTTCCACTACCCCACCCAAAGTGTCTCCACGACCTTTTGCGTCATCGATTGCTTCTACCATGGCTTGTGACACTTCGGAATCCGCACAATATACAGGATCGGCTTCCACTTGTGCACGAATCTCTTCCATCGTAAGCTCAGCAGTTGAAGCGGAATCAGCGACAATACCTCCGATTTCGACAACATGCGCAATCGTATTGATACCGAGTTCTCGTAAAAATTGTTTTGCCACAGCACCTGCAGCTACTCGCATCGTTGTTTCACGTGCAGATGAGCGCTCTAGTACGTTTCTAAGATCTCGATGCCCGTATTTAATGCCCCCTACTAAGTCTGCATGACCAGGTCTTGGCCGCGTAATCTGACGTTTAATATCCTCGGGTCTAACGTTCTCTGGAAGAGGTTCAACACCCATAATAGATGTCCAATGCTTCCAATCATCGTTGACGACTGTTAATGTCACAGGTGAACCAAGTGTTTTCCCATGGCGGACACCAGATGAAATAACTACCTGATCTTTTTCAATCTGCATTCTGCGACCTCTTCCATGTCCACCTTGGCGGCGTGAAAGTTCTCTTGTTATCATTTCAGCTGTCAATGGTAATTGCGCCGGTAATCCTTCAATAATCGTGGTCAACTCTGGACCGTGTGATTCTCCCGCTGTTAATATCCTCATTTCCATATCCCCCTTTTGATACTTGCTGAAATGAACCATTGTTAGCACTTTACCAAACTACAGCAATATTGACTACTTGTTTAAACAAAAAAACCCGGAAATGTCCGGATTTTTCATATTTTCTTATAAAAGAAGGTATCTTCAGATTCAAGACCATAGCGTTCGGGACTGAATATCTGTTCAGTGCTCCCTACAAAAAGAATACCTCCAGGTTTCAACGCTTTTGCGAAGTTCGTGTAAATTTGATCTTTGGCTTCTTCTGTAAAGTAAATCATGACATTTCTGCAGACGATTAGGTCAAAGTCATTACCATACGCATCATCGAGCAAATTATGTTGTTTAAATACCACAGTTTTTTTCACTTCGTCAGTAACCTGGAAAAACTGGCCTTCTTGCTTAAAATACTTTTTCTTGACATTAGGAGGCACTTCTTTCAAAGAACGTTCCGGATAAAGACCTACCTTAGCTTTTTCAAGCACTCCATTATCCAAGTCAGTCGCTGAAATCGTAATTTCTCTTAACGGAAGGTGATTGGACAGAACCATCGCCATCGAATACGGTTCCTCTCCTGTAGAACATGCAGCACTCCAACACTTCAACTTTTTAGTCTTCTGTATAAGTTGTGGGAGGATTTTTGTGTCTAACACTTCCCATCGTTGCGAGTTCCTGTAAAATTCAGATACATTTATCGTCATTCGGTCCAGGAATTCATCCATCATGGAACGATCATTGCGGATTAACTCAAAGTACTCGGTGAAATTTTTACATCCTCGTTTTTCATAAAGCGATGTTAGACGTCTTTTCATTTGCGCTTCTTTATAAAGAGATAGGTCAATTCCTGTTTTTTGTTTTACACTGGCGATAAATTTCGTGTAATCGGACAATTGTTTACCTCCATCCATCCAGCAATTATGTATAACAAAAACAGCCGGCGGAACCCGCTAGGCTGTTTTTGCTTTGTATTAGTTGATCCAGCTGTTTACTACTTTTTCGTAAGAAGAAAGTTCTTCTTCTTTAAAGAACAAACCGATTTCACGCTCTGCAGATTCTGGTGAATCTGAACCGTGGATGATGTTCTTTGCAACAGTAACCGCGAAATCACCGCGGATTGTTCCTGGTGCTGATTCTTTAGGGTTAGTAGCACCCATCATAAGGCGTGCTGTAGAGATAACGTTTTCGCCTTCCCATACCATTGCGAATACAGGACCAGATGTAATGAAGTCAACAAGTTCGCCGAAGAATGGACGCTCTTTGTGCTCACCGTAGTGCTGCTCTGCAAGTTCTTGAGAAATTGTCATCAATTTCCCTCCAACTAGCTGATATCCTTTGCTTTCGAAACGGTTTACGATTTCACCAATTAGACCACGTTGAACGCCGTCAGGTTTTACCATTAAAAATGTTTTTTCCATAATTCAATTACACTCCTTCATAGTGACAAATCGGGATTACCCCTACTGATCGTACCAAAGGTGAAACGATCTTTCAATTTTTTCTTTTTCTGCGAGAATTTAAAATGTTCGTTTAGCAAGAAAATCAGCTACTTGTTCAAACGCTTTTTTCGCATCGCTATCCGGTAACATCCGTATCTCAGCTGTCGCTTTTTCTAGATATAGGTCACTTACCTCATGAGCTTTTTCAATGGCTCCACTCTCTCTTATATAGCGCAACATTTCTGTACGTTCCTTTTCTGACAACGTTCCATCAAATGCCTTTGTTAAATAAGGTTGGAACGAAGGTTCGTTTCGAATATACAAAATAGGTAACGTCAGATGTCCATTAAGAAGATCAGAACCAGCGGGTTTTCCTAATTGCTTGTCCGAAGATGTTAAGTCTAATATGTCGTCGACAATTTGAAACGCCATTCCAGCATAATATCCAAAGTTCCTCAATCGACGCACAACTTCATCATCCGCATTAGAGATTAATGCACCTAGCTCACAGCTAGATGATAGGAGAAGCGCTGTTTTCCGCTTGATGCGACGCAAATAATCTCGAAATGATTGGTCCGTTCTTCTTTGGTAGTCAAATTGAATAATCTCACCTTTACAGATTTCGAGCATTGTATCTGCTAGCAATTTGTGCACGGAAGTCATTTCAATTTCACCAATTGAAGTTAACGCGCGCGAAAAAATGAAGTCGCCAGTGTACATCGCAACTCGATTATCCCACTTTGCTTTAACGGTTTTGCGCCCTCTTCTCATATTTGAATCATCAATGACATCGTCATGAACGAGAGAAGCCATGTGGACTAGCTCTAAGGAAACCGCTACTTTTGCGGTTGTTTCCATCGAATAATCCCCGAACTTGGAAGAAAGAAATACGAAAATTGGACGGATCCTCTTCCCTCCAGCTCTCAGCAAATGAATGGATGCTTGCTGAATAAGCGGAGAATCCGATTGAACGGCATTCTCAAGCTCTTTCTCGATATAAATGAGTTCCTTTCGGAAATCGGTATATAATGCCATCGCCTTCAACTTTTCCAAAATGATTCCCTTCTCCCGCCTGCTTATTATTTGATCGCGATATGTCCGGCAGCTACCCCGCCGCTATATGGACGATAATCGACTTGAGTAAATCCAGCAGACTTAAATAGCTGAGCTAATTCCTCACGACCCGGAAACTCGTCAGCAGATTCTTGAAGCCAAGAATACTCTTTATAACTTTTCGCGAACAACTTTCCGAATACCGGCATAATGTAATTAAAGTACAATCTGAATAATTGACGATATCCAGGAATTTCTGATTGAGACGTTTCCAAGCACGCAACGATCCCACCAGGTTTAACGACTCGGTACATTTCTCTCAACGCGGTTTCATAATTGGGTACATTCCGTAAGCCGAAACCGATTGTCACATAGTCAAATGTATTATCTTCAAATGGTAGGTCCATCGCATTCCCTTGAATCAGAGTAATGTTAGGATACTTATCAGTTTTAGGCGCAGCTGAAGAGAGCATTGCTTCGCTAAAATCAAGACCTGTCACATCTCCTTCACTCCCAATGGTTTGTGCTAAAGAGATGGTCCAGTCAGCCGTCCCACAACAGACGTCTAAAGCCTTAGATCCTGCTTTTACATTCATGCGCTTCATAATGTCAGCACGCCATTTTTTGTGCAAGTTAAAACTGATGACAGAATTCATCTTGTCATAGTCAGTTGATATCGATTCGAATACAGAATGTACTTTCTGTTCTTTAGATTGACTCAAGTGGAATCTCCTCTTTTCAATGTCAGCTAAGCGGTTTCAACGGGTTCACAAGCTCATGAATTACCTGTTGAAGTACCGGGTGCAACGAACTCATTTGCTCAAGCTCTAGATTGAGCTTTGGTAAGAGTAAATCCATCGCCTGTTGAACAATGGTTTCATCAATTGCAAATGCTTGTTGCTCTGTGGAGTTAGCCATTCTATCCAGCCTTACAAACGTAAGTACAGTCTCCGATAGCTCAAGATAGCTTTCAAAACCATACGACTTATAGTATGTAGCAGTGCACCCTGACTCGATTACTTTTAGCCTTTCAAGTAAGATCGGACCAGTCGTACGTCTTTCATGGTGCAACGATGTTTTTTGTTCGTTTATATGGGCGATTGTTTGGGATAATTCGCGTATAAATCCGAACTCACCAATTTCAGCTAAAATCCGATAGTGGATGCCACTGAAATGATCACCAGCCAGTACTGTAAGTTGTTGCTCAGCAGACGTCGCATGAGTACTTTCTATGCGATCGTGAATATCGAGCGCAGCGTGAATTGCTCCAAGAGACAAAGTGATCTTTCTAAGTTTGTCATCTTTGATTTTTTCGTTCACAATGGGCAGCAAAAGAAAAAACGCTTTAATGGAGTCAACAGGAAAATGACCGATTTCCCGTTTCAAAATGGGTTCACGGAGTGCATATTGCAAGTCGCTTATATATTTTTCTACAATTGAATTCAATTCGTGTTTATTCATCACCGTTTCTCCATTTCAAGGCATCTAACAAGTGAACGATGCAGGTTGCTGTTATGCTCTCTCTTCACTGGAGACAACCCCGTGCGCAGTTGTAATCTCTGCACTCCCACGGATTTTCATAGCGGATGTGTGTTCTGTAAACTGGGCAATCATCACTTCTCCACAGTCAAGTTTTTCCGTATGATGAAATTTCGTGTCGTTTCCACGGGTTAACCCGATAACACTGACACCATCTTCTTTTGCTTTAATGACGATGTAATCTGGTGCAGTCATAGTTCTCTCCCCCGTCTTTCATATCTTACCTATCATATCATAGTTAAACCGCGATCCGCAAAGGACCACAACCTTACTTTACAAGCGAAAGAATTTCTGATCGTTTGACATCATCGTGTTCGTAAATTCCTCTAGCCGCTGTTGTAATTGTTTTCGAACCTGGTTTTTTTATACCTCGCATCGTCATGCACATATGTTCTGCTTCGATGATGACGTATACACCGTGTGGTTTCAACATCTCCATCATTACTTCTGCAACGGTTGTCGTAATTCGTTCTTGCAATTGAGGACGCTTAGCCGTTGTTTCAACAGCTCTTGCTAATTTACTGAGTCCTGCCACAACGCCGTCACGGGGTATGTATGCAATATGGGCAACACCAAAAAATGGAACGAGGTGATGTTCACACATCGAGTAAAATGGAATGTCCTTTACAAGGACGACTTCTTCATGTTGTTCATGAAAAACGGTTTCAAAGTACATACGAGGATCGTCCGCCATTCCTGCGAACACTTCTGCATACATTTTTGCAACGCGCTTTGGTGTTTCCAACAATCCTTCACGTTCCGGATCTTCACCGATCGCTTCGAGGATCATCGTGACCGCCTGTTCTATTTTCCCAAAATTCACTTCTTCCATCGATGGAACCTCCTCTGATGCACATCTAGTCTTTCAAAATAGTAGCATACTCCTCGCATTCAGTACAGTTGATGGCTCGTATTTTCCGCGTAATACGGAAAGAAGCCCGCCAGCTTATCCGTTATGGACGTCTGACGGGCTTCTATGTAATTGAACTCACTTTACAGCATCTTTCAATGCCTTACCTGCTTTGAATGCAGGAACTTTGCTAGCTGCGATTTCAATTTCTTCTCCAGATTGTGGATTACGGCCTTTACGAGCAGCACGCTCGCGTACTTCGAAGTTACCGAAGCCAATCAATTGTACCTTCTCACCCTTTGAAAGAGCGTCTTGGATTGTTTCGAATACAGTTTCAACAGCTTTTGTTGCATCCTTCTTAGAAAGACCTGCTTCTTCTGCTACGGAGTTGATCAATTCAGTTTTGTTCATCTCGTTCACCTCCTCTCAAACAATTGTTTAACCTCTTTAACACTGTAAAAAGAGTAACATAACCAATTCTAGGGTGCAAGAATATTGTAGTCAAGGTGTTGCTTACGTAACCCAAAAACAGAAAAAAGACCCGCTGTAGACGGATCTTTACTCATTAGACGATGAACGTCACCATACCTTTATTTCCTTCATTCACCATTTTTTCAATGGTCTCACGCAGTCTTCTACGTGCGCTGGAAGGGACTGCAGACGTCTTAAATCGGATACTTTCCTTCAACACTTCATGTAGAGGTGTTCCAAACAATTGAGTCTCCCACAGCGCTTCACGGTCGTGTAAGTAAGCATTTTTCAGTTCTTTCAACAAGTGATGACTATGGAATTCTGACCCGATGAGTGGAGCAAATTCTGCCTCCATGTCAATCCGGATAACATGTAGCGCAGGAGCTGTCGCTTTCATGCGTACTCCATAAAATGAGTCTTGTTTGATAAGTTCAGGCTGTGTCGGCTGAAAATCTGCAATGGTTGGCAGTGCGACCCCATATCCATCCTTTTTCGCAGTCTCGATCGCCTCAGCGAACATATCATAAGACTTTTTCGCTTTAACCGCTTCTTGGATGAATATCAGCCAGTCTTTCTTCGTTTTCATCTCAGTATCCATGTAGGACTCACAAACTCCCAAATACGTTTGTTCGTCTATTTTCAAGTCCAGGATGGCTCTTCCTTTTCCTGCATCTACCTCAATAACTTCTGCGTGCTTAATATAGTCCTCTTCATTCAACCGCTCCGCTAGTTGTTGAACTTTACGGATCTTGGATGCTTCAAGGAATCCTTCATTGATTATTTCATCAATATTCGAATTCAAATAATGCTCTGAGCCTAGTACATCCATCCAGTCTGGCTTTTGAAGATCAATATGTGTAATTGGGAATTCATAAAGGGCTTCTTTTAATATCAATTGGATTTCCTGCGCATTCAACTGATCCGCACTAATTGCGATGACAGGAACGCCATGCTCTTCCTGTAATTGTTGTTTTAGTTGAACCGTTTTCTCATGTGCCGGCATTTTCGAGTTCAGAACAATGACAAACGGCTTACCAATTTCCTTAAGTTTTGATACAATTTCTGTTTCCGCAGCTTCAGCAGAAGATCTCGGAATATTATTGACTGTTCCGTCGGTAGTCAGCAAGATACCGATTGTTGAGTGATCTCGAATGACTTTGTCTGTCCCGATACGAGCCGCCTCTTCAAATGGAATCGGTTCATTATGCCATGGAGTATGGACGTATTTCGGTCCATCCTCATCCTCGTACCCTTTCACTCCATCGATGACATACCCCACACAGTCTGCTAGTCGAATTTGAAAAGAGAGTTCCCCATCTCCAATCGATACCGCCGTTCCTTGTGCAGGGACAAATTTCGGCTCGGCTGTCATAATGACTGGACCTGGAGAGCTTTGTGGGAGCTCATCCTGTGCTCGAGTACGGTCTGCCTGCTCACTCATATTGGGGATAACTACTTCTTCCATAACACGTTTAACAAAAGTGGATTTTCCGACACGAACAGGACCTACCACTCCGATATAAATATCGCCATCTGTTCGTCTCGCTAAGTTTTCATATAGTTCTTCTTTCATTTCCATCGTCCTCCTTTTCTACGCATAGTAGTTTATGAAAACAAAAAACGTTTCATGCATAAAAGCACGAAACGTTTTTTGTTTAGTTAGACGATTTCATGAAAATCGGTTCGTTGTTATCGTTCACCGTATACGGTAATGAATACGCAGGGAGTATTGGATTTTTGTCTGAAAGCAAGAATCGAATGTCCTCACCCGGTTTCACATCAGGCTTTTCCTTTTCCAAAATACGATTTAAATCTATTGAATAATCGATATAGAAATTGCCATCTCCACCGACAACGAGTGGTAAATGAGCATCAGAATATGGACTCTCTACAGTCAACGGTTCCTTTAGTCCCATTTTTTCGAAGTCCACTTCATAGACGTTCGCACCTTCTTGAACAGGGTCTTTGAAAGGAAGTACACCATTCACCGTTTTTCGTAATATTAGTTCCCGAATTCTTTCTGCAACACGCAAATCCACTAGTTTAACGGTTGGATTTTCCTCCACGTCCATTAAAACATACTGATAAATCCCCCCTTGCTCATAAGCATTTGAAGGGATTTTCTCCGTTAGCGATGGAACAATTTTAGTAAAGTCGATTGGATACTTTATATATTGATCAATATCCATATCCCGCGTTTTAATCGGCAATAAACCTTGGGATTGTTCTCTGTACGTATCTACAGCTTTTTGAACAGTCTCCAGCTGGTCCTCATACGGCCTCTGCTTGCTTTCCATTTCATCTTGAGGGTACATGCATCCTGACAAAAGAACAGAGATTATCGCCATTATAGGAAGACATAACATTTTTTTCATGGGGTTACGAGCCTCCCGTAGGTCCGTTAAAGACGAGATAGATCATTGCAAAGAATGAAAAGATCAGTAAACCATAGGCAATGACTGCAAACACTATCTTAAGGAGCTTATTTGTTAATTTGGTACGGCTAACATGAATGAGTCCCATTGAGATCATCATGAAACCCATGGCGTAAAAAGATAGCCACATTTTATCCAATGAGGACAAAGTACGTCATTCCTTCCAGTCGTAAATTTAGGCGTCACAACAAGTATTCATGAGGAAATAAAGAACGCTTTTTTAATTAGAAAAATCGTCAGTTTCCTTCTTTTTCCCTCGATTCATCAACCAATCTACCGCTTCCTTAGGTTCATGACCTTCAAATAAGACAGAATATAAGGCTTCTGTTAACGGCATAGAAACGTCATATTGCTTTGCCAGCTGATGAGCTGCCTTAGTTGTACGGACGCCTTCAATCACCATTCCCATGCCTTCTGTCACTTCTTCCAGTGAATGTCCTTTTCCAAGCATGTTTCCTGCTTTCCAGTTACGCGAATGGACACTGTTCGCTGTGACGATTAGATCTCCCATACCAGCTAGTCCTGCAAATGTAAGTGGACTAGCGCCCATCTTAACCCCAAGACGCGTAATCTCTGCGAGGCCTCGAGTAATTAGTGCTGCTTTTGCGTTATCACCGTATTCTAAACCGTCTGTAATACCGGCAGCAAGTGCGATGACATTTTTCAAAGCCCCGCCTAGCTCCACTCCGAGAACATCTTCGTTTGTATACACACGGAAATACGAGTTCATGAATAATGTCTGAATCTCTTCTGCTGCTTGACCATCCTCTGAAGCCACTGTCACGGTCGTCGGATGACGCAATACGACTTCTTCGGCATGAGATGGCCCCGAGAGGACAACTAAGGCTCTACGTGATTCAGGTCGAATTTCTTCTGCTAGCATCTCAGTTATCCGCTTGAGAGTATCTGGTTCAATTCCTTTTGATACATGTACGATGAGTTTCGGGTTTTGTATCAAACTATTTAATTGTGTACCAATTTCTCGCATTCCTTTTGTTGGTACAGCAACAATTAGAACGTCAGCATGCTCAACAGCTTGCTTTAGATTCGAAGTAGCTTTCAGTGATTCAGGTAGCTTACAATTTTTCAAGTAAGAATCATTCGTATGCTGTTCGTTTATTTCATTGGCTTGCTCTTCCCGTCTTCCCCAAATCAGACAGTCATGTCCATTTTCAGCAAGAACAAAGGCGAGTGCAGTACCCCAGCTTCCTGCACCAATTACAGAAACTTTTATCACGTTTCCTCATCCTTTCCCACAGTTTCGTTAACTTCTAGCCCGAGTGATAATCCGAATTGGTGTCCCTTCAAATCCGAAAGACTCACGCAAACGATTGCGAAGGAATCGTTCATATGAAAAGTGCATCAGTTCTGTATCATTTACAAACACTACAAAAGCAGGAGGTCTAACTGCTACCTGAGTTGAATAATAAATACGGAGTCGTTTACCTTTATCAGTCGGTGCAGGATTTCTAGCAATTGCATCCTCAACTACTTCGTTTAGTACGCTGGATTGAATACGCATCGAATGATTTTCACTAATATTAACGATCATATCAAACAATGAGCGAACCCGTTGTTTTGTTTTTGCAGAAACATAAGCAATCGGTGCATAATCCAGGAATAAGAAGTTTTTACGAATATCCTCGTTAAAACGATTCATCGTCTTTTCATCTTTCTCGAGAGCATCCCACTTGTTGACGACAAATAGAATTCCTTTCCCCGCTTCTTCTGCGTATCCTGCAATCCGTTTATCCTGCTCACGAATACCTTCTTCACCGTTAATGACAATCAGAACAACATCAGAACGATCGATTGCTTTTAGCGCACGGAGCACACTGTATTTCTCCGTATTTTCGTACACTTTACCTTTTTTACGCATTCCTGCTGTATCAATAATTTTAAATTTCTGTCCTTCATATTCATATGAAGAGTCAATCGCATCTGTTGTAGTACCAGCAACGTCACTGACGATAACACGGTCTTCACCAAGCAATGCATTGACTAGAGAGGATTTCCCAACATTCGGTCGACCGATTAAAGAAAAGCGAATAACATCCTCTTCAATTTCTTCTTCTGATGGATCAGGGAAACTTTCTGCAACGGTATCCAAAAGATCTCCAAGTCCTAAGCCGTGTGATCCCGAAATAGGATGCGGATCGCCGAAACCAAGTGAATAGAAATCATAAATCATATCCTTCATCTCAGGGTTATCCACCTTATTGACGGCAAGTACTACTGGCTTTTTGGTCTTATACAAGATTTTCGCAACTTGCTCATCTGCATCAGTAACTCCTTCTCTTCCGTTTGTAAGGAAAATAATTACATCAGCTTCCTCGATTGCAATTTCTGCCTGCAAACGAATTTGAACTAGGAATGGTTCATCCCCAATATCAATACCGCCCGTGTCAATCAAATTAAAGTCGTGAGACAGCCAATCTGCCGCACTGTAAATTCGGTCCCGGGTCACACCGGAGACATCTTCCACTATCGAAATTCGTTCTCCGACAATTCTGTTGAAAATCGTAGACTTACCGACATTCGGACGTCCTACGATGGCTACTGTTGGTTTACTCATTAGTCATTCATCCTTCCAAGCTATCTTCTGCATATTATACACAAAAAAAAGAGATGGCGCTCCTAAAAGAGCCATCTCTTTCAATACAGTTGTTACAGGTTCGCAAACCTTTTTAGTTAGAGAACTTTTTTAACTGATCTCCGATGACATCACTGATAGAGAAACCAGAAGGTTCTTCTGGCATTTCGTAGCCATCGTATGTGTCCTCTACTTTATCAGTTAGATCTTTAATACTTAGAGATAGACGTTTGTCGTTAGGATTGACGTCTAATACTTTCACTTCTACATTTTGTCCTTCAGACAAGACTTCGTTCGGTGTTCCAATATGGTCGTGGGAAATTCTTGAAATATGCACAAGACCTTCGACTCCTGGGGATACTTCGACAAAAGCTCCGTAAGACACGAGACGTTTTACAGTTCCGTGTAACACTGCACCCTTAGGGGCTTTGTCCTCGATACCTTCCCATGGTCCAGCTAGCGTTTCCTTGATAGATAAGCTAATTCGTTCAGAGTCGCGATCCACAGCCAAAATCTTCACTTGGACTTTATCGCCTTCTTTTAGGACATCTGAAACTTTTTCAACATGTCCATGAGCGATTTGTGAAATGTGAACTAAGCCGTCCACACCGCCCAAATCTACAAATGCACCAAATGAAGCAATACGTTGCACGGTTCCTTCAAGGACTTGACCTTCGTGAAGGTTTTCTAGTATTTCTTCTTTTTTAGATGATTTCTCTTCTTGAATAACCGCACGATGTGAAAGGATTAAACGGTTTTTCTCTTTATCCATTTCTACAATCTTAAACTCCATTGAGCGACCTTTGTAGTCTTCAAATGATTCGACAAAGTGATCTTCGACTAACGATGCAGGGATGAAACCTCGCACGCCCAAGTCCACTACTAAACCACCTTTTACAACATCTCTCACTTCTGTTGTAATTGTGACAGATTTATTGAATTGCTCTTCCAATGTATCCCAAGCATCTTCAGCATCCACTGTACGTTTAGATAACACGAAGGCATCATCTTCAACTTTAATGATAGAAAGTTCAAGTTCATCGCCTTCTTTTACTGCATCTGATGCTGTTTCGATGTGAAGACTAGATAATTCACTGATTGGAATCACGCCGTCAAATGGTGCTCCAGAAATTTCTACAGTGACAGATTTATCTTCAATCTTTGTTACTTTACCTGTCACCCGATCTCCTTCGTTATACCCGTCCATTGCTTCTACATTCATCTCTTCAGTCATATGTAGTCCTCCTCCATAATAATCATAGTTCTATACTATTGGAATATACCCATAAAAACAAAAAATTGAACTTGTGTGTCAACGATTTTTTTCTATTAGCTTTTGAATAGCAGTCATAATTACTTCCGTTGCTTCTTCGGCAGAAGCTTTCCGTTCACGGTAAGGCGTCATATCAATAGGCTCCCCGTAAACTACTTTCAGCTGTTTGAATGGGCGATAAGGGCCGATAATTGCACAAGGCATAACTAATGCATCCCCTTTTAGTGCAAAAAAACCTGCCCCAGTTAGTCCTTTCCCTATTTCCCCAGTTTTACTCCTTGTTCCTTCAGGAAACATTCCAACTACTTGTCCTGAGCGAAGTAATTCAAGCGCTTTACGTATCGCCTGACGATCACTCAGCCCGCGTTTCACAGGAAAAGCATTCACATTAGGTAATATCGATTTTAACAAAGGTAGTTGGAACAGCTCTTCTTTCGCCATAAAGTGTACAGGACGCGGAGCTGTTAAACCAACAACAGGCGGATCTAAGTTATCGATATGATTGGTACACAAAAGAACGCCTTGGTCTTTCGGAAAATTTTCTTGACCTATTACTTTGATTCGATAGAACGGTTTTAATACGGCAGTGCATAGTGCTTTTCCAAGAGGATATAAATTCATGGGCGCTTCCTCTTTTCTACATGATGAATAATCGTATTTGCAACCTGTTCAATACTCATCGATGTTGTATCGATAAAAATTGCATCACTCGCTTGCTTCAGTGGAGATGCGATACGTTCTGTATCCGCCTTGTCCCGATTCGAGATGTCCTGGCAGAGCTCTTCCATCGAACGATCGATGCCTCTTTTTGTGTTCTCCACAAAACGTCTTTCAGCACGTTCTTCCACGGAAGCAGTCATGAAAATCTTCAGTTCAGCATTCGGTAATACTGCTGTCCCAATATCTCTACCATCCATTACAACCCCTTTAGTATTCGCTAAAAGTCGTTGCTTTTCTACCATCATCTCTCTGACACGTGGTTGAGCAGCGGTAGCAGATACATTTGACGTAACTTCCTGTGAACGTATCTCTTCCGTAACATCTTCACCATCTACACGGACAATTTGTCCTTCTTCGGTTGGTACTAACTCAATGACAATCTGCTCCAACAAACTAGAGAGTGCATCATCGTCATATACATCTATATGCTCTTTTAACGCCTTATATGTTAGAGCTCGGTACATTGCACCTGTATCGATGTAGGTATATCCCAACTTACTTGCTGTTATTTTTGCGATTGTACTTTTACCTGCAGCAGCAGGACCATCTATTGCAATCTGTATTCCTTTTTCCATTTCCATTACCCCCGTACTCAATTCGCAAACATTGTACCATAGCGAAAAGGAAAAAGTCTTTTTCTTAAAGACTTTTTCCTATTCATTCCGTTTTTTTAATTGTCGTTCGAAGCATAAACGAATAACTTGTTGCCGAGAATCCGGATCGATTTGGTCGAACTGCAAGGATGCAATTCTCCTACCATCTTTTTCCCAAATCCGGACAATTCTCGCATTTACTCGCACATATTTAATGGAATTATTGGCGTAGGGAAGAACAATAGTCAACCTCACAATATCATCTTCTTCAAAATTTGATTTCGCCAAATTGACAGCCATTCCGCCTGCACTTATATCTTCAGCAACAAGTTGATGAACGATACCGTCTTTATCTACAGCTACATCTAACGGGGAATCTACACGTACAAATTCCCGACGCTGAATTTTTATCAATTCTAAATCACCTGGATACGACAGCTGAAGCATCGGGATTCCTCGATTCAGTCTTCCCATCACTTCAGTCTTAAAGACATAAGCCATTTTCAACTCATCGACGAATGAGACCAAAAGTTGAGTACCGTCTATAAAGAATGCAGTTCTCCCTGTTTCAAGATGGGTGGGATAATCGATCATTACACAATCTTTCCCCATATCCACTACTCGACTTTTAAATTTCTCGCCTTCCTCGGTATAATCTTTGTCTATTGTGATTGAGGTTCCTAATGCAAGCTTCATAAAACCGCCACCTGTCATGATTTCATACTAGTATTATGACATGAGTGGCGGGATTTTCCAATCACTATTTTAAGGTTGTTTCTCCGTCCTAATTACGTCTTTTGTTTCAGTGTCCACTAAGACGAGATACGTACCAATTTCACCGTTTTCTTCTAGAGTTACAGTTGGGGCGTAGGCAAGACGTTGAATACCATGTTCATTTTCGACATAAACAAGTTCTTGTTTATTTACTTTTACGTTCTTATGAAAAAATGTTTTCCAATCTATTGTAATCATTGGTTGATCTTTAAGCTGTTCTTTTCGAATATACTCCGCAGCATTAAGACCCAGAATCCGACCATCTTCTTTTGCTGCTTTTATCTGGATTGTATCAGATAACACTTTCGCCTTATGCATTTTCTCCACTCGCGTATAAACAAAGTGAAAAGCTGTGTCGTTTTCTCTTACTTCTTCAAACACTACATCAGTGTATCCTGAATCTTTTAAGAATGTTTCTACCCGATTACGAACACTGTCTAATTCCATAGTACCTGCACCCGAAGGTCGTTCTGTTAGGAAGGAAAGAATATGTCCTCCCTTTTTAGTGATGTCAATATATCCTACCGAGTCATTATCTGCAAAACGGATATGATAAAATGGATAGGCTGCACCTGGCTTACTTTCTGTTGTGTCAATAACTTGGTTAGACACATCGGGGAATAATTTTTTGAATTTAGTTAGCGCTTCTTCTTTGGTGACAGCAGGATCTTTAATATTCTTTAATTCTTTTTTCTTTAACGCGTCGGATTCACTCGCTGTTAGTGGGAAATCACTTTCCGTATATTGTTGAATGGATGCACTTAATCCTTTCCAGTCGAAAGAAGCTTTCTCTCCGTCCAGTCGGTCCTGCCATTCAGCCATTGAAAGATTTCCACTAGCCATATCGGCAGTTGCAACTGACCATTGGTCTGATAGACTTTGAATATTTTGTGAAGCACGATCCATTACTTTGTGAAATTCTGTAGGATCAGTCTTTTCATCTCCTTCTTTAGAAAACTTTCCTAACCTTCCTAAGTAGTTCATCCACGTTGTCGAAAATCCTTGGTCGAGAGGAAGTGATGCGACTGATTGTTGAATATCCGAAGACAACCGCCAAATATCCTCGCGAGCCTCAAGATCTCCTTTGCCTTGATTGAATAGCAACGTCTTCTTAACGGCTTCGTCTAAGTCTTGCAGCTTCGAAGAGGCATCAGAAATATTTTTTGCATATTGCACAGACAATGCATTTTGCAAATCCTTATTTTGTGTAGCTGTCGAATAGGAGTACGCAGATAACGCAACAATCGCGAAAACAGCAAGAAACACTAATTTTTTCATAAGAATGTACTACACCTGCTTTCTGTATTAGTTATAGTTTCACGACAAGTAAGAAGTTCTTGTTAGTTACAAAAAATGTGCAACCCTATTTTTTTAATTTGAGGGCGTGACCAGATCCATTTACTTGTAGCAGTTATCGGATTAAAGTAATAAATTGCGTTCTCTGAAGGATCCCATCCATTCATTGCATCTATTACTGCCTCTTTTGCTCGTTCATTAGGTTCTAGCCAAATTTGACCATCTGAAACAGCTGTAAATGCACCTGGTTGAAAAATCACACCACCAACCGTATTCGGAAAGTCAGGATGCTCGATTCTATTTAAGATGACAGCTGCTACAGCCACTTGACCTTCATAAGGTTCCCCTCGGGATTCACCATATACAGCATTCGCTAATAGCTTAAGATCGTCCTCACTATATTTTGAAGGGACTTGGGTATTGGTACTTGGTTTTGAATTAGCAGCCCCACCTTTAACTTGAGACGACAACGGCTTGCCTCCATAATGAGTAAATTCTTTACCGGCCTTAATATTGTCCATGACAAATTTCTTGTCATACGAAGAAACCGAAGTTAACTTTTTCTTTGTTTTAGTTCCTGCGATACCATCTATAGGCATCCCATACTTCTCCTGAAACTCGCGTAAAGCCCAATACGTCTGATACCCAAAATTTCCGTCTATCTTACCCTTGAAGAACCCGATATATTGAAGCCTAGCTTGAAGTTCAATAACATCGTCTCCTTTAGTCCCTTTAGCAAGTCCCCGATCCGTGAAAGCGTGAGTGTCAGTTGAAAGTGACAATTGAATACCTACAAAAAAGAGCAATCCAATCAACATTGTGCGTATTGTTTTGTTCATGTCGTTTCCTCCAGTCGTTCTTCTTGTACCTTTAGACTGTCCTAAATCGGTGGAATTATGACGCGTTGTTCCATTTCCACACAAAAAAACCATCCAATAATAATGGATGGTTTTCATCGTGCTCTTTTTTGAATTTGTCTCATTGCAAAAACATGTGCGTATTTCACTCTTGTAAGTCCGAACCACCATAAAAACAACATGAATGGAATCATTAAATATAACCATAGATCATGAATTTCCAAAATTGCATTGTAGGTAACATGTAACACAAATGGAAAAATCAACGCAATTAATAAGTTCCATTTTTTTCTATCCGCCACTGCGAATTTCGATCTTCCAAAATAGTATCCCATAACAACACCGAACAATGCATGGCTGGAAACCGGCAATAACGCACGAATGAACGCCGTATCCAGCCCAAATGTAAACAAAAACAGGATATTTTCAACTGTCGCGAACCCTAGCGATACACTGGCTCCGAAAAGAATTCCGTCATACACATCTTCAAACTCAAAATTTTTGTAAACAAAGACTAATAAAATTAGCCATTTAAAAAATTCTTCCAAAGCACCTGTGAATACAGTATTCTGTAAAAATTCATTGGTAAAGACCTGTTCCTCGACGAAAACATGTTGAACGAACAGAATCGGAAACGTCATGACTGCTCCGTAAACAAAGGCTTGAAAAAGAGTGCGCGAAGGTTCCCTTGAAATTTCTTTTCTTAAGTAAAGATAACTAAATAATGCCAGTGACGGAGCGATTGCAACTGTAAACAAAATTATCAAGCTTCGCACCCCCAATCAGGGTGATTATATCACAAATACAGAAACAATTACCTATTCTGTTAACAATTTGCTTTCATCTTTTCGGAAATCGATAAAGCAATGGCCTCTCCATGATGCCGTCCGTTCTCAATAAAGATTGAGTTTGCATTATTACCGGCAGCAATCACACCCGCAATGTAGAGATCCTCTACTGAGGTTTCCATCGTTTCCTCGTTATATAATGGGCATCCGCTTTCCTGTTCCAACTCGATTCCTATACTTCCTAGGAAATTGTAGTCCGGGTGGTAACCAATCATTGCAAACACAGTATCCGACTCGATTTCTTCAACGCCTGTCTCGGTACGGATCCGGACTGCATCTCTCCTAATTTCTTCTACAGTAGCTTGAAAAATCATTCTGATTTTCCCGTTATTCACCAGACTTTCAAACCCAGGTAAGATCCAGGGCTTCACACTAGGTGAGTAAGAGGCACCGCGATAAACAACTGTCACGTTAGCACCTGCTCGCTCAAGCTCAAGCGCAGCATCTACTGCAGAGTTTTTTCCTCCGATGACTACTACATTCTTTCGGAAGTATGGGTGCGCTTCCTTAAAATAGTGATGAACATTTGGTAAGTCGGCACCGACAGCTTCAAGGCGATTAGGTTGGTCGTAATAACCTGTAGCAACTACAACGTATGAAGCTTCATACACACTCTTATCCGTTGTGAGATGAAACACTTGCCCTGTTTTTTCAACAGATACAACTGTTTCACCACTGTTTATCGTTAATTGTTCGAGTTCGGCAACTGTTCGATAGTAAACAAGCGCATCATTACGTTGAGGTTTATCTTTCGCAGTTATAAATGGAATGTTACCGATTGATAATTTCATACTTGAACTGAAAAATGTCTGATGTGTGGGATAGCTGTGAATCGAGTTTACAATACTTCCCTTTTCAATCAGCAACACATCAAGACCTAATCGTTGTAAATGAATAGCAGCAGATAGTCCACAAGGACCTGCTCCTATAATAATGGCATCTGTTTTAAGCATGTCGACTTGTTTCACTCCTTTTTTTATACTCAATTTTAATAAGATGAGTTTCAGGGGGAGCCCCAAAACGTAGTGGAACCAACGTTGTGCCAAAACCATTGCTTATCAGTTGTGCATGTTCCTTTTCATCCTTAAATTCTCCCTGTGGTTGCATTCCAAAAGGTCCAAAGCGAATTTGTCCTCCATGTGTATGGCCACCTAGGAGAAGCTCAGGATTAGAAATCTGGAGAAGTTTTTTGAACAACGAAGGATTATGAACTGCAATAAGCTGATACGTATACTCTTCAGTGTATGACACAGCTTTTTGTAAGTTTGTATTTCCACTCGAAGGATCATCTGCACCACTAATAATCCAATCTGGATGCTCCGGGATGCGAACACTTTCGTTATCAAGTATTGTTCCGTCGACGCCCTTTATAATTTCTCGAATGACGGATTCTCCAATTTCTCTATCATTATTTCCCCATACGTAGTAAACCGGTCCTAATGTAGATAGCTTTTCCACATTACTTTTCACTCTTTCTGATGGGACACCGTTCTCAGCCACATCACCACCAATAATAACTAGATCAACTGAACTGGACCGTAATCGGACTTTGTCTAACAGTTTAGTAGGTATTCTTCTGCGATGCACATCACTTATAAAAAATACATTAAGTTGTGAGTCGGCTTTGGAGGAATTTTTTACTTTCATGCGGTGGGTTTTTATAGAATTCTTATGTGCACTATAAAACATACATCCAAGCAATAAGCTTAAACACGTGAATAACACACGTATTCCAATCCAAACATTTTTCATACATCCACCTACCATATGAAAAAGGCAAAGTTAGCGTACTTTGCCTTTTCGAAATTTGTAATTAAGGAATGACCAGCGTCTGTCCAACGCTGATTGAATTTGATGATAAACCATTTGCCGCTTTAATTTTCTCAACCCCACTACCCGAACCATAATAAGTGACCGAAATTCGATAAAGCGTTTCGCTCGGTTGAACGGTATGTGATTTTGCAGCTGGCTTCTCTTCCGGCTTTGGATCCGGCTTTGTTTCTGGTTTTGGATCTGGTTTTGGATCTGGTTTTGGATCTGGTTTTGGGTCTGGTTTCGTTTCTGGTTTTGGATCCGGTTTTGGTGTGGCTACAGGCTTATTTTCGGACTTCTGTGAATCCGTTTTCTCATCCTTTTTAGCGGTGTCATCCTTTTTCGAATCGTCATCTTCTTTTTCATTAGAATCGGACGCCACATCATTCGAAGAATTCGGTGACTGACTTGAACCAAGTTCATATTTCACATCCGATTTATCAATATTGACGGTAGTATCGTCTTTAGGATTATACAAATCTGAAAGAACATACACAAATATTCCAATCGGGATTAATGTAAAGAGAACAAGAATAACATTGATGAGCGTGAGACCTTTGCTAGATTCTTTCTTATTCCGCTTAGGAGTCGCATTCTTATTCTGACGTAATTTAACGCGAGAGGGCAGATCTGCTTTAGTATCCTCACCTAAGTCGATCTCTTTTCTATTTTCTTCGAACTCTGAGTTATAGTCACTTTTTGTCATAGTGGCATTCTCCTATCCCCTATTACTATATCTTTATTATGACGAATTTTGTCGTAAAAGTAAACGGCAATAAGGTCTCCTAACAAAGCAGTAGTTGAATTCTCTCCTCCCATTGTAGGAGTCGTCTTCGATTTCCTAAACTCTCGTTGCTTAAAAGCCAATCGTCATTAGCCGTGCCGCATACGGAACAGCACATATCAGGATTCGTCTGAAATGTCTCATCAAAATAAGAGAGTAACTTCCCTCGTAAACAGGTCTTCTCATGTACATAGGCAATCATTTGCCTTAACTTTTCTTCTTTGTCGTACTTTAATTTTGTGAACGTTTTAAGAACATCTTCTAAAGTGAGTGATTCCAGATAATACTGAACAACTCTGGATCCCGTTTCAGAAATCCCCGCAAGTTCTGCTGAAGATTCTATCGACTGACCAGAAGCCCGCATCGCCATAAAATGATGGACTTGTGGTTCATCAGGCAAATCCTTTTGCACAATGAAACGAACTTTCTGCTCGTCGTCTGTAACATACAACAAGATTGCACTGGACCTCTCTCCATCTCTACCCGCACGGCCCGCTTCTTGAACATACGCAGCTGCAGATGCCGGCATTTGGTCATGAATAACTTGCCGGATATCGTCTTTATGTACGCCCATTCCAAATGCATTAGTTGCACAAATCCAAGATATTTCCCCAGTCAGAAATTGTTGCTGAATAATATTACGGTCCCCTGCTTCTTTTCCTGCATGGTACGAAGCAATCGTAATTCCTTCTTGCTGAAGTACACGTGTCAGTTCTTCCGCACGTTTCCTCGAGGCAACATAAATAATTCCGGGACCCTTAGTCGTTATTAATCGTTCTTTCAGCCATGTAGTCTTATCAGCTTCCGTTTCCAGTTGTTGAACCGCATACGTTAAATTAGGTCGATCCAAGGACTGGCGAATGACGGTCGGTTTAGACATTTGTAAGTAGTGGATGATATCTGCTTCTACTCTCGCATCAGCAGTAGCGGTCAACGCTAAAACTGGAGGATTTCCAGCTAAGTGGATGAACTCTCCTAGACGCAAATAATCTGGACGAAAATCGAACCCCCACTGGGAAATACAATGGGCTTCATCCACCACTAGAATTGAAATCGGTAATCTCATCAAAAAATTTGTCATATCAGGGCGACTAATCATTTCAGGAGAGATGAATAGAAATTTTATCTTATGAATTTCATCAAATATGTATTTTCGTTGTTCAGATGATAGAAATGAATTAACTGCCGCAACGCGCTTTTCGCCACGCCTGCGAATACTCGCCACCTGGTCTTCCATCAAAGAAACGAGTGGGGATATGATGAGGACAAGCCCATCCTGCATCTCACCAGGCAGCTGATAGCACAACGACTTCCCCATTCCGGTTGGCAGTATTGCAAGTGTATCATTTCGTCCCAATATTGAGCGTATGACACTTTCTTGGCCTGGTCGAAATTCGTCAAATCCAAATCGTACTTTAAGTTCATGATGAAGCTCCATTACACGTGTTCTCCTTTCATTGTACTCATAATAAGACGAAGCTGAAAATAGGATAAATGAGGAAACTTATCTTTCAGAAGACGTAGGCGTTTGACATCATTGTTTTTCACTTCCATCTTGACCGCTAGCTGATCTTCACGTTTTACAAATCGTAAAATGGGAAAATCTCTATCATTCGCTGCAATTTCTGAAATATGATCCTCAATGGTATTCACTTTTAACTGACGTGTACTTGCAATCTCTTCAATAGACACTCCTTGGTCAAACAACTTTTTTGTAATCGCGGTCGAATCTGTTAGTGGTGTTTCAATACGAATACCATATGCAAGCTTTTGTAATATCGGGAGTTTTTCAGCAAACTCTTCACTTTCAGATACAGCAATTAATCGGTGTAGCGCTTCTAAATATTCGAGTTGTAAACTGGCGACAGGTTCGCTTGTTGCTTCTTCAAGTTGCTCCCACGTCCAGCCTGAAGCGTCCACACCGGTTAAGCGGTGACTCAATATGGATGCTTGAAGGTCAGAAATACCGGTCATTTCCAAAGCTAGTAGCAGCTCACCTGCTAAATAACGTGCGCTATTCTGTCTTGCATCGTAAAGACTTCTTAATACTTCTTTCACAAACTGCTGGATCTTACGGTCATTCGTAATTGGATGAAAAGAATTTCGGGATTCTCGTAACTGAGATAGCGTTTGTACAAGTAAGACCAATCTCAAAAAGAAAATCTCTTCCCTTCCTCTATAATTCCAGCCATCAAAGTGAAAAACTCGTAGTTCTTTTTCCGTTCGCTTTCCCTTTTCCGTGACTGTTACAATGCCTTCACTTTCTCTTATCAATCCTTCATGTTGAAGGGCCCTGACAGCTTCTGCAAAAGTTGAATCTGCTAGTTTCGGGAGTAGCGAAAAATATGGTTTTATTGAAAAATAATCGATATCTTGGAGTGTTTGCCCTGAACGCTTTCCACGTAAGACATGTAAACTCGCATTTAAAGACCTTTGCCCATCCATTTTTTCTGCGATCTTTAAAATTATTGAACTCAACTTCACTAAGAATCCCTACTTTCTAGTGGTTAAAGGTTGAAAACTGTAGAAAACCGTTTTAGAATGGATGAAGTACCTAGTTGCTAGTGCGAAGAAAAGAGGAGAGAACGAACATGTCTACTCGAAAGTTTACTATCGTAGATCAGGACACATGTATCGCTTGTGGAGCTTGCGGAGCTGCAGCGCCTGATATTTATGATTATGATGATGAAGGAATTGCGTTTGTTATCCTCGATGATAACACGGGAAATACTGAAGTTCCAGAAGAACTGCTGGAGGACCTTGAAGATGCATTTGACGGATGTCCAACAGACTCTATCAAAATTGCAGATGATCCATTCGAAGGCGATCCACTTAAATATGAAGACTAAAAACAGGCTACCCGCATTTTAGCGGGTAGCCTGTTTTTCTATTTCAAACCGATAATTTGCGATGTTGTTGAGAAATCCAGTTCTGCATACTTTTAAATAGCAGTAAGGAGATCCCCATTAATATAGCACCTTTAATTAGGTTGAACGGCAAGATACCTAAGACGATCATTGTATAAAGTCCGTCTCCAGTTACTGGCGGTGCATTTAAGAAATACGTGTATGCCGGCAAGAAGACTAGATAATTTAACAGACTCATGCCAACTGCCATGGAAATTGTGCCTGATATAAGTCCCACAGTCAAGCCACGCGAGGTACGGAATTTGTTGAAAATAAAGTAGATCGGCATGATGAACAATACGCCAGTCACAAAATTAGCTATTTCCCCAACAGGTACACCTGTCGGACTTCCTGATAAGAACCAGTAGAGAACGTTCTTCAATAACTCTACAAGAATTCCTGCGACCGGACCTAGCGTCATCACCGCTAATACTGCGGGAATTTCACTAAAATCGATCTTCAAAAAACCTGGTAGTGCTGGTAGCGGGAAGTTAAACTGCATTAGTACTGTGGAAATGCTACCTAGGATGGCGACTAAAATCATCACCCGTAATTTCTTGCTATTCATACTACTCTCTCCTTTTGCGATTCACTTCACAAAGAGGAAAGGATCTGCCTAATCTTTCGCCTGTCTTCACAAAAATACCCTTCAGCAAATTCATGCTAAAGGGAGTGTGTAGACGTGTTTAAATAAGACACTAGCACCCAATAGAATGCTCGCACTTAAATAAGCCGTTGCCTAACAGACAAAAAGACGGCTTCGCCTTCACCTTCTCCCATCCAGACTATACTGTCGGCTCCAGAATCTCACTGGAATCAGCTGTTAAGCTCGCGGGCTAAAAAGCTTTCGCTTCCATTTCCGCCGGTCGGGAATTTCACCCTGCCCCGAAGATGAATCAATATTTTGTTACACCACTAGTATATAGAAAAAAAAACAATCTGTAAACTTGTATGTTTACAGATTGACTGTTACTTCAAAATAAGTGGCATCGGATTCGCTCCGACCACCTCTTTGAGAGGTGCTCTGAAATTCAATCCATTCCAATCCAATGGTTCAACATTGACTACTTTTAGCTGAAGATCGAAACTAGCCGCTGTTAACGCAAGCCCATCAATTAGTTGACTTGCTTCATCCATTGGTAAGGAATCTAGTTGTAAGTTGTTGTTAAATTCAACTTCAGCAATTCCATCATTTACTATGACAGTGAAATCCATCTCTTTTGGAATCACAGGATCATACTGACCATTTGGTGCTGTTCGCATGAGTTGAAGGGCTTCTTTAAATGACTCTGCTTGATACATGGAGTTTGGTGAAAGCACCTTTCGACCATCTTCTAATTTGTAGACGTAGTATGGAGTATTGGCTAGTTCTGCTTGTATATCGATCGGCTCAAGCTGACCTACTTGATCAAACTCTGCTGGCTTTCCAGAATCATCTAATATTCGAATATCACGATATGATGGGAAAGTCTGCATCAAGGAGTGAAGAAACACTTCCTGTATAGCAGTTGACGAGTCATACTCATGCGTATCACTAAGTAGGACGCTAAGCTGATTTCCTTTTTCAGAAAATGTCGCATCTATTGGGTGCATCGGTTTAAAACCTAGCGCTTGCTCATCCAACTCTCCAGTAAATGCCTCGTAAAGCTCCAGATCTGTCGACGCTCCCGTTAGCCCTTTAGCTTCTAACTGTTCTTTTGACAAAAGAATAGACACTGGAATACTGACAGCCTGAGCATCCTGTAACCCTATATGCAATATGCGTCCTCCATCCAAATCAGCTGGATAAACGGCATATTGAGTAGCATCTCCCATTGAAACGGCAGATTTTGAACTAGCATCTTTTGAAAAGTTCTCCATCTCTTTATCTTCTCTTGCAGCTGCAGGCACACCCTCTGAATCACTTTGGATTGACGCCTCATCTGCTGATTGCTTCCCAGTGTCCATAGAGCTCATGAAAGAAGGAATCAGTATCGCAACTAGTAAGACTGCTGCTACTGCCACTATTAAGGGAACAACGCGGTTTTTCTTGCGCAACGGCGTGGCTGGTCTTTTAGTAAGTCGCTCATCATTCTTCAAACGTTCCAGTACTTCTTCCTTAGATCGCTCATCCTTTAATTTCGGCATAGAGTGAAGGAGCTTTTCCAATTCATCATCTTTTTGTTCGTGATTCACTCGGCTCCCCCCTCTCTAGTCCTGCCGAAGTTACTTTTGTCCTTAAGCTTTTCAGTGCGCGATGTTGCGTTGTTTTCACTTTTCCTTCAGACCATCCAAGCACTTCAGCTGTATCTGAAATCGACAGGTCATTGAAATAGCGCATTATGATGACAAGACGCTGATCTAGCGTACACGAATCCAGTTTTTCAAGAACCGAATGCATTTGTTCTTTATCAATCGATTGTTGCTCCGGTGTCTTATCTGTCGATTTCAAGTCATCTTTGTCCCAGTCGAAAAATGTAGCGTCATGCTTACTGCGTACTTTCGTTTTCCGGAAATAATCGATCGATACATTCTTAGCGATGGCAAACAACCAAGTTTTTTCGCTGCTTCGTCCCTCAAACGAGGAATAGGCACGAATCGCTTTCACGTAGACTTCATGGGATAGGTCTTCTGCAAGTTGACGATTTTTCGTCAAGTATGTCAGAAAGTTAAATACATCATGATGATACGTTTCATATAAATGATGAAATACGGAGTCGTCCACAATAATCCTCCTCGTTCACATAAGTTGACGGCCATATACTGCTAAAGTTACATGTTAAATTACTCTAGAGGTAGCACACATGTAAAGATTGTGCCTTCCTTCTCACCTCTTCTTGCACTTATACTTCCACCGTGAGAATCCGCAATATTTTTCGCAATTGCAAGGCCAAGACCTGTTCCGCTTTTACCACGCGTTCGAGCCTTGTCAGCTTTGTAGAAACGTTCAAATACGAAGGGTAAATCTTCTTCAGGAATTCCACTCCCTGTATCAATTACAGAGATAGCAACGGATTTAGGATATTTTTCAACAGAAAGTTTTACACGCCCTCCGTCAGGTGTATGACGAATTGCATTGTCGATTAAATTGGTGAAAACTTGTTCAATTCGATCTTCATCCGCTTGCAAATGTAGCATTTCAGATCCATTAGCCTCAACTTCAAGATCGACGTTTGCGTCCTTCGCAACTTGCATGAATTTGTTACGCATCCGCTCTAAAAATGGAATAACAGCCATTTCCGATTTGTACAAACGCATATGTCCAGATTCCATCCGTGCTAGGTCAAGCAAATCTGTCACCAATCGACCCATTCTCTGAGATTCATCATGAATGATCTTCACCATTTCATGGTTTTCTTCGGCAGTTTCAGGAACCCCGTCAAGTATCGCCTCGCTATATCCTTGAAGCATGGAGATAGGCGTTCTTAATTCGTGAGATACATTTGCAATGAAATCAGATCGCAATTTGTCAAGCTGGTGTTGCTCTGTCATATCCCGGAGGACCGCTACTGCTCCTCGAATGCTATTTTTGCTATATAAGGGACTAATTTTCACGACAAAAAATCTTTTCCCAAGCTCTAATTCAGCATCCACTTCCTCTGCAAACATGACAGCATGCTCCAACATATGAATGATTTCAGGAGGCAACAGTTCTTTTGAGTCTTGATTGATAAATGACCATTTTTGTAAAACATTCTCTGCTTGGGGATTACTGAGCAGAATTGTGTTATCCCGGTTGAACGTAATTACTGCATCTGTCATAGACGTTAAAATACTCGATAATTGTTCTTTATCCTGTTTAATGAGCTCCACGTTGTACTTCAACTGTCGACCCATTTGGTTAAACGCTGTAGAGAGTTGACCAATTTCATCATTTTGCTTCACCGGAATTCTGGCGTCAAAATTTCCTTTTGATAACTCGAAAGCAGCTTCCTTCATCTGCCGTAAAGGTCGGGTTATTCGTGTTGAAAGGAAGAATGCGAAAAATGTCGTTAATATGAAAGCGATAAAAGCAGAAAGTAATACGATATGCGTTGTCCATTTGGTCGTGTCATGGATTGCTTCAAAACTTTGGTATACAACAACGTAGCCTTCACCTTCATTTGGCAACGGTGTGGATGATACAATATAGCGTTCTGAAACTTCTTTTTCAGTTAAAGAAGGAAGAATCATTTGTTTCGAGGAATTCTCGTCCTCATTTTTTCCGCTGAATAACTTATCACTTAAAATCTTCTCTTCAATCGATTCAACATTTGCCACTCCCTCATGGAATGAGTAAACGACTTGCCCATCGTTACCAACAACCATGGCATGAGTGCCGTTATTCAGAATATCGTTGACGACGAGTTTCATAGCAGATTCGTTTTCGTGGTCAATGATAATACTCCCAACTGTTTTCGCCTCACGTGCAAGTGTTTCTTCAGCTTGACGTGTATGGAAGTTATCAAAGAACTCTAATAACAATGCCGTGACAATAAACAGGACAAATGAAACGAGAAGCAATATGGTTGCCCATAGCTTCCCGACGATTGAATTCCATATTCTATTCATTCAGTCGGTACCTCAAACTTATAGCCGACTCCCCATACAGTTACAATCATTTTGGCTGCTTGTTCAGAAACTCTGTTCAGCTTTTCTCTTAAACGCTTCACATGAGTATCCACGGTTCTGAGGTCACCAAAAAATTCGTAGTGCCATACTTCTTTCAACAACTGCTCGCGGTCAAACACTTTGTCTGGCGCTTTCGCCAAGAAATACAACAATTCGTACTCTTTTGGTGTCAAGCTAACCTCTTTACCTTCTGCCGTGACTCGATGTGCGTCGTGGTCAATTGTTAGTTGCGGAAATACGACTAAGTCTTTAGAGGTTGCAGCGCTCGGAGATCCGTTAAATGAACCCGCGCGTCGTAATAGCGCTTTTACACGGAGTACCACTTCACGGGGACTGAATGGTTTGACGATATAGTCATCCGCTCCTGTTTCGAACCCTGTGACCCGGTCAGATTCTTCCCCTTTTGCAGTTAATAAAATAATAGGGGTTTGGTTTTCAGCTATTCTTAGTTCTTCCAAAACTTCCATTCCGTCTTTTTCAGGCATCATGACGTCAAGTAAGATACAGTCATAATGATTTTCTTCAATTTTTTCAAGCGCTTCTGCACCATCACATGCTTCGTCCATTTCATATCCCTCACGAGAGAGATACATCGTAAGAAGCCGTCTAATTCGGTCTTCGTCGTCCACGACGAGCAATTTTAAGTTTTCATCCATTGACGATTGCTCCTTTCAAAACTACTTCTTTCATTGTACTTGTCCAGCGTGAAAAAAGAAACTAGTACACCTATTTGCCTCTAATACATTGCACATTGTGTAGGATTTCAGAGAATTAAAGCGTAAAAAGACTGTGCAGCGGATTTTGCTGCACAGTTTTTGTTATGCGTATGAATGTAGACCAGCGATGATCAGATTGACGGCTACTAGATTGAACATGATAATGACGAATCCAGCAACAGCAAGCCATGCTGATTTCTTGCCTTCCCAACCTTGTGATAGACGAAGGTGCAAGAAAGCTGCGTAGAAGAGCCAAGTGATGAGAGCCCATACTTCCTTCGGGTCCCAGCCCCAGAATCGTGACCACGCTTCGTGTGCCCAAATCATTGCAAAAATAAGAGCTCCGAGTGTGAATACAGGGAATCCGATGAGCACCGATCGATAACCGATTTCATCCATCAGTTGTGAATTGGCTTTCTTTGCGAATGGCTGTAAGAGTGCCGCAATTGGTCGTCGGAAAATGAGTCTGATCAGTATATAGAGGATGATTCCCGTAAATAGCGACCATACAAATGTAGTTAGTGTTTTCGCATTGACGATTGCTGGCATTTCGAACCATGGTTTCATCGTATCTGTTGTGACCTGTTCGTACTCACTCATGCCAAACAAAGGTGGCATGTTATACGTCATTTCAGAAGCTTTGCCGTTTTTGTCGACATACGTAAAGTCTGCTTCATAACCTGAAAGGCTGAACGCTGTTGACGAAACAACAAATCCAAGAACTAAAACAACAGTGAACATAACTGCTTCAAGCCAAAATCGTTCTTTAGACTTCTTTGTCAAGTCTACGTTCTTTGCTAGGTAGATCAGTCCGGCTACCGCACTAATAGCAAGAATAGATTCACCAAGCGCTGCTGTAATAACGTGTACAGTTAACCAATAACTCTTCAGTGCTGGAATTAGTGGTGTGATTTCTCTAGGGAACATACTAGCATATGCGATAATGACAATCGCAATGGGAAGCGCGAACAAACCGAGAGAAGGTGTTTTGTAAATAAAGAAAATGAGAATGAATGATCCGACCAGCATCATACTGAACGCAGTTGTAAATTCAAACATATTACTGACAGGAGCATGTCCCGCTGCAATCCAGCGCGTTATGAAATATCCAAGTTGAGAAACAAAACCTATGATTGTAACTACAATCCCGATTTTCCCCCACATACTATCTTTGTAGGTTTTTTCTGTTTTAGAAACCTTGACTGCCCCTCCGAAAAAGAAGGTGCCGACCAGGTAGGCGATAAATGATACTAGCAGTAAATTCGCACTTAATGCCGCGTAATCCATTATTTTGTCTCTCCTTCCGTCGTATCAATGACAGCTTCTTTGTCCTGCTTATCGGTATACGCTGGAAGAGTAGCTACTTCTTTTACTTTATCCAAATCTTTTTTAAGTGTATACCAGTTTTTGTTGGTGTGTCCTGCAATAATCATCTCAGAACCCGATCCTTTTTGAATCCAAATTCTTCTATGCTGCCAATATGACCCTTGGATTACACCAATCATAAAGACGATTCCACCTAACAAAAGAATATAAAGTGTCTTGTCTTTACGGATTGTGAGACCAGATGCATCTCTAGTTTCAGCAGAGAGGAACTTAGCCTCGTAATCATTTGGCTCAACTTCTAGAGTCTGACGAATAGCAACAAAACTCTTCTCGCCATCTGGATGTTCAGGAGTCTTCATATTAAATATAAATGCCGGGTTGTTCGGAATAGGTGACTTTGATGAAGGTTGTCCATCGACAATCCCATCATAATCTGCAAAATATTCCATGAGTTCAATTGAAGTTCCATTCCCAAGATCGTATTCTTTAGCCGGCTCGTTAAGATCGACTGTGAATTCTCCAACAGACTGTTCTGTCTTTTTGTTCATCAAGGAGAACGTCATTGTTTTCAATTCACCTGTTTTGTAATCCATTTGGAAAATGCTATACCCATCAAATTTCAATGGTTTGTTGACAATGATAGGATATTCTTTCATGAATTCAACATCTGAAGAACCTGGCAGTGAACCTTCTTTTTCTTTATAGAGTTTAACATCAGATTTGAACTCGCTCACGATTGCACCATTTTTTTCGAGCGCCTCACCGAAAACTTCGTCCGCTTCACCTTGCGAATACGTTTCTACAGAGAAGTCAACATTTTCAAGCAAGTATCCAGGTGCTCCAGGAATTTCTCGTGTTTCCCCTTCGCGGATCCACATCGTTTCGTCGACGTAAAACCCTGGTATACCTCGCATTAACACACCTAATAAAAATATGATAAGTCCTGTATGGTTAACATATGGGCCCCAACGTCCAAACCGATTTTTTTCAGCGAGGATTGCACCATCTTCGACCTTTACTTTATAGTGTAAATCCTTTAGAGCTTTTTCAGCATTTTTAAGAGATTCATCAGAATCAGAGACATCACTTTCCCCGTAAATCCTCTGACGCTTCATAAAGGATGGATGACGTTTCGTCCGCTGTTTTGTTAATGATTTGTAAAGCGGAATAACCCGGTCCAAGCTGGCAATAATAATTGACGTTCCAAGCATGCCAATTAAAATTTTGAACCACCAACTGTTATACATATCATAAAATCCAAGCTGATAATACAATTTCCCAACAGTACCATAAAGGCGTTCATAATATTCCAGATACTCTGAAGGATCATTTCCACTCACTGGGACATAGAACTTTTGAGGAAAGATTGTACCAATTGCTGACGTCGTTAGAACTGCAATAATTATACTGACACCAATTTTAACACTAGAGAAGAAGTTCCAAATCTTATCGATGACTGATTTTTTATAAGTTTGCGAACGTCTTGCGGATCCTTCATAACGCATGTCGACCATTTCACTTTTTTTCGCTTCATCAGTAAGCGGGCGACCACACTTTTCGCAAAGGACGGTTCCGAAAGGATTTTCGTGACCGCACTGGCATTTAATTTTACTCATTGGATACCATGCTCCTTATTCGGGTTGAATGCTCTCCATAAGAGACACAATTTCAGCTTCGCTCATTTCTCGAGTAACAATTTGTTTAATAACACCATTTTTATCGATCAGCATTGTCGTAGGCAATGGGACTACATTATAACTATTTCGGCTCACACTTTTGTTCTTGTCGATCAGAACAGGGAATGTTAGTCCGTATTGGTCTATAAATGTATTCACTTTAAACTCAGATTCAGCGATATTAACAGAAAGAACTTGGACACCTTTGTTAGTGAACTCCTTGAAATGCTTTTCAATATACGGCATTTCTTTTTTACAAGGCGGACACCATGTACCCCAGAAATTCAAAAACACTCCTTGTCCTTCATAATCAGAAAGTTTTACTTTCTTCCCATTCATATCCTGTAGTTCAAAGTTCGGCGCTTTATCTCCGACAGCAAGTACTTTTGTTTCTTTCTTAGAAGTAAGTGCAAAGACAATGGCCGCCGCCAAGACTAGTAAGATCGCTCCCCTAATGAATAGGCGCTTCTTCTTTTTGTCCATCTTAGCCACTTCGCTCCCTCCTAACTTTGGTATTTCGAAACGTGCATAGCATCCTTCATTATAACAAAGATGTGTTTTCTAATCGGCTTCGTTCGTGAGTGTTTTGTGAAACATTTGTGTCACAATTTATCCAATTTTACCGGTTTCCGCAAGAACACGCAGTTGTTTTACCTCATGAGTAGTCAACTCACGCGCTTCACCTGCATTCAAACTTAATGTGGTAAGGGATGCAAATGATTCCCGTCGTAATTTCACAACCGGGCATCCGATGGCGTCAAACATACGACGAACTTGGCGGTTTTTGCCTTCAGAAATTGTAATTTCAATGAGTGCAGTTTGCGCTTTCTTATCCATTGAACGCATCTTAACGTTTGCAGGAGCAGTTAAGCCGTCTTCTAATTCAATTCCATGCTCGAGCTTCTTGAGTGCTTCCCGAGTTGGAATCCCTTTCACTTTTGCAATGTATTGCTTCCGTATTCCGAACTTAGGATGTGTCATTGTGTAAGAGAAATCACCGTCATTCGTCATGATGATTACACCTGACGTGTCATAATCAAGTCGTCCCACAGGGAAAATCCGTTGTTCAACGCCTGGCATAAGATCCAGTACTGTCTTTCGTCCCTTTTCATCGTGAACCGTTGAAATGTAGCCTCTTGGTTTATACAATAAATAGTAAACGAAGTTTTCTTTTACGACTTGGATACCTTCAACTTCCACTCTATCTGAATTTGTCACTTTTGTTCCAAGTTCCGTTACAACGGATCCATTCACTTTAACTTTGCCTTCCAGGATTAACCCTTCAGCTTTTCGGCGGGATGCAACACCAGCTCGTGCTAATACTTTTTGTAGTCTTTCCATTTCCGTCACCTCATTCTTCAGTCTAAAAAATTATGTCATATTTTTATGCAAATGAAAAGAAGACCGCATAAAACCTGCTTAAAACAAAGGAAATTGACCTCTTCCCATAACGCTCGTCCCTTTTTCAAGAAAAAAAGAAAAAACAGAGGCTTTAAGTAGTCCTCTGCTTCATAGAGTTTCAACTTTTCTTAGTCATCTTTTTCGTACAAAAGATCTCATTTGCGTTTTAGTTCAACTTCCACAGTCACTAAAGGCTCTTGGTCCAGGGAGACTGTCCATTGTCCTAGTGATGATTGCGTCTCATCTCGCGGAATTAGCATGACTGAACTAACTTTACTCTTCTCTTCGGGTTTGAGCAACACTTTTATAGGTTTCTTCAACTTGGCGGTAACGCCAGGCAAGACCGAATACTCACCTTTCTTAGCAACAGTTACAACAGAATACTCCTGGAAAACTTTCGCCGAAAGCGATTTATGAATGTTCCAATCATTCCCACTGTTTAATGTAACGACAATCACTTTCTTCCCATTCTTCTCGAAGTAAGTGGCCAACGTCCTGCCTGCCGCTTTCGTAAAACCAGTTTTACCTGCCACCGCGTCTGTGTCTGATGTGATAAGCCGATGCTTGTTTTCCCAGACGCCCGGTTGTTTGCCCGTCCTGGTGTACTGCTCCGTAGAAGCAATCTTTTTAAATTCTTTATTTTTCATCCCAAAATAGAGCATCATCGCAGTATCATAAGCAGACGACAAATGCTGTTCATCATGAAGACCTGAAGGATTGGTAAAGTGCGTATCCTTTAGTCCATAAAGATCTGCTTGTTCATTCATAAGATGAACGAACCCTTCTTCAGATCCTCCTGCATGCTCAGCTAGTGCCATGGCTGCATCATTACCTGATCGAAGCATGAGTCCATGCAGTACATCTTTTGTCGGGACGGTGCTGCCTGGCTCTAAGTATATCGACGATCCTTCCGCTGATGCTGCCTGCTGTGAAATCTCTATTTCTTCACCGGCTGCACCTGATTCAATAAACGTCAGGGCGGTCCAAATTTTTGTTAAGCTCGCAATCGGTAACTGATCGTGTGGATTGTCTCCATCCAATATTCTTCCTGTATCAGCATCAATGACCACCCATGATGAAGTTACTGCAGCCGTCGCTGTTGGAATGGGCATGAGCACCATTGAAGCACATAGCATCAGTATAGCCAGCACTTTTTTCAAAAACTATTTCCTCCTTCTTCTTGGGCTTCTAATATGTCTTGAAACTTGGTTAGAAATAGGTCTGTATCTTCATCTTCCTCTGTTTCTTGAAGGAGCGGTGGCAAGTCTTCAAGAGAATTGAGTCCGAAACGATCTAAAAAATATGCCGTTGTTGCATATAGAATCGGACGCCCGCTCGCTTCTAAACGGCCTTTTTCCATGATGAATCCTTTGGAAGCAAGTGTCTGAATAGCTCGTTCGGATTTCACACCGCGGACATCGTCTACCTCAACACGAGTAACCGGCTGTTTGTAAGCAATTATCGCCAGTACCTCAAGCGCTGCTTGAGTCATCATTTTAGATGGAGGATTTTCAAACAATCGTTTAACATCCTCTGCGTATTCCGCTTTGGTAACAAGCTGAAAGACCCCTCCGTACTGACGTAGCGTAATCCCGCTAGTTCTCCGATCTTCGTATCCTGCTAGCAACCGTTCTAATGCATCTGTCACTTCACCTTCTGTACAGACAGTCAGTGCAGCAAGCTGTTTTAAGGTCAGTCCTTCTTCGCCTGCAACGAAAAGGAAACTTTCTATGGTAGCTGTTAGGATGTCACCCTCATTCATACGTTTGTTCCTCCAATTGCATTCTAATCTGTAATCGGTCAAAATTCCCATGTTGCTCTACGATAATATCACTTCGTTTCATTAGTTCAAGAATTGACAAAAATGTGATGATTAAACCACTAATGTCTCCTTCTTCAAACAACTCTTCAAAATCACAAGTACCACCCTTACGTTCTACTCGACTCATAATCTCATCCATCTTATCACCGACAGAAATTTCATTATTTGTTATACTGGCAGACATAGGCGCTTTCAATCTCCTACGCTGTAGCATGCGCTGAAACGCACCGATAAGATCAAACACGTTGAGTTCATCACCCGAATCGATTGGAGCCACGATACCGTATGCTTCCACTTCAGTAGGGGGTTTAGTATAGTGGACAGCACGTTCGTCAGCTGATTCTTTCAGTTGCACAGCTGCTTCTTTGTACTTTTTGTATTCAAGTATTCGTGCAATCAGTTCTTCGCGGGGGTCCTCTTCCATGTCGAACTCTTGCCCTTCGTCATCGAAAACCTCCCCTTCATGCACAGGAAGTAGCATTTTGCTTTTGATTTCTATCAATGTGGCGGCAAGAACCAAGTATTCACTTAGCTCATCAAGTTCGAGTACACGCATCGCATGCAAGTGTTCTATGTATTGGTTTGTCAGCTGCGCCATTGGAATGTCATAAATATCAATTTCCAATCGGTTAATTAAATGCAGCAATAGATCAAGCGGACCTTCGAATGCTTCTAGTTTTACATTATAAGACATTTTTTCACCTTTTCTGCTCACAGCAGATGGACTAAAGAATAGGAGTGACTGTATGCATCCTTATTTTCATCCGCTCTTCGTGGAGTTTCTTGTATATTTTAATGACAATCAAGATTACTTCGAGGGCCATGAAGTATTAGAAGAATATTGGAAGTCGATTCCTGGATACTCAAAGGCACATCCACTTACTGCTTATATTTTGCTGTCTACGGGGATGTATCACTGGAGACGCGGGAATCTGGATGGAGCTTTACGAACAATCACCAAGGCGCATCAGAGATTCACCTCTCTTCCATCCGAATACGATGAATATTTGGAAGTAGTTGATTTTGACCAACTTATTCAAGACGTTGCTTCTGCAAAATCTGAGATCTCAAATGGAAATTCGTTTCGTGCAATGGATCTCACTATCCAATCTCAGCAACTAATTGAATTAGTCCTCCAAACCAAACAAAACCTATATTTACTGGCACCCGGCAGCGATGACGTTATTCATAAACATATGCTTCGTGACAGAAGTGATATTCTAAAACTTCGCAACGAAAAGAAGAAGAGCGGACGTTAGCGTTCCGCTCTTGTTTCTTCCAGAACACATTTACTAACAAATGCATCCGTATATTCATTCCCATAGGGAGTTTTGTCCGGAAATTCTTCTTGCAGTTTGGCAACCATCTCTTTACCGATTCCTTCGCCCCTAAAAGAAGGATTGATGGATAGGTGTTGAACGACAAATGACTGGTCTGCAACTTCTGCACCGACAATGCCAATGAGATCTTCTTGTTCCTTCACCAAATACATTTCCCAGTTATCATCTGTCTCATAACGGGCCATGGTTTCTTGGAGTTGTTTGACAGGCTGGTCACCGGAACTGTATGAAAGAAATCCCATCGCTATTTTGTGATACGCTTTTTTATAACGAACAAGTTTCATGGGTATCCCTTCACTTTCAATAATACTATCTGCTCGATTTTACAGGATTGTCGATCATTTATCAACTTGGGTCTTAGCGTGGATCAATAATCGGTACAACTAAATACCAATATACCGCTCCCCAAACTAATGCCATAATGACAATTCCCAAAAACAATAAAAGGTTACGCTTTTTCATTACGATTCTTTCCTCACCTTCTGCTGAAGGGGGAGGTCTAAACGAGTAATGTCCTCATAAGTCTCTCGTCGGATGACGAGTTGGTGATGTCCCTCTTCTGCAAAAACTACAGCAGGTCTAGGAAGTCTATTGTAATTTCCCGCCATCGAATACGTATACGCTCCTGTACAAAACACTGCTAGTATATCGCCTTCAGCAACGTCCGCAAGTTTTGCATCCACAATGAGCTTATCCCCTGATTCGCAGCATTTCCCTGCTATCGTAACGGTTGTATCATGCGGATCCAACATCCGATTTGCAACAGCCGCTGAATAGTTTGCATCGTAGAGTGCGGGGCGGATATTATCCGACATGCCTCCATCGACTGCAATGTATGTGCGAATTCCTGGCACTTCTTTTTCACTTCCTGCTGTGTAGAGAGTTGTCCCTGCATCTCCTACAAGTGACCGACCTGGCTCTATCCAAATTTCCGGAAGAGGATAGTTCCAACTTTTTGATAATCCAAGGACGACTTCTGCCATTTTTTCTACATATTGAGAAGGTTCGAGCGGCTGATCATCTTCCGTATACCGGATTCCGAATCCTCCACCTAAGTTCAGGACTGTGCAAACAAACGAATGGCTTTCTTTCCACTCTTGCATTTTTTTCATTAATGCTTCTGCTGCATGGGTAAATGCATCCGTCTCAAAGATTTGAGATCCAATATGGCAATGGAGTCCTAGCAATTGTAAATATGGTGCCTCATAGGCAAGTTCAAATGCTTTGTCTGCTTGTCCGTTTTTCAAGTCGAATCCGAATTTGGAATCTTCTTGTCCAGTCGTAATGAATTCATGAGTGTGAGCTTCTACCCCCGGCGTAACTCGCAGCAAGATGTTCATTTGCTGTTTTCGGGTAGATGCGATCTCCTTCACCATGGACAGCTCTAAAAAGTTATCTACAACAATACAACCTATTTTTTCATCAAACGCATAGTTTAATTCCATATAGCTTTTGTTATTTCCATGGAAGTGAATACGCTCTCTAGGAAAGTCAGCCTTCGCAGCTGTAAACAATTCTCCGCCTGAAACAACATCTAGGGACAATCCCTCTTGTGCGGCGAGTTCATAAATGGCAACCGAAGAAAACGCTTTGCTTGCATAAGCAACTTGTGCTTCTATCCCCATCGCTTTAAACGTACTTTGAAAACCTGCTGCTCGCTTACGAAATAACGCAGTATCATAGACTACAAGCGGTGTGCCATAAACATGTGCAAGATCAATCGCATCTGTGCCACCAATGACTAAGTGCCCTTTGTCGTTCACCTTTTGAGTTCCGTATAAGTCCATCGGTTACGCCTCCACTCCAAAAATTGCGATAAATCTCCTCTTACAGATTTTTATTGTAGAAGGAGTTGTCTATGGACAAATTTATCACAACTTTTAGGGTGAGGCAATTGTTTACGGCATACGATTACGCTTAGGAGAGTGCGTAATAAAAGGTCTTGGCATATCCGCTGTCATCGGCTGACGGAGGATTACGCGTAGCATCGCTTTCGGGAAAAATGGCAACGCTGGCCATAAGTACGGAACATTTAGCGGCTTCATAGAACTCAGGTAGTAGAACAGTACCGCCAGCATAATGAAAAACCCTGGTGCTCCTGCTACAGCAACAGCAATAAGCAAGGCAATCCTGAAAATCTTAGTTGTAATACTCAATTCATAAGAAGGGATCGCAAATGTTAAAATAGCACTAACTGCTACATATAGAACCACTTCGGGAGTAAATAGGCCAACATCAATTGCCACTTGTCCAATGACGATTGCAGCAACTAGCCCCATGGCAGTCGTCATCGGAGTAGGTGTATGAATGGCCGCCATCCTCAGCACTTCTATTCCTAGGTCTGCAAGTAATAACTGGACGAATAATGGAACAGCCCCGGGATCATCCGGACCAATGTAATGCAAAAACTGAGGAATGTGTTGAGTTTTTGTTGCAAGTAAATACCAAAAGGGAAGCATTAGAAGACTGAAAATTGCACCTACCATGCGAATCATACGAACGAACGTCCCTATAAAGGGAGCCTGTCTGTATTCTTCTGCATGTTGCATATGATCAAAAATTGTGGTCGGCACGAGGATAGCAGATGGAGATGTATCGACAACAAGAGCAATATGTCCTTCTAAGAGGTGAGCTGCACAAATGTCAGGTCGTTCCGTGTATCGAACAAATGGCATCGGATTAAACCTCTGCTTGAATAGAAATTCTTCCAATGACTTATCCGTCATCGTTAGCCCATCTGTTTCAATTTCATCCATTCTTTTACGAATACCTTCTAATATATCTTCATTGGCAGCTCCTTTGATATAGGAAATAGCAACATCTGTTTTTCCTACTGCAGAAACTTTATGCATTTCGAATCGAAGTTCAGGTGTACGTAATCTTCTTCTTATCAAAGTTGTATTTTGAAGAATGTTCTCTGTGAACCCGTCTCGGGACCCTCTTATTACTTTTTCATTATCAGGCTCTTCTGGTTGTCTACCTGGATAACTTCTAATGTCGATAAGGAATGTGAAACCATCATCAGAAACGAACCCTGCAAGTCCACTCAAAAGTGATGTTAAAAACTCGTCCCGACTCTTCGGTTGCTCTACTGCGTGATATGGGAAGTAGGAAAGCAGCTTCTCACCTGAATGGTGAGAAGCTTCACTTCCTCTATCTGCATCTTGCATTTCAGTTAATAACGTTGTAATCGTCTGCCCATCAACAAGACCATTGATGTATAGAAGAAGAACAGGCATTTCCCACAAATGAATTTCCCGTGTTACGGCATCATACGTTTCTCCAGTTCCAAACTTATCGACAAACCACGCTTGTGCTTCAGTCTTAGATGTAAATAATGAATTCATTTATCGATCAGCCCTCGCTTTATCCAACGTTTCTTCTGCGGTTGCACCCATCCATGTTTTCAGCTGGGCTAAAATTTTCTTTTCTAATCGTGACACTTGAACTTGAGAAATCCCAATTCTTTCGGCAATGTCACTTTGAGTGCAATCTAAATAATATCGCATGTAAATAATTGTCTGATCTCGTTTGTTTAGTTTCGAAACAACATCTCGCAAAGGAATATGGTCAAATAGTCGGGTAGATCGATCATCTTTGAGCTGATCCATCAGTGTCAAACTATCTCCATCACTGTCGTACAGTTGCTCATGTAAAGATGCTGGGTCTCTCAGAGCATCAGATGCTAAAATAATCTCATCTATTGTGACTTCGAGTGTTTTTGCGAGCTCAGAAATGGAAGGTGAAGTTCCATGCTCCTTCACATAACTGTCTGTCGCATGTCTGATTTTAAAACTGAGTTCACGAATGGAGCGGCTCACTTTCACCATTCCATCATCTCGTAGAAATCGTTGTATTTCCCCTACTATCATTGGCACTGCATACGTTGAAAACTTTACTTCATATGATAAATCAAATTTATCAATCGATTTCATAAGACCGATACAGCCGATTTGAAACAGATCCTCCAAGTCTGCACCACGCGAAGCGAACCGCTGAACAATTGACCAGACGAGGCGTGTATTCCCTTCCACCATGCGTCTGCGGGATTCCTTATCGCCTGCTTGGGACTGTTGAATCAGCATGCGCATTTCCTCTTGGGATAGAAGTGCTCCGTTTTTTTCAACAGACATTTCCATAGGTCACCTCATTCTGCTTTTTTCCGTGACCGGAGAAAATGTTTTTTCAAACCGCACGACAGTCCCTTGTCCAATTGCGGATTCAACTGACAAATTGTCCGCAAAGCTTTCCATGATTGTAAAGCCCATCCCAGATCTTTCTAATAATGGCTTTGTAGTGAACATCGGTTCCATTGCCTGATCCACGTCGAAAATACCATTTCCTTCATCCGAAACTGTCATCGTCACTTTACTGTCTTCAATTTTCCCATGAATGGTCACTTTTCTTTTTCCATCGCAGTCATAGCCATGAATAATTGCATTGGTCACAGCTTCAGAAACAATTGTTTTAAATTCGGACAACTCTTCAATCGTCGGATCTAAAGGTGTTATGAAACACGTCATCGTCATTCTAGCTAACGCTTCGTTTTCTTCGATTGCGACAAATGACAATGTCATCTCATTGTTCATGTAAAACCCCTCCGATTTCACCTATAGCTTTTTCTACGTTGCAATGCCTCACCACTGTGCCAAGTCCTGAGAATTGAAAAATCTTCTCCATAGTAGCTGAGGGATTTAGTATGAGCGTCTCTCCATTTTGCGGTGCAAGATCTCGCATTCTCCCTAAAATCAACCCAATCCCTGAACTATCCATAAAACCAAGATTTGTCAGATCCCAAATTACCCCATGTACTTTTCCACTAAAGATTTCCGATGAAATTTGTGTTCGAATGCGATTGGCTTCATGATTTCCTAATTCTCCGCGTAACGTCACAACTATGATGCCATTTTTTGTAATTGCTATATCTGTCATCGTCAACCCCTCCTTCTCGCCAACTATTCAACAGCGAGAAAGCGGAACCCTTCTTCGTGACAAAACTAGTCAAAACTAGTGTTCACGTTACATGAAACGACAACAGAACTTACATACAACCTGTCCAAAATTGACAGTCTTTAGACAACTATTCTTTTTTCAACAATAAAAAAAGCACCATTCACGACAATCGTGAATGGTGCTTTTCTGACCTATGATTTATCTTATTTCATGACTTTATGAATCAGTTTAGGACGCTTTGGTGCATGTTGTGAAATGTGAATATGCTTAAGTAACAAACTTTCGGTCTGCAAGATGTTTTCTGTATTCGAGTGGATGACGGCAATCGTCTCCCCAGATTTAACAGCATCCCCTATTTTTTTCTTCAAGACGATGCCGACTGCCAAGTCGATATCGTCTTCTTTCGTTGCTCTACCAGCACCAAGCAGCATAGCTGCAACGCCGATTTCATCCGCTTCCATCTTTGTTATAAATCCAGTAGTTGTCGATTTCACTTCAATTTGATAAGAAGCTTTCGGCAAAAGTTCAGGATTTTTCACAATGGCTGGATTACCGCCTTGCGCTTCAAGAAACTTAGCGAATAGCTCCAGTGCAGAGCCATCTTTAATGACCTGATTCAGCTGATTTCGAGCATCTTTTGTATCTTTCGCTTTTCCGCCTGCAATTAACATTTTACTTCCAAGTACAAGACACAATTCCGTTAAATCTTCCGGTCCATTACCGTTTAGCGTATCAATAGCTTCTTTTACTTCTAATGAATTTCCAATTGCATATCCCAATGGCTGACTCATATCTGAAATAACCGCCATCGTATTACGACCTACTTCTCTACCGATCGCTACCATCGATTCGGCAAGTGCCTCTGCATCTTCAGGAGTTTTCATGAACGCACCGTCACCAGTTTTCACATCCAACACAATCGCATCCGCACCCGCTGCAATCTTTTTACTCATAATGGAGCTTGCGATGAGCGGAATGCTGTCTACAGTTGCTGTAACATCCCGTAATGCGTATAGCTTTTTATCGGCTGGTGTCAAATTACCGCTTTGTCCAATAACCGCTAACTTCAAATCGTTCACTTGTTTCACGAACTGTTCTTCCGTTATTTCCACATGAAATCCTTCGATTGCTTCTAACTTATCGAGAGTCCCTCCAGTGTGCCCAAGTCCTCTTCCACTCATTTTCGCAACAGGTACTCCGCACGCGGCTACAAGTGGCGCAAGAATTAGCGTCGTTGTATCACCAACGCCCCCTGTAGAATGTTTATCGACTTTAATCCCCTCAATTGCTGACAAATCGATTTGGTCGCCTGAATTCACCATAGCCATCGTTAAATAGCCTTGCTCCTCTGCGTCCATATCAGAAAAATAAATCGCCATTAGAAATGCGCTCGCTTGATAATCACTGATCGAGCCGTCCGTATATCCATTTACGAAGAAACGAATTTCTTCTTCTGACAAATTCTCGCCATCTCTTTTTTTCTGAATTACATCGACCATTCTCATTTTATCACCGTACCTTTTCGTTTAGTGATTGTAAAAAGCTCTCACCGAATTCAGGTGCTGTTGCTTCAAAATTCTCTGCAATCGTTGCCCCGATATCTGCAAACGTGTTCCGAAGCGGAAGAGTGCCCCCACTTGTAAAACGAGGTGAATATACAAGCAATGGAACAAACTCTCGTGTATGATCCGTACCTTCATGAATTGGATCGTTTCCGTGATCTGCAGTGATGATCAATAAATCATCTGGTTTCAAACGACTCATTATTTCAGGCATCCGCGCATCAAATTCTTGCAATGCAAGTCCGTAGCCTTCAGGATCACGACGGTGACCGAACAGCGCGTCGAAGTCAACAAGGTTTGTAAAACTTAACCCTTCAAAATCTGTGTCCATCTCAATGAGTAACTTATCCACACCATCCATATTGCTCTTTGTACGGACAGCTTTTGTGACGCCTTCATTATTAAAGATGTCCGAAATTTTCCCTACAGCTACTACATCTCGTCCACTATCTTGTAATGCATTCATGACGGTAGGAGAAAACGGTTTAAGCGCATAATCATGACGATTTGTAGTACGGGCAAAGCTTCCCGGCTCCCCGATGAACGGTCTTGCGATGACACGACCGACTAGAAATTCTGGCTCTAGTGTAAGTTCACGAGCTATTTCACAAATACGATATTGCTCTTCAATCGGTATGATTTCTTCATGTGCAGCAATTTGAAGGACTGGATCCGCAGATGTATAAACAATAAGCGCTCCAGTTTCCATATGCTCTTTTCCGTACTCTTCAATAACTGCAGTACCACTTGCCGGTTCGTTACAAATGACTTTTCGACCCGTTCGTTTTTCCAGTTCTTCAATTAGTTCAGAGGGAAATCCATTTGGATATACTTTAAAAGGTTGATCTATATTAAGACCCATCATTTCCCAATGTCCTGTCATCGTATCTTTACCAACAGAAGCTTCTTGCATTTTACCGTATAATCCGATAGGTGACTGTTCTTCAGGAATGCCTTGAATTTTTTTAATATTAGACAAACCCATTCGTGCTAAGTTTGGCATATGTAGACCGTTTTCCATATGTTCCCCAATATGACCGAGTGTGTCGGCGCCTTCATCCCCAAACAAATGGGCGTCCGGAGCTTCACCAATCCCGACTGAATCTAGAACGATTAAGTGAATTCTTTTAAATGATTGTGTACTCAATTGAATTGCCTCCTAAAATAATATGATTATGCCCTTGGATGGAACTGACTATATACGTCTTTTAGTCGTGTTCGACTGACATGCGTGTAAATTTGGGTCGTTGAAATATCAGCATGGCCGAGCATTTCCTGTACAGCCCTTAGATCAGCTCCGTTTTCAACAAGATGTGTTGCAAACGAGTGGCGCAACATGTGTGGCGTTAACTTTTGAGTCAATCCCGCATTTTTGGAGACCTCTTGTAAAAGACTCCAAATGCTTTGACGTGTTAAGCGTCCTCCTCTGGTATTCAAGAAGAGCGCATCTTTCCCTGATATAGAAGAAACGAACTCCGGTCTTACGTCTTCAAGATAGCTTGTACACGCTTTCACTGCTGTGTTGCCTAAAGGTATTATTCGTTCCTTACTTCCTTTACCGAAAACGCGAACAAATCCCATCGTCAAATTGATATCTTCTGCATTCATCCCTATTAGTTCACTTACCCTCATTCCTGTTCCGTATAACAATTCAAGGATGGCGGTGTCCCTAATACGTTGAGGTGTCAGGGTGCCGACCACCTTAATGAGCTTGTCTATATCAGATACGGAAAGAACCCGCGGTAATTTCTTTTCCAGTTTAGGTAACTCCAAGTGAACCGTTGGATCCGTGTCTGTAACTTTGTCCCTTAGCATAAACTGATGAAAGGAACGGATGGATGAGATGTGTCTTGAAATTGTTCTTGAAGATTTCCCTTGTTCTTTCAACTGAAATAAGTAGCTTGTTATTTGTTGTTGGTCGATTGTGTCTGATGGTTCTATATTAGTGCCTAGCCAGCTCGTATATGCGGTTAAGTCACGTTTGTAAGAAGAGATCGTATTATCTGCTAGCTGCCGCTCGACTTTTAAAAAGTGCAAGTAATCTTGCAGAGCGAATTGCAAGTCCGTCATATGCTGCGGATATCTGTTAAAACAGCACTATGCTGCAGACACAGACTCCTTCCCTCCCTTTCCAACATAAACGTTAAAAGAGGACAGCATGCTGCCGCCCCCTCTCACTTTCCCTTTGTATCTCCTTCAGATTTGCAACGTTTGCAAATTCCGTGGAAGGTGAGCCAATGATCTTTGACTGTAAATCCAAATCGTTTTTCAACGACTTTTTCTACCTCACCGAGAAGATCTTCTTGAATTTCATCGACTGCTCCGCATTCAATACATATTAGATGATGGTGGAATCTTGCAGCGCCTTCTTTACGTAAATCATAGCGCGCAACGCCATCTCCAAAATTAATTTTGTTTACGACTTTCAATTCAGTTAACAATTCTAGTGTTCTGTAAACAGTAGCTAGACCAATTTCTGGGGCTTTTTCTTTAACAAGGAGAAACACATCTTCTGCGCTTAAATGGTCTGCCTCGTTTTCCAGAAGCACCATGACTGTAGCTTCCCGTTGAGGCGTCAATTTATAGCTGGCCCCATGTAATTGTTTTTTTATGCGTTCAATTCGGCTTTCCATAGGACGCCCCCCTCAAGAATGATTCTATTATAGCAAATCGTCATTCGTTATGACAATAGAAAGGAAACCGCCCTATAGCGCTTTTAACCTCCTAAGAGATTGTAAACAGCTTTATCTGCGAAGAAAAGCACCAATCCTGCACAAACAATCATAAGGGGAAGTTTGGTATTGTTAGAACGTTTGACCGATTTGCGAGTGAAAAATGGTGGTGAAAGGGTCCAACAGAATAATAAAACAAGAAACGTTCCTAGTAATTTAAATGGGAACCACCATCCTGAGTAAGCGAGCATATTCACTCCACCCGCAAGAATATGCGCAGAAGCGAGTCCAAATAAAGCCGCCTTCAGCGCCCCGACTAGCATTACGAACCACCTAGTTCTCTTAGATAATGACAAAATCATCGCCACTACGTAAAAAGAAAGAACAGTTGCTAGTTGAATCAGTAAAGAGGTGGAGCTGTTTTGTGCCGCACGACTATCATAAAGCTGAACTAAAAATGAGAAATCAGCATCCGGAATACCTCGATAGAGTAACACGCCACCTATGTAACCTACGGCGAGAATTACAAACAACTGCAAAAACGATAACGAACGAACCATAGACAAGCACCTCCGAATAGTTTGTACTACTCTATGCTTGTCCGGCTATAATTAGTTCAATTTTTCAGGAGTTCTTTTATATAGAGCACAGCAAAGGCTGTTTTCGCATCATAGATCCTTCCATCTTTCATCATTCCCTCTGCTTCTTCAATCGTACACTCCAGAAGGTTGATGAACTCGTCCTCATCGCCTGCTGCAGGGTTATCCACTTTTTCCAATGATCTCGCTAAATAGAGATGAATGATTTCATCTGCAAATCCCGGAGAAGTTGCAAAAGACTGGATATATGTAAATTCGTTCGCTCGGTAGCCTGTTTCTTCTTCAAGCTCACGGATTGCAGTTTTTTCAGGATCTTCTCCCGGTTCTATTTTACCAGCAGGAATTTCAATGATTGACCGTTCAAGAGCTTTCCTGAATTGTTCAACTAGAATGAGTTCTCCTTGTTCTGTAATGGCGATAATCGCAACTGCTCCGGGGTGTTTGATCAGCTCTCGCTGTGCACGTTTGCCGTCAGGCAGTTCAACTTCGTCTACACGTAGTTCAATAATCTTGCCCGTATATAGAGTCTCACTAGACAATGTTCGTTCTTCAAATTTCTTCATAAGGTTCCCCACTTTCCTTCTTGTTTCGTCCAGTATACCATGGGGGTAATGGAGGTGTTTGGATGAAGACAAGAGAACTTGGTAAAAGTGGTCTAGCTGTTTCAGAGCTGGGTCTAGGATGCATGTCACTACCCACTAATCGCAACGAAGTAGACGATATCGTGGCTGCCGCATTAGATGCAGGCATCACATTCTTTGATACTGCAGATTTGTATGAAGGTGGTGCAAATGAAGAAGTTGTCGGACATGCGATCCACAATCGCAGAGGTGACATCATCCTAGCCACAAAGGTTGGGAATAAGATGAACCAAGACGGAAAAACATGGCATTGGGATGCTTCAAAAGAACACATCATGGAAGGTGTCAAAGAGAGTCTTAGAAGACTTAGTACGGATTATATCGATCTGTATCAGTTACACGGGGGAACTATGGATGATAATGCTGAAGAAGTGATTGAAGCGTTTGAACGCTTAAAAGACGAGGGTATAATCCGCCAATATGGGATCTCATCAATCCGCCCGAATGTCATTCAACGATTTCTGAAGAACAGTAGCGCTGTTTCTGTGATGATGCAATACAATATGCTCGATCGGCGTCCTGAAGAATGGTTTTCAATGATCGAAGAACACAATGCTTCTGTCATCGTGAGAGGGACATTAGCGAAAGGTCTTCTGACAGTTGAGGGTGAGCAACGGGCGACGCAGTCTGACTCGTTTGTTAATTATAAGCAACCTGCACTAAGTGAGGCTGTACATAATTTGACAGCAAATGCGACAAATCTTCATGCGGCTGCGATTCACTTTTGTCTTCAGGAAGATGCTGTCGCGACTACATTGGTTGGAGCACGCACACACGACCAGTTGATGGACTCTGTTCACGCTTATGAGACACCAGTGAGTGATGTAACACTTGATGCGCTGACTAATCTTCTTGAGTTACACAAATACAACCAACATCGAATTTGACTCGGATAATGAATCAAAAAAGAGTGGGGAGCTAGAAACTAGCCCCCACTCTTTTTTATGCTTCTTGTTCAGTTAACACAACTGCTTCTTTACGCTTTCGACTAGGTAGCATATTAAAGATAATATTTAGCGTAATCGCCGTTATGCTCCCTGCTACGATTCCGTTACTTGTAAGGAGTTGTACACCTTCAGGAAGTTTTGCGAACAATTCCGGTACAACGGATACACCAAGCCCTATTCCGACTGAACACGCAACAATCATTGCATTGTCTTGTGATTTAACAACAACAGTGCTGAGCATTTTGATCCCTTGTGATACGACCATTCCGAACATCGCAACCATTGCTCCTCCTAATACAGCGTTAGGAATAACAGTAGCAAGCGCAGCGACTTTCGGCATGAAGCCGAGTCCAATCAGCATACAAGCCGTAACGAATAAGACTTTTCTAGATTTCACACCAGACATCTGAATCAGCCCGACGTTTTGAGAGAAAGTTGTATATGGAAACGCATTGAAAATTCCCCCAAGTACAGATGCAAGGCCCTCTGAACGATATCCTTTTTCAAGATCCTTTGATTTAATATCTTTCTCACAAATATCCCCGAGTGCAAAATAGACTCCTGTTGACTCCACGAGAGATACCATAGCAACAATTGTCATGATTAATATCGGCTGCCAATGGAATGTTGGAGTGGCAATGAAGAACGGCTGAGCGATGTGAAAAATGGATGCTTCTCCCACAGCAGTGAAATCTACCACTCCCATGAACATCGCAGCAATAGTTCCCCCAACCAATCCGATTAAAATCGCAATCGCTTGTAAAAACCCTGTAGAAAAGCGATAGACGAGGACGATGAATGCAAGCGTCCCGAATGACAAAAGGATATTCGTAATTGATCCAAAATCAGCAGCACCTTGTCCACCACCCATGTTATTAATCGCAACTGGGATTAGTGTGATTCCGATAATTGTCACAACTGAACCTGTAACGACTGGTGGGAAAAACTTGACCAGTTTACCAAAGAATCCGCTGATGACTACGATGATCAAACCTGACGCAATAACTGCACCGTAGATTGCTGATAATCCGTAAGAAGATCCGATGGAAATCATCGGTCCGACAGCTGTGAACGTACATCCGAGCACAACAGGAAGTCCAATACCAAAATATCGATTTGTCATAATCTGTAGAAGCGTTGCGACACCACACATTAAAATATCAACAGAAACTAGATACGTTAACTGCAGAGATGTCAGTCCAATCGCACCACCCACTATGAGCGGTACTAGAACTGCACCTGCATACATGGCTAACAGATGTTGGATTCCTAGAAGCGTCGTTTTCATTGTTCGACAGCCTCCTTGAAGGTGATTTGTAGGTTTTCAAGTGATTCGATAATTGCAAGTGATTCTACACGGAGTCCTTTTTCTCGTAACATTGCGCCTCCAGGTTGGAATCCTTTTTCAATTACAATTCCAATTCCAGCAGTTTTTGCGCCTGCTTGTTTTGCAATTTCCAACAAGCCTAAGACCGCTTGTCCATTTGCAAGAAAGTCATCGATAATCAGCAAGGTATCTTCTGAACCTAGGTGTGCTTCCGATACCGATATTTCGTTCGATTCTTGTTTTGTGTATGAGTAAACAGAAGCGCTATAAAGATTGCTGTTTTGAGTCAATGATTTCCGCTTTCGTGCGAACACTACAGGAACTTTTAGCTGAAGAGCCGCCATAACTGAAGGGGCAATACCTGATGACTCTAATGTTAAAATCTTCGTGATGCCTGCATCTGCAAATTTCTCCGCAAACTCGTTTCCAACAGCTTGCATGAGTTCTGCATCGATTTGGTGATTCAAAAAGGAATCGACTTTTAAGACATCTCCCGGTAACACGTTTCCTTCTTTCATAATCTTATCCTTTAACAGTTGCATTGCATTTCCTCCTCAATGATATGGCGGACATACAAAAAAGCCGTATGACCCGCGCATCCATTCATATCTATGAGTGGAGCAAAGGTCATCACGGCTTAAAATTCACCAGATGGAAACAAGCGAGAATCTGTAGTCATTCTTCAGATTCCCTCAAGTCCGTTGCCCTCATAGTCAGTTTGTTTACGGCAAACCGGTAGAAACTTGCGGACCATATTTCCGCTATTATATGAGTGAATGTATTCGATTTTGACTTTAGTATAGCATGCTTAAACAAGAAAACAAGACCTATTCTAAAATAGGAAAAATGTAAGCGGATTCTTTTATAAAAGTTCAATTGCTTGCTCTACTGAGTAGGGCGCTAGATCAATATCTACCGGATCGCCTGAAATTCGCTGAGCTAGCAATTTACCTAAAAATGGTCCTGCGGTAAGTCCAGATGCCCCTAGTCCGTTTGCTACGAAAATTGAGGGATGGTTTGGTAACGAACCAATGACCGGAAGAAATCCAGGAGTAAATGGCCGTACGCCAGTCCGTACTTCCAATAATTCTGCATTCACTAATCCTGGCGCTACGTCCAATGCTTTGGTTAACACTTCTTGAACCCCACCAACTGTAATAGATGGTTGATAAACATCTTCGTCTTCATGTGTCGCCCCCGCAATCACTCGCCCATCATCGAGAGATAGTAAATATTGGTCACCTGGTGGTATCACAACTGGCCAGTTCAAACTGTTCTCATCCAGTGGATCCATATGGACAATTTGAGCTTTCTGACCGCGAACGTTTAGACGAACGTTTAGTGAGCTCAAATCCGGAGTCCACGCACCCGTAGTTAAAATAATTTTGTCTGCGTCGTAGAATTTATTTTCGCATACTACTTGAATATTTTTTTCTTCGTCTTTGTGAAGTGTTGCACTCCCCTCCAGAAAAACTGCACCATAATGCTTCGCAGCACGTATCAGGGCTTGTTGAAGTTGGCGTCCATCGACTCGCGCAGCCCCAGATAAGTATATCGATTGAAATCCTTCAGCAATCGGAGGATAATACTGCTTAGTTTGTGCTTCAGTCAGCTTTTCAATATCACCGATTTCAGGCGCTTGCTCTCTTCTTGTAAGCGCACGTTCGTATGCTTTTTCAAGTTTAGAATCATCCGCAAACAAGCTGATCGCACCTACTTGACGATAACCTGTTTCAGACTCACCGAGCGCTTCGAGTTCTGTAATTAGTGTTTTATAATGCTTAGCACCATTTCGGACAAGTTTGTACCAGTCCTGATTTCTGCGCTGTGATAACCACGGACAAATGATCCCAGCAGCTGCTTTAGTTGCACTTCCATGATTATTTCGATCGATCACAGTAACAGAGGCACCGCGTTTTGCAAGTTCGTATGCTGTAGATGAACCTAAAATTCCGGATCCAATAATAATGATTTGCTCCACCGTGTTCCCTCCTTTTTTACTCTAACAGTGTACAACGGTCAACAACATTCATCAAACCAAGGAATCTGTAATCGTTTTCAAAATTGTAACAAAAGTAATATACGAACTATTCTTTCATTTTCGAGAGAATGGCGTATAATGGCAGTATTCGATATATCAATTGCAAGTGACTTTTAATTGAAAAGGGGAAATAAGCCATGACGACATCTAAGATTGAATTCAACCTTACCGATTCCCGTAAAGAAAAACCGAACGAAGAGAATCTTGTATTTGGTCGACATTTCACTGACCATATGTTCATTGCAGATTATGTAAAAGGGATTGGTTGGCAAAACCATCGTATCGTCCCTTATGCACCGATATCACTCGATCCCGCGGCTATCGTGTTCCACTATGGTCAGACCGTATTCGAAGGGTTGAAAGCTTATCGTGCAAAAGATGATTCAATTCGTTTGTTCCGTCCAGAAGAGAATTTCAAACGGCTCAATCGTTCTTTAGATAGACTATGTATGCCTCAGGTGGACGAAGAAAAAGCGATTGAAGGACTTCTTGAATTATTGAGAGTAGAAGAAGAATGGGTTCCTAAGTTAGAAGGTAATTCCCTTTACATTCGTCCATTCGTGATTGCAACTGAAGCATTCTTAGGAGTTGCTCCAGCTACTACTTATCAGTTTTACATCATCCTGTCTCCAGTAGGATCTTACTATGAAGAAGGTATCCATCCCGTCAAAATCTTAGTTGAAAATGAATTTGTCCGTGCTGTCAAAGGTGGGACCGGTGGTGCTAAGACAGCCGGTAACTACGCTTCTGCATTGAAAGCACAAGAAACTGCAAGTGCACAAGGCTACTCACAAGTAATGTGGCTCGATGGAGTTGAGCGAAAGTATGTCGAAGAAGTCGGCAGTATGAATATTTTCTTTAAAATCGACGGTGAAGTTATCACTCCCGCCATTAATGGAAGCATCCTTGAAGGAATTACACGTAAATCCATTATCGAGCTTCTCGCTCATTGGGGAACTCCTGTGACAGAACGTAAAATTTCAATGGAAGAATTGGCTGAAGCTCATGCATCAGGAAAATTGGAAGAAGTTTTCGGTACGGGTACTGCAGCTGTAATTTCTCCAGTTGGCGAATTGAACTGGAATGGTAAAATCATGACCGTCAATGACGGTAAGACAGGTGCTCTTTCCAAGAAATTATATGATACATTAACGAAAATACAATTAGGTGATGAAGAAGATACGCTTCAATGGGTAACAGAACTTTCTCCATTATCTGTAAAAATAGGTTAACATAAAATAAAACCCGACACTCAAAGTGTCGGGTTTTGTTTTATAAATTAATGAGCATCAGGGAACATTCGCTTCATTGCATCTCCGACTTCATCGAAGAATCCTTCCACAGGTTCACCATCGCGAATTTTGTCGCTATATTCATCAATTTGCTTTGCAGAATCAGGGTTTGTGGATACATATACTTTGTCAGTGTCTGCTCCTACTTCTTTGGCTTTGTCAGCAATTTTGTCATCTAATTCTTTAGAAGAGGTAGTTCCCTCTTTAAGAGTCACACCAACATATGCACTGTTGTTCATCTTAAGAACATTTGCATGATCGACTTCTTCTAGGGTTGAGACAGCGTCTGCAATATCATCGGCGTTCTCGACCGTTTGATCGTTTGTCGCATTATCGTTAGTGGTATCATCTTCAGTTCCGTCCATGTCTGTCGTTGTATCGTTTTCATTCTCCACGACTCCAGTGTCGTTCGTTTGATTCTCCACTTCTTTATCTTTTTTCCCACATGCAGCAAGCGATAACATCAGCAAACAAGCAGCAAAAACCATCCAAAATTTCTTCATTTGTCTCTCCTCCATATCTGTTTACAGACAGTATGGACAAAAACAGAAAAACTATGTGTATTTCTTTTAAAAATGAATATCGATACGTTGGATGGTATGACGCTCAATTTCGTTCATGTCCACTTCATATCCCATTCCATTAATTTCAGATACGGTAATCGTTCCATCTTCCACCGTGACTTCAGGTGTAATAATATCGCGCTCCCAATATGAAGCAGAACCTGCTGTATCTCCAGGAAAGGTGAAATTCGACAATGTGGTAAGTGCAATATTGTGTGCTCGTCCAATTCCAGCTTCCAACATACCACCACACCAGACTGGGATTCCCGCTTCCTGGCACACGTCATGGATTCTTTTAGCTTCTGTCATCCCTCCAACACGACCTATTTTAATATTAATGACACGACAGCTACCAAGCTGAATGGCTTTTCGCGCATCCTCAGCGGAAAGGATGCTTTCGTCTAAACAAATAGGTGTTTGGATTTGCTGTTGTAATGTTGCATGATCAACGATGTCATCGGTTGCGAGTGGCTGTTCGATCATCGTTAAGTTGAACTGATCGAGTTGTTTTAGTAGCTCCAAATCATCTAGTGTGTATGCGGAATTGGCATCCGCCATGAGTGGAACTTCTGGAAAGCGTTCACGGATTTCTGAGAGCAACTTTAAATCACTCCCGGGTTTGATTTTCACTTTAATTCGTTTAAAACCTGATTCCAAACTCTGTTCAATCCGTTCACCAAGTGCTTCGAAATCCGTTTGAAGTCCGATGCTGATTCCTACGTCAATTTTTTCTTTCTTACCGCCTATCGCTTCTGTTAACGTAATGCCTTGTCGTTTTGCCCAGCAGTCCCACACTGCACATTCAACTGCAGCTTTTGCCATATTGTTTTTTCGAATCGATTTAAAAATTTCATTCACTTCATCAGGATGTTGGATTGTCTTTCCTTTTAGCAACGGTACTAAAAAGTCTTGGATCATATGTAAGGAGGTTTCTGTCGTCTCTTCTGTATACCAAGGAATGGAAAATGCTACACCTTCCCCATAGCCTTTATTCCCCTTTTCGTCGACCACTTCAATTACGAGAAATTGTCGGGTTTGCATCGTTCCGAAGCTTGTTGAAAATGGATTCTTCATCGTCATTTCCAACTTTCGAATGATGACATCACGAATAATCATTTCATCTTTCCTTCCTTTATGGACAAAACCGCACGTAAGAAACACATGCGGTTTTGTTCGTTAGTATTTACGTGTTTTCCCATCGTATTCGTCTAGCAATTCAGCGAAACTCTTATTCGCTTCCCGCTCTTTTTTATCTTTTAACGCCTGTTCCATCCTAGCTTCTTCCGCTTTTGCTTCCGCTTGCGAAAGTTCTTGCTTCGCTTCTTTTAGTTTAGAAAGAACATCCTCTCCTAATACATCTGCTAGTCGGAGTGCTCCATCATCTTTAGGTTTGTTTACTGAAGGTTGTTGATTTCTTTTTTTCGCCATGGCTCGTTCTCCTCTTTTCTACTTACGGACGCTCGACAATGGTCGCGACACCTTGTCCGCCACCAATACAAAGTGTAGCTAATCCACGTTTTGCGTCACGCCGTTTCATTTCATGCAACAATGTGACAAGTATTCGTGCACCACTTGCCCCAATCGGGTGACCAAGTGCAATTGCACCACCGTTGACATTCAGTTTTTCAGCATCAAATTTCAATTCCCGATCGACTGCAAGTGATTGGGCTGCAAATGCTTCGTTTGCTTCAATCAAATCCATATCATCTAACTTGAGGTTCGATCGTTTCAACACATTTGTAACCGCTTGTACAGGGCCGATTCCCATAACTGCTGGATCTACTCCCGCATTTGCATTCGCAGTAATGGTTGCTAGCGGTGTGATACCAAGTGCATCCGCCTTCGATTTAGACATGATGACTAATGCCGCAGCTCCATCATTCAATCCGGATGCGTTTCCAGCTGTCACACTGCCATCCTTTTTAAATGCAGGTCGAAGTTTGGACAGTTTCTCCGCAGTCGTACCTTCTTTAATATATTCGTCTTCCTTAAATAGGATGGGTTCACCTTTACGAACAGGAATTTCAACGGGAACTATTTCATCAGCAAACCTACCAGCTGTGCGCGCTGCGGAAGCTTTTCTCTGAGAATCGGCAGCGAATTCGTCTTGTTCTTCACGAGACAAACCATAGCGATCGCACAGATTTTCAGCCGTAACGCCCATATGATAATCGTTGAATGCACACCAAAGACCATCAGAAATCATAGTATCTACCATTGTTTGGTCACCCATTTTAAATCCTTCACGGGCATTCTTCAGCACATAAGGTGCCTGACTCATACTTTCCATACCACCAGCAACGATTACTTCTGCGTCACCTGATAAAATCGCTTGTCGCGCAAGTTGGACCGCTTTTAATCCAGAGCCACATACTTTATTGATCGTCATCGCTGATACCTGTTCAGGAAGCCCTGCTTTCATCGATGCCTGACGAGCCGGATTTTGTCCGAGACCCGCTTGAAGTACATTCCCCATAATGACTTCATCCACATCTGCCCCTGATAGTCCTGCACGATTTAAAGCCTCTTTGATGACAAGAGCACCGAGTTCTGTTGCGCTCACATTTTTCAATGCTCCTAAAAATGAGCCGATTGGTGTTCTAACAGCACTCGCAATTACGATTTGTTCTGACATTGTGATTCCCCCTATTTGTGTTTATGAGACTTTTCCCTTTTTGAAATACAGAACATTCCCACATATGAATTGCCTGCATCTGCTACAGTCCGTTAGAATAGGCTGTAGGAGGGATTGTATGTTTAGTTTACCAAAAAAAGTGACAATTATCGAGGTCGGACCTCGTGATGGTCTGCAAAATGAGAAGAACCAAGTTGAAACAGATGTAAAGCTAGAATTTATCCGTCTATTAAAAAAATCAGGCGTAACTGAAATGGAGCTCACCTCGTTCGTGTCCCCTAAATGGGTACCACAAATGAGTGACGCCCCAGAAATTATGGATAAGGCTGATTTAGTGGAACGCTCGATTGTCCTTGCACCCAATGCGAAAGGAGTCGCACTTGCCCAAGAAGCCAGTGCTAAAAGTATCGCGATTTTTGTAGGTGTGAGTAATACATTCAATCAAAAAAATATTAACCGTACGACCGCTGAGAGTGTAGAGGCGCTTGCTCCGGTAATACTTAAGCTAAAAGATGAAGGTGTTTTTGTTCGCGCTTGTATTTCTACTGCGTTTTATTGTCCATACGAAGGGAAAATTGAAGTGGATGATTGTATTGAACTCTGCAGACAGTTTGTCGCGCTAGGTGTAGATGAGCTTAGCGTTGCTGATACTATTGGTATGGCCAATCCTGTAGAGAGCTATGAACTTTTCACACGCCTTCGACAGTCATTTCCTTCGGTACTGCTAACTGCTCATTTCCATGACACTAGAAAAATGGCACTCGCAAACATTTTTGCATCCTTGCAAGCAGGCATTGATCGATTCGATTCGGCAGCTGGCGGCCTTGGCGGATGTCCATTCGCTGATGGCGCCACTGGAAATGTTGCGACCGAAGATGTGGTGAACATGCTCGATTCGCTAGAAATCTCTACAGGCATCGATGTAAAACAAGTGTGTGAAGCAGTTGAAAAAATTGCTCCACATGTGTCACGGCCTATCGAGAGTGGCATGTACCGTTTGTATGAAAACGGAAGGATCTAAGGAGCTGAAATTATTGAGAAAGCGTCTGCTTGCAATTACAGGTGGTATCACTTTCATGGCGACTGCTCTGGTAACAACATTTGGCATCCTAGCTACCAATCGGTTAATGTTTCTTAAAATAAAAGATGCCGAGGTTGTTTTAAAACGAGAATCCATCGCTCGGCGATTCGATGCGCACTGGTATGAAACCGTTCCGAAAACGACAATGCGCATTCAATCGCCTAATGGTTATTTGTTGCATGCAATCTATCTAAGACCGCTCGATACTACAAGAACAGTGATTATTTGCCACGGTGTCACAGAGAACAAAATAAATTCAATGAAATTTGCCCGTATGTTCGAACGTCTCGGATTTAACTCTGTCGTATACGATCATCGTCGGCATGGAGAGTCTGGTGGAAAAACGACCAGTTTTGGTTTCTATGAAAAAATGGACCTACGCGCAATAATCCAGGCAGTTCGTGAACGTATTGGTCGGCGTGCATTACTCGGAATTCATGGCGAATCCATGGGAGCAGCAACGATGATTTTGACAGCGGGGACTTATCCAGAAGAAGCGGATTTTTATGTAGCAGATTGCCCTTTTTCAGATTTTACGGATCAGGTATTTCATATATTGAAAACGACCACGCCACTTCGCACGCCTAAGGTCATTCGAATTGCTAATATCTTTTTGAAAATCCGCGATGGCTATACAACTTCTCTAGTTTCTCCAAAACAAGTCATCGCTCAAGTTGCACACCCTATGCTTTTCATTCATAGTTTGGAAGATGATTTCATCCTACCGAACATGACCGAGGAATTGTATGAGCAAAAAAATGGCGGAAAGTCTATAAAACTTTTTCCAAAAGGTGCGCATGCTAGATCTTTTAACGAAAATCCAGAAGAGTATGAAGCAACAGTTAAACGTTTCTTAAGAAAATATGGTTATTTAAATTAAAAAACCCGTTCAATATTATTGAACGGGGTGTTGTTTGTTTTATTCATGAAAGTCATAAAAACCTATTATATTAACGTTTTTATTTCTTTTTCTTAGAGTCTTTTTCAGACGCCTTAGACATTTGAGCCATCATTTGATTAATTTTCTTTTGAGAAGGTTTCTGCCCCATCTGCATCATCATCATTCGAAGCATATCTTCATTAATCGGTGGGTTATCTTTCAAATACTTCATCATATATTGACGAGCTAAGAAGAAACCAAGAGCAACTCCTGCTGCAAGTGCAACAATAATTCCAACGATCCACCAAATAGTCATACGTACTACCTCCCCTACTGCAATAGTCCAAGTGTTTCCACCAAGAAGGATTATACAGCATCCGAACCCCAGTACGCAACGTCTCAGTTATCAGAATCCTGTTTTCTTATGCCACACGACTGCAATTTAACTAATATTTCATAAAAGACTTTAGATCAAACGAATACGTATTGGGGTTCTAGCGGAGAAGACGTATAACGCACGGGCTTCAGCCACCCCCACTCGCCTGCTTCATCCATAATTGCAAAGTAGCGGTCTTCCACACTAGAAAGTGCTACAAACAAATCTAAATCAAGCATTCGTGAACCGTGACAAGCTGCATGTAATGCATGGGAGGAAAATCCGATATCTATCGTGCCTTTCAATGGATGGGTCAATGTATATTTCATATCTCCTACTTCTACTGTATGAAAATTCTTTCCGAGTTCGCTCATAATCGCCTGTTCGACATTGCTGATTTCTAATCGATCGCATAAATATCGAACTTCCTGTAAATGATTCTCTCGACCATCTTCTTTTAATAAATCATATAGCAGTCTTTCACGTCCAAGGACAAATGTCTGGTACATTTCTTTGATTTTATAAATTCCATATGTTCGCATGTATGACCACTCCTTTACATTATCGTACAGGAGGTGTTTCGCAAAGGCTGTCAGTTCGCGGAATAGAACATCACTATTTATGTCGAAATGTCAAAATAGTTAGATATACAACCGAAATCTATGAAGAGTTACACTTCATCAAGATCTAAAGCGTTATAAAAAACAAAAGCAGAGGCTAAATCCGCCCCTGCTTTTATCATTTATAAATTATTTGCCTACCATTGTGACTACTTTTGATACAACGTTTTCAACACTGAATCCGTATTCTTTCATAACAATTTCACCTGGGGCACTTGCACCGAATGTGTCGATAGCAAGGACATCACCGTCGTTTCCGACATATTTATGCCATCCGAGAGATGATCCCATTTCGAGAGATAAACGCGCAGTCACAGCTTTTGGAAGCACTTGCTCTTTATAAGCTGCGTCTTGTTCTTCAAACCGATCCCAAGAAGGCATTGAGACGACCGCAACATCGATTCCCTTCTCATTCAGTTTCGCTTGTGCTTCGACAGCTAGGCTAACTTCTGACCCTGTCGCGATCAAGATTGCAGCAGGCTGATCTGCTTTCGAAGGGGAAACGGTATAAGCACCTTTACTAACTCCTTCGGATGCCAGTTCGCCTGACTTCTCAAGTACGGGTAAGTTTTGACGTGACAATACAAGGACTGTCGGTTTGTTCGTTGAAGTGACAGCTAAATTCCATGCAGCTGATGTTTCGTTACCGTCAGCAGGACGGATCACCGACAAGCCAGGCATAGCACGAAGTGAAGCTAGGTGCTCAACTGGTTCGTGTGTAGGACCATCTTCACCAACAGCGATGCTGTCATGAGTAAATACATAGGTTACAGGAATGCCCATTAACGCAGATAGACGGACTGCAGGGCGGACATAGTCACTAAAGACGAAGAACGTTCCGCCAAATACATTCAGGCCACCGTGTAGTGTCATTCCGTTCAAAGCAGCACCCATTGCGAATTCACGCACACCAAACCAGATATTGCGACCCTCAAAACTACCTGGAAGGAAGTCTCCTGCTCCTTTGATTGCAGTTTTGTTAGAACCAGCTAGGTCTGCACTACCACCAAAGAATGACGGAAGAGCCTTCGCGATTGCATTGATTGAATCTCCTGAAGCTGAACGTGTTGCAACAGATTTCCCAGCTTCATAAACAGGCAATTGGGCTTCGACTGCAGCTTTATCTGTTCCATCAATAGCACTTTTCAGTTGTGCAGCTAGTTCCCCATGTTCCTTCTCATAAGCGCCGAATAATTTGTTCCATTCGGACTCACTGTCCACACCAAGCTTCTGTATAGAAGCTTTGAACATTTCATAGACTTCTTGTGGGACATGGAAGTCCTCTTCAAATGTCCATTTATAGGATTCTTTTGTCAATTTCATCTCATCTTCACCAAGAGGTGCGCCATGAGCATCCGATTTACCTGATTTGTTAGGGGAGCCATATCCAATGACAGTTTTCACTTCGATTAGTGTTGGACCACCTGTATTTTGTTTCGCTTGTTCAATTGCTTTAGACAAATGTGCTGTGTCATTGCCATCACCGACGTGAATGTAATTCCATCCATATGACTCAAATCGATTTTGAATCTTCTCTGTGAAAGACATATCCAATTCACCATCTAGAGAAATGTCATTGCTGTCGTAGAGAACAATTAGCTTATCCAATTCAAGGTGACCTGCGAGTGAAATAGCTTCAGCCGCAACACCTTCCATTAAGTCTCCATCACCACAAAGTGCATATGTGTAATGATCAACTACATTAAAACCTGGTTTATTATATGTGGAAGCAAGGTGTTTTTCAGCCATTGCCATTCCGACAGCCATTCCGATACCTTGTCCAAGAGGTCCTGTAGTCGCTTCAACTCCAGCAGTATGACCGTATTCAGGATGCCCCGGTGTTTTAGATCCCCACTGACGGAAGTTTTTCAGTTCTTCCATTGGAAGATCATATCCACTTAAATGGAGCATGCTATAGAGCAACATCGAGCCATGACCAGCCGATAATACAAAGCGATCCCGGTTAAACCAAGAAGGATTTGTTGGATTATGGTGCATGTGCTGTGTCCAGAGTACATAAGCCATTGGCGCAGCACCCATAGGAAGGCCGGGATGGCCAGAATTTGCTTTTTCGATTGCGTCGATCGACAACGTCCGGATCGTATTAATCGCCAGTTGATCAATAGTGTTGGTCATCGGTAATTACACCCTTTCACATTCTCTTATTTTAACTAGATTCCTCATCCATTGTAATGAAAAAACCGCAGGAATACAAACTGCGGTCAGAAAGATATGTGGATACTTAATTTAAAAATTTCTTATTTTGAGCATCTTTCACTTTTTCAGGTGTTACGTCATTTCCATCAGGATCCACTACTTTAACATTTTCGATCGTATCTCTCATTGTTGAACGGAAAGTTTTCAAATACTCACTACGCAACTGGGATTGCTCTTTCGCTTCTTCGATGGAAAGACCTGATGTTTTTGCTTTTTTTGCAAGTTCATTAATACGTTTAATCTTATTTTCTTCCAGCATAATGTTCCCTCCAGTTCGACTTCGTCAATAAGAACGTAAACAAAAATGAAAGGAAGTGCAAACAATTAGCCTTCTTGCTCCGCAGTATATTCTTGATATCGTCTATGAACCGTCGCTTTGCTGACGTTATGTCCGAGTCCTTTGAGGACAGATGTAATCTCTTCAAATGTCAGTCCTTTATCTCGTAAAGACACAATTTCTTGAACCGGCGCCTCAACTCTTTCTCTACCTTCCGCATTACCTTGGTTGCTCAGATTACGTTCTGGTCGATACCCTGCCTCAACGGCACGTTTCATCCCTCTTCTAATTTTAGCGTTATGTAACTTTCTCTGATATTCCTCTACTATGGCTAGAATTTCAAGAAGCATGGAGTCCATCTCGTTCAATTCTAATGGACCATTGTCGTGATTGGTAAAAACGGATGTATTTGTTTTCGCAAGCAAGTGCAAAACAGCGACACGCGCATTTCCTCTACCAAGTCTTGTTTCATCTTGGATTAGGACAGCATTAACAGAACCTTCCTTGATATAATCAAGAAGATCCAATAGCCCCTCCCGATCCAATTCGTATCCACTGTGTTTGTCAGTAAATGATGCAGCTATGTTAAAATCCAACGATTCCGCCAACGTTGTCAGTTCTTCGTATTGGCGGGAGAGTGATAGCTCCTGCGTATCTTTTTCAGTACTAACTCTACAATACAAGACGCAATTGCCTCTATTCCCCATTATTCCCCCTCCTCTGCAAGGACGAGTCGAGTATCGTCAACCTCCGACTCAAGATAAGATGGCAACTTGAGATCTTCACCTGCAATAATAGCAGAATCAGTTAAATTATTCAGTGTCGCCACCTCTCGAATCCAACGGTCAGTAGGAACTTCACCTGCATAGCGTTCGGCTAGCTGCGAAAGCGTATCGCCTTCCAGGATTGTCACTTCTATAATATCTTGAGGAACAGAAAGTTTATGAATAAGGACGAATGATAATACTGCAAACAGTGCGAAAGCTACTACTAGATTTTTGTTTTTTCGGATAAGTGTCATGAATGATTTCCCCTTCCAGAATGTACGTTCGGTTCTATATTTTCATTGTATACGAACAAGGGTTTGTATGTCAACACTAAAAATTAGAACCTTTGTTTGCTATGTGTACGAACACCTGTTATACTATTTTCATAGAAACACTTCGCAGAGCAACGTCCGCTGCAAAAAAAGTGAAGAGGTGAACATATTGAAAAAGATCTCCAAAAGACAGGAGGATATCCTGACTTTCATTAAAGATGAAGTTCAAAAAAAGGGGTACCCACCTTCCGTACGGGAAATTGGTGAAGCTGTAGGACTTGCTTCCAGCTCAACTGTTCATGGCCATCTGGCGAGACTAGAAAGTAAAGGTCTCATCAGACGTGACCCGACTAAACCACGTGCAATCGAAATTTTGGACCAACATGGAATGGACGAGTTAAAAACTGGCGTTGTTCATGTTCCATTAGTCGGAAAAGTTACTGCTGGGATTCCTATCACTGCGATTGAAAATATCGAAGAATACTTTCCTATCCCGGATACGTTTGGGACTTCTGAGGATAACTTGTACATGTTGGAAATCGTAGGAGATAGCATGATCGAGGCTGGTATTTTAAATGGTGATCACGTTGTTGTGAAACAGCAACATAACGCGAACAATGGAGAAATTGTTGTTGCGATGACTGAAGAAGATGAAGCAACTGTGAAACGCTTCTTTAAAGAAAAAGACTTCTTCCGTTTGCAGCCTGAAAACTCTTCAATGGATCCTATAATTATTGAGAATGTCTCGATTCTAGGAAAAGTGGTCGGTGTTTACCGGACGATTCATTAATTTTGTATATAAAAACTGCGTACTCGTCATAACTGATGAGTACGCAGTTTTTTTAGTTTTGGTTATGAGCATTTTCTTGGGTTTATGAGCACTTTTGAAGATAGTATAGAAAGTGGACACAATCCAATGAGCGTGTTTGGATAGAGAGAACATACTAACTGAACGGAGCGTG
>NZ_JBPFDS010000008.1:70503-179943 GCF_059415065.1 Sporosarcina sp. SAFN-010 | reverse complement strand
GAAATTCACATGATGAATTTCCTGTGTTTTCATGCCAAAGGCATTTATCACAGAACTTGTCGCGCTGGCCCGTTTGCGGCATAGTGACTAATTAAAGTTCTACACCGCAACAACCATTTTAACTATTCATTCAATTTTAACATACTTACCAATAATTGAAATACTCTCCAGGAAAAAATACCCTTTAAAAGTATTTGGTGTAGAGATCGTATCTCAGTTTCCCACTAAGTTGAGCGTAAATTCTTGTTGTTTCACTTTTTTCGTGACCCAGGAGGCTTTGAATCACTTCAAGCGGGGCTCCGTTATCGATCATATGAGTCGCATAGCTGTGACGCAACTGATGAGGGTGGATTGTTTTTTTAATGTTCGTTCGACCTGATATCTGCTTCACTACGTACCTTAACGAATCTATGCTCATTCGCTTTATAGGATTACGCTCTGTGGCAAACAAGCAAGGATCCTCGTCCTTCCGTTCCTCTAAATACCTTTTTAACCAAATGGCACACCGCACATTGAAATACACTTCCCTCTCCCTATCCCCTTTGCCATGGACAATGACTGAGTTTCCCGTGAAGTCAATATCTTCCCGGTTCAATTTTGCCACTTCACCGATTCGGCAGCCCGTCGAATAGAAAAACTCAAACAACGCATTCTCTCTGGATGTTTGACAGCTTTCGCGAAGATGTTCAATTTCATGTTTGGTTAGGAATCTGGGAACGCGCTTTCCTATTTTTGGTTCTTTCAACTTTGAAGCTGGATTTTTCACTATAAATCCTTCCTCATGGGTCCATCTAAATAGTGATTTTACAAATCGTACACGGTGGCCTAAACTGGATGGTTTTAAATGTTCCGCAGCTTCTCCTAAATACTGTTTCAAGTTATCTGTTGTGATATCTCTTATGTTGACATCACCCAAATAGCGCGTTAACAGATCATATTGGTACCCGTATGTTTTCAATGTTAGAGGTGAATAACCTTCAATTCTTTTATCGGATTGGTATTTTCGCCACGCTTCCGATATTAACATCGTAACCACGCTCCCTTACTATGAATTAGGTATGAATGTGTTCGAGCTGAAAGGCAAACAAACCATTTCGTTTCGGCAACTCTTTATTTACCCATTACTTTCGATGGTGATCACCTCACTCCTTAAGCTTTGTCCATAGTTGCTCACTACCCAAGGTTTTAAAAAAGTACCTGCGACCGGAACTCTCATGGATGTTTAAGCATTCATGATTGTTTCTCACACAGATACGCTATTATTTACTTCATTACAATCAGGTCTCTTATCACAAAACACTTTTACTTTTATAAATAGATATCCGAAAACTCATATTTTATTAACTCATCTCTATCCATGTTACTTTTATGGGCCTGATTACTATTTGTAGTATCTATTCTTTTAATAGGAAGTTCTATAGTAAATGTACTCCCTTCATCTACAATGCTCTCTACACGAATACTACCTCCATGTAGCTCAGTCAAAGATTTGGCTATGGGTAAACCTAGTCCAGTACCTTCAGCTATGCGATTTAAATTCCTGTTCAACTGTGTGAATTTCTCAAAAATCGCATCTATATTCTGTTGGTCTATTCCTATGCCTTCATCTGTTACAGAGATGCTCACAGTATGCTTGTCTTTTTTCACTAGCCTTATTAATATGACTTCACCTGGAATAGAGAATTTAATCGCATTCGAAATTAGGTTAAGTAATATCCTATCAAATTTATAGACATCCACCGCCATATTCAGTTCTTCAAGTTCCGGATCAAATATTATCTTGATGCCTTGTGACTTTGTATATTCAGATACCGAATCTACAATATCATCTATTATCGCTACAATATTGTAAGTAGATAAGTTCAGTTCATGTAGTCCGGATTCTATTTTGGAAATATCCAATATATTATTTACGAGTCTGGTCAGCCTATAACAATTCCCTATTGTCATTTTACTTACACTTTTTATATCTTCTCTATGGTCTTCTAAAGAATCATGTTCCAAATATAAATTCAATAATTGAGCGCCACTGAATATTACCGTTAATGGAGTCTTAAGTTCATGAGAGGTGTTGATGAATAGTTCTTCTTGAGCTTTAAGAAGCTTAGCCATGGTTTTGTTAGCTAGTTCTTCATCCGATATATCTATTCCTAAAGCAATTATCTTTTCTACCTCATTATTTTGGTTGATAATAGGCTGAAAAATTGTTTTCGTATGATATGTTTTTCCATCTTTAGTAAACTCGAGTTTATGCAAATATGAGGATTGAGTTTCAATCGATTTATTAATATCTTGAGTCAATTCTTCTAAATCTTTGGTTCTATAGTAATTAAAAAAGTTTTTCCCAATTATATCCGACTCCGTTTTTATCTCTGGCCATTCTTCTTTAAAGGCTTTAAATGAAAACTGATTGAGATAATTAATTTTATAGTCTTTGTGAGAAAATGATGCATAGTACATAGAAATCTCTTCTACACTTTCTTGCAACGCTCTATATTCTTCGATTTTATAACCTGGTTCTATATTTTTATAGATCAGAATGCCACCATCTATATTCCCTTGCTCATCATAGATAGGTGTACCATCACATTCATAGTAAGTAGTCGGCAGTTCACTTGTTCCAACAACCATATGTTTAGTAAGTTTTTCTCCTCTTAACACCCTTTGTTCAGGAGTATCTTCAAATGATGATTTCTCTTTACTTGTATCATTCATATCAAAAGCATGATCTGATTCTATATCTGGGTTACCTGGAGCTAGAACTTGCTTGCCCACTTTATTTACATACGTATACTTTCCGTCCTTATCTAGAATCATTATGGCATCTGACATATTGTCTACAATGAATTCCATTTCGCTTCTTTGCTTTCTGAGAAGTTTTCTTTCTCGAGTTTTCTCCGTAACGTCATAAAAAGAAGTTACAGCATACTGCTTTGTTCCATCTCCTGCTATCATTTTCACATCAATGTCCCAATAAGTGGCTGATCCGTTAGAGCCGAGTGATTCCACTTCAAATTCATGAAAAGAAGTCCCTCGTTTAAGTAAATCTAAAATACTAGTCGAGAATGATGGACATTTTCCTATCGGATTGTCAGAAGCAATACCCATCAAGTGCAGTGTTGGGATGTAGTTTTCATCATGGCTAAGCAGAATACAATCCGGATAGCTAAATATTGCTGTAGAACCATTTCTATTCGTTTTGTTACCGCCAAAATTAGTTAACAAGAATTCTAGCGCTAGATTATTCTGTTCTTCAAAGTGATAAACTTTATGGTCTTCATTATCTAAGATATCAAAGCTAACTTTAACTTCTAATGGCACGTTATTGCTATTAAATATATGGGGATAATAGATATCTTTAATATCCTGAAACGCTATTTGATGTTCAGATTTTAATAATTTGTCTAATTCTATAAGAGATTTCCCCATCAAGTCACACTCTTCATAGCCAGTTAAGTGTAAGAAGCTTTCGCTCACCCTATAAATCATATTATCTCTAGTATAAAGAAGTGGATTTTTCTTTAAACTCTCTAAGCCGTTTGCCATAATGGATCACCTGCATGTTTTATTTTTATTTTCGGGGACACGTATTAGTAGAACCTATTTATATTCATCTATCAGATAGAAGGCGAATCAAAACCAAGGTGGAGTTAGGTCAAAATGATGGAACAACTGGTTTTCCTACATTATCAATAGCTATATTTTCGTTAAATATCAATTGCGTTCGTTTGCTGAATAAAATAATCTATCCTCACAATCATAACATTTATATGAGAATTATCGAACTACTTCCCAAAAACTTAATAGTAAAGGAAAACTTCTAATCCCATTTTTTAAATGTAGGATTAGAAGTTCAGGTTCAACTATAAAGTATACGTTTTACTAACCTTTATACATAATCTCTCCTGCCACAACGGTCATGACGGTTTTCGCTTTCAGCATGTCCTCACTTTCTACTGTCATCAAGTCTCGATCCAGAATGGTGAAGTCGGCGTCATAACCTTTTTCGATTTTACCGCGACTGTCCGCTTTGTCCATGGTTGCCGCACTACCTGAAGTAAATAGAGCAACAGATTCGTAGCGACTCAGCCTCTCATCAGGAAGATAGCCTTCGTGCGTTTCTCCTGGCTTCCGACGGGTTGCAGCTGCATAGATTCCGAGCAATGGATCCACTTCTTCGACAGGGGCATCCGAACCCCCACCGCATATGAAGCCACGGTCAATCAGTTTTTTCCATGCGTACGCCCAATCCATCCGATCTTCACCGAGGCGGTCTTTGGCCCAAGGGAAGTCAGATGGTACAAACACTGGCTGAATGTCTAGAATGACCGGAAGTTTCTCAAGACGATCTACCAGTTCATCACTCAAAACATTGACGTGGATGATGCGATCACGTTTTCCTGCTGCAGGTGGGTTTACTTCTATCACATCAAGCAATTTTTCCAACGCTTTGTCACCAATTGTATGAACTGCGACCGCTTCACCATACTTCCTTGCAACCGCGACGTTTTCTCGGATTTCTTCATCTGTCAGCACTGCCATCCCTGAATTTCCCGGATCATCGGAATAGGGTTTGCTAAGAAGCGCGGTTCTACCACCAAGCGCCCCATCGATGAAGAATTTCATCTCTCCGCCGTGGATCCAAGGTTCATCATAAGTCGCCTCATCTTCCATCAGTAATTGAAAGACCGTCGAACGGCGCAGCAAATGCGCACGGAATTTCAACTTGTCCTCACCAATCGCATTCCGAAACGCCTGAAGCGGGTTGCGGTAGTCTTCATAATAACCAAGGTCATCCGTCACAGCACCTGTAATCCCACGAGCCAACAAGTCTTCAACGGATGCTTGTAACGCCCGCGTGAGTGCCGCTTCGTCTGGCACCGGTATGACTGCTTCTATCAGATCAGCGGCACCTTCAAGTAGTAGTCCCGTCGCTTCTCCTGAGTCATCCCTCACAATCGTACCGTTGCCCGGATCAGGCGTATCTTTCGTGATACCCGCCAGTTCCAAAGCTTTCGAATTGGCAAGCGCAGCATGACGACATGTGCGTTTCAAAAACATAGGCGACGTGCTAATTGCATCCAGCTCAGAACGAGTCACAATTCGACGGTCTAAGAAGTTATTTTCGTTCCATCCGTCCGCTGTAAACCACTCACCTGCCGGATGATTCTCATTGGCTTCTTTCAGTCTCTTAAGCATATCTTCTGCAGAATTGACGTATGACAGATCCAATTGTAACAATCGGCTACCGTGCCCAATCATATGCATATGACTATCGATGAACCCTGGATACATGACAGCACCTTGCAAATCCACTTCATTATCTGCTTGCGCGCGTAAAGTATCGAAGGTCCCTACTTCAAGAACCGTCCCATTTTCCGTCAAAACAGCTTCTACTGTCTCGCCTTCTTTTCGCATCGTGTAAATCTTGCCATTATGCCAGATCGTCTTCATATCCCCATCGCACTCCTTTTTCCTTAGTGTACTCGCCCCGACAATTTGAGGCAATATTCTGCTACAATGAAATCACTAGAATCTAGGAGGAGATCCAAATGGAATTATCGGTATATTTAGCAGGTGAAATCCACAGTTCATGGCGTGAGGAAATTAAAGAAAAAGCAGCGGCCCTTCGTTTACCCGTCACGTTTTATGGCCCAATGGAAGACCACGACCGTTCGGACAATATCGGAGAGGAAATTCTCGGGAAGCAACACGATGCCGTGGCAAAGGATGCTGCTGCGTCGAGCTTTAATAACTTGCGTACGGAATTGCTCCTTAAGAAATGCGACCTTGTCATCGCGTTATTCGGTGAAAAGTATAAGCAATGGAATACGGCAATGGATGCAAGCACTGCGGTTGCACTCAACAAGCCGTTGATTTTAATCCGTCCTTATGAGCATCACCACGCGCTCAAAGAACTATCTAGAAAAGCCCATGCGACGGTAGAAACACCTGATCAGGCACTGAAAGCACTTAAATACATTTTCGAGTGAACAATATTTACACAATCTTTACACTGCCTTCATACCAACTCAACACTTCTTCTCTATACTGATGAAGAAGTTACGAGAAAGGGGCAGCGAACATGACTACATTGACAAATTACCGACCTGCCACACGGTTACGGGTCGTTGCACGAACTGAAGCGCCCGCACCGATTTTTACAACGGAAGGTTTGAACGTTTGGTATGGAACCACTCATGCACTAAAAAATATCGATCTAACGATTTATGAAAACGAAGTGACTGCAATCATCGGCCCCTCTGGATGTGGCAAGTCCACCTATTTAAAAACGTTGAACAGAATGGTCGAGACCGATCCTGCCGTAAGGATTGCTGGTACCGCCAAATTTAAAGAAACAGATCTTTTACATGCAACCGTGGAACGTCTTCGATCCGAAGTGGGTATGGTGTTCCAAAAGCCAAATCCATTTCCGAAATCGATTTATGACAATGTCGCCTATGGACCAAAGCTTCATGGCATCCGTAAAAAGGCCATGTTGGACGAAATCGTAGAGAACAGTCTGAAGAAAGCCGCTCTATGGGATGAAGTGAAAGACCGCCTGTCCTCCAGTGCATTCGGACTCTCTGGTGGACAACAGCAACGACTCTGTATCGCACGTTCACTCGCAATCGAACCTTCTGTCTTACTCATGGACGAACCCACATCCGCTCTAGATCCTGTGTCCACAAACAAAGTGGAAGAATTGATCGGCGAGTTGAAGAAAGACGTCTCCATTGTCATTGTGACGCACAATATGCAGCAAGCTGCACGAATTTCCGATCGTACTGCCTTCTTCTTGCATGGGGAAGTAGTTGAATTCGATCGAACTGAAGCGATTTTCGAGCGACCATCCAGTCATTTGACGGATGATTATGTAAACGGACGTTTTGGATGAACTATAAACGGGCTATTCCCTTCTTAATGTAGGGGAATAGCCCGTTTTTTTCTATTACAATAGAAAAAACTACTACGGGTAATTTACTAGCGTGATAGAATAGGAGTATCAAATTAAAAGATAATGAGGTGTACCGTGCCTAGAAAGAGCATTCGTACCTATTATATGAGAATTATTGCAGCGCTCTCGATCGGATTACTTCTATTACTTGGAGCCGCTTATTTCTATAGCACCTCCACGTTTGAACAACGGAGTGAAAAGCTAGTTGCACAAACTGAGAAAGCAAAAGTAATTAGTGAACTCTCCGACAGCATCACTAATCTCTTCTTTCGAACCCGTGGATTCTACGCGTTCAAACTCGAACACGAACTGAAATCAGCTCATAAAGAACTTCGTAAAATTGATGAGTTAAACAACAGATTGAACGCGATTGAGTTAACAGAGAAAGAACAACAATTCACCAATGAAATCAAAGGATTCGTTTCTAATTTCGAAAAGGTTATTCTTCCTAAAGCCGTACAATTAGTAGACAACGATGACTACGAAGGCTTGCGTGAATTGTCTGGTGCCGGGACAAATCTTTCAGTCAATCAGTTCATCAAGTATGCAGACCAATACGAACAGCAGGCAAAAGATGATCGAGATGAATTTTATCAAAAATCCGAACAGCAGTTGAATCAGCTCTATCTAGCTATTCTGCTTGTAGGAATTGTTGTGCTCCTATTCCTCGTTTTCTTCAGTTGGCGAGTCGTCAGTAAGCTCATCTCTCCGATTGAATCCATGACATCCGCAACTGAACGCTATATGTCCGATCAGGACGTGAATTATGAACCCGAAATCCGGGAAGATGAGCTTGGATCACTTTCCCGTTCATTTGCAGGAATGATGGAAACGATACAAGTGAAAGAACAAGAATTACTAGCTCAAAACGAAGAACTTTTGTCCCAACAAGAAGAGTTACTCTCTCAGCAGGATGAATTATTCAACCAGAAGAAACAACTCGAAAGTGCTCTCACAGAAGCACGCAATTCAAAAATACGGTTAGAACGCTATAACGGACTGAGTCATCAGCTCTCTTTTTCAGACGATGCGAAAGGGATTGCAACTTCAACCCTTAACTACTTGGATACACTGTTTTTCATTGACCAAGGAATGATCTATCTGCCTTCGACTAATCAGCATGTGTTACAAGGATTTTCAGAAGAGGCATTTGCAAACTATCCTGATGAGCTCGCGCAAGCTGCTCTTGAACGTTTAAAGAAAGAGCCCTACTTCCAAGTTGAGCGTGTATTGAAAGACAGCTCAATCTCTTATGATTTTTACGCTGCACCACACGTTACCGGTCAAACTTTTAAAGCACTGTTCGTACTTAGTAGTTCATCATGTGAATTTTCAGCAGAAGATCAGGCAGACTTATTCGCGCTTGCGAGCCGTGTTTCGTTCGCAATTGACCGAATCGATCAACATGAACTCATTAGTAAGGAGCGTCAATTGAACCGTACGATACTCGATAATCTAGAAGAAGGGATTCAGTTCATCTCTATGGAAGGAACCCCTGTTCAAGTGAACCAGGCGCTATCGATCTTAATTGATCAGCCTTCTGAAACGCTTTCTCAGCAGGACTGGAAAGAACGAATGGCTGAACTATCCACTAACCCAGAGGCGCTCACAAACTTTATAAATGCTTCTCTAGAAGACGAAACTTCTGGACTTGCAGAGACGGTCTATACAGTCAAAGGCTCAGAAGCGAAAGTGATTTCGCTCTATGGATCTCCTGTACACTATGAAGGACAGCGGATTGGCACGCTGTTTGTCCACAGGGATATTACACAAGCATTCGAAGTAGATAAAATGAAGACAGAGCTCGTCTCAACGGTTAGTCATGAACTACGTACCCCTCTATCAAGTATTCTTGGATTTACCGAATTACTCATTGGTAAAGAGATGGATAGTACAAGGCGCTCCCGTTATCTTGATGCAATTTATAAAGAAGCAAAGCGTCTGACCTCTCTTATCAACGACTTTTTAGACGTGCAGCGCATGGAGTCGGGGAACCAGGAATACACGATGCAAGAAGTGGACATTGTGGACATCGCACAGCAGACCATTCAGAACTTCCCAGCACAGGATCATCATTCGATTGCATTACAGGTGAATGATGATCAAACTATATGCATGGGTGATTCGGATCGTCTTGTTCAGGTTTTCACGAATTTGCTCAGCAATGCCATTAAGTTCTCTCCAGATGGTGGAGATGTACGTGTGACACTTGCTCAACAAGGTAATCATTTAAAAGTCACCGTCCAGGACCAAGGACTTGGCATTCCGGCGGATGAATTGAAGCATATGTTTGAAAAGTTCTATCGATTTGATAATACGTATAGAAGAAAAATCGGTGGCACCGGACTGGGTCTTGCGATATGCCGAAAGATCATCGAAAAACATGGTGGTGAAATAACAGTGGAGTCTGAGGAAAACGTGGGCACTGCAGTCAGCTTTACACTTCCATTAAAACCATCCCCGGCGCGCTTGCCCGAACGCTCTGACTTGCCCGCCATCGTAGTAGTCGAAGATGATCCAAGCATCGCTCTTTTGCTAGAAGAAGAATTGAAAGCGCATGAATATGAGGTGTTCCATTTTCACGACGTCGTGAGTTCGTTCGCTCATGCGAAGAAGCATCAGCCAGACTGCATGGTCATCGACTTAATGCTTCAAGAGGAGCTAACCGGTTGGGATTTAATCGGCATGTTGAAGGGTGACGTCGAGACGCGTCAAATCCCAATCATTATTTCTTCAGCGCTGGAACGTGAGGAAGAGTTGACCCGCAAGTTTGGAATCAGTCATTATATGACGAAGCCTTATCCGCTTCGTACACTTTCTGAAACCGTTGCTGAAACGCTGAAAGTGGATGACGGGCGAATTTTATATCCTACGAATGATGAGTAACACGAGCCACTGGGTGAGCAGGAAGTTTCCTGCATCGCCCGGTGGCTTTTTTGATTGGGGTTGGTTGTGGGAACGGGCGGGTTGATGGCCGATACGGGCGGGTTCTCCTCCGGAACGAGCGGGCTGGCCGCCGGAACGGGCGGGTTCTCCGCGAATACGGGCGGGTTGACCGTCGAAACGAGCGGGTTCTCCACGAAAACGGGCGGGTCGACCGCCGATACGAGCGGGTTGACCAACGGAACGGGCGGGTTCTCCTCCGGAACGAGCGCGTTGACCGCCGATACGAACGGGTTCTCCTCCGGAACGAGCGGGTTGACCGCCGATACGAGCGGGTTCCACCACGGCAACGAGCGGGTTCCCCCCCTCCCCCCCATCTTTACACAGTCTTTACACTTCTCCCATACTGCCTTTACACTCCATCCCTATACTAAAAGTTGAAAGGCACACAAAACATAAACAAAGGGGAGAACATTCATTGATCAAATCCATTAAAAAAACCATTCTAATCGGAGTGGCGGCTCTCGCACTTACTGCTTGTAGCGCAAAGGACGAAGAAAGTGGCACTGCTTCCGCAACTGCATCTTCGGAACTTGAAGGAAGTGTTCTCATCGATGGATCTGGAACGGTTTACCCGCTCATGGCAAAACTCGCTGAAAACTACATGCTCGATGAACAAGAAGGCGTCTCTGTAGAAGTAAGTCGCGCCGGCACGAGTGCTGGTTTCAAGAAATTCCTTGTAAAAGATGGAACAGATTTCAACGATGCTTCTCGTACTATAAAAGATGAAGAAACTCAAGCTGCTGAGGATGCGGGGATTGACGTGAAAGAACTCAAGCTCGCACTCGACGGTCTTACGTTCGTCGTCAATAAAGATAACGATTGGGTCGATCAACTGACACCTGAACAGCTTATAAGTATTTTCACAGCAGACGGTGAGGTAACAAAATGGTCGGATCTGGATCCTTCTTGGCCTGACGAAGAAATCAAGGCAATGGGACCGAACGAAAACCATGGAACTTACGAATTCTTCTATGAAAAAGTGTTGGAAGAACAAGATTTAAAGTCCTCTGTTAACTTGCAACAAGATTACTCAACACTCGTTTCACTCGTATCAGACGATAAGAACGGTATTGCATTTTTCGGATTTGGCTATTACGCAGGTAACCAAGAGAAACTAAAAGCAGTCCCTGTAGACTTCGGGAACGGACCGGTTGAACCTTCACTTGAAACAATCGCAGAAGATGGAGACTATGCAGCATTCACACGTCCTGTGTTTACGTATTTGAATGTCGGACACGCAAAAGAGAAACCACAAGTGCTCGACTACGCAAAATACGTCCTGGAAAATGCAAATAAGATGGCAGGCGAAACTGGATTTGCACCGATTCCGGAAGCTGAGAGTAAAGAGAACTTGGACTTCCTGAATTCACTAGGTGATAAGTAAAACATCGCCACTCATCGTAGAAAAGGAGGATGAGAGGTTATGACATCTCCATTCCAAGCAAGCTCAAGTAGCAGTAGCGGCATTCGTGACCTTATCCGTCACAATCAGGATAAGAAGTCGTTCAGAAAAACAATTGAAGTCTGGATTCCAAGATTTCTGTTCCTGCTCGCTTCCTTATCCGTACTAACGACGGTAGGCATTCTCATTATTTTATTGACAGAGGCTATTGAGTTTTTTAAAACAGTGCCAATACTCGACTTCTTCACTGGAACTGTGCTGAAACCACTTAGTCAAACACCCGCCTTTGGTATACTTCCCCTTGTAATGGGGACACTTGTGTCCTCTGGGATTGCGATCTTGGTGGCGGGTCCAATCGGTCTCATGGCAGCAATCTATTTGAGTGAATATGCTTCACGTCGGGTACGGAGCGTCCTGAAGCCTGCACTGGAATTGCTTGCAGGTGTGCCGACCATCGTCTATGGGTTCTTTGCATTCACATTTGTTACTCCATTGCTTCGAGAATGGATACCTAGCTTAGAAGCTACGAATATTTTGAGTCCTGGTTTGGTAATGGGTGTCATGATCATTCCGATGATTGCTTCACTTTCAGAGGACGCGATGCGCTCAGTCCCTCAAGCAATGCGTGAAGGCTCGGCAGCACTCGGTTCCACCAAACTGGAAACAGCCCTGAAAGTGGTTGTACCGGCTGCATTATCCGGCATCATCGCTTCCTTTGTACTGGGGATTTCACGTGCACTCGGAGAGACGATGATCGTCGCAATTGCAAGTGGCAGTTCGAAAAACTTCACGTTCGACATCACAGAATCTATGCAAACAATGACAGCCTATATCGTAGAAGTTACAAGTGGTGATGCGGCAGCAGGGTCTACAGTTTACTATAGCTTGTACGCTGTCGCGATGACGTTATTTGCAACGACGTTACTGATGAACTTACTGGCAGGGAAAATCGCGCGTAAGTTCAGGGAGGTGTACTAATATGCTTCATACACGACAATCGCCAAATTCATCTAGAATTCGTTTCCGTCTTCTCGCAGACCGCGCAGCTAAAATAGTGTTTGGAGCTGCTGCTCTGTTTGGAATTGTCATCATGGGCATCTTGTTAGTTCGAATTACTTCCGAAGGCTTGAGTTGGCTTTCACTCGATTTCCTAACAGGACGTTTTTCCACTACACCTGAACGAGCTGGGATTATGGGAGCCGTACTCGGTACTTTCTGGTTGCTAGCTGTTGTTGTTCCTGTAACAATGCTGATTGGAATTGGTTCAGCCGTATACTTAGAACTCTATTCAAAGAATGGTAAAATCCGAACGTTCATACAAACCAATATTGGGAATCTTGCAGGTGTCCCATCGATTGTCTTCGGAATTCTTGGATTGACGGTATTTGTGAGAGCACTCGGATTTGGAAGTGTCGTACTCGCTGGGGGCCTGACCTTATCGTTGCTCATTCTCCCTATCGTCATTGTTTCAGCTCAAGAAGCACTTCGATCTGTTCCGCATCAGCTCGGAGATGCTTCCTACGCACTAGGCGCTTCCAAGTGGCAAACCATTCAATCTGTTATTTTGCCAGTCGCTTTACCAACAATTTTGACAGGTGCAATCTTAGCTCTTTCAAGAGCAATTGGAGAAACAGCACCGCTTGTTGTCCTAGGAATACCCGCGTTACTTATCCCGTTCCCAGGTGGAATCTTAGATCGTTTCACGGTCTTACCGATGCAAATCTACTACTGGACATTGGACGCAGCACTGGTTGCAGACTATGCTCACTTAGCTGCAGCCGCTAGCATTGTGTTGCTCATCAGTCTATTTCTTTTGAATGGCTCTGCTATCTACTTACGGAACAAATACACGATTAAAGCGTGAAGACGCAAAAACGCTAGCTCCTAAATAAGGAGCTAGCGTTTTTGTTTGTCTTACACAGCATCTTCCAAGACTTGTGTTACCAGTGCAACAAGTTCAGAAGGGCTGAATGGTTTAGGCATGAAATAATCTGCTCCAAAATGAGCAGCTAAGTCACGATCTGATTGCTGAGCTTTTGCAGTCAGCATAATTATCGGGATTCCAAGTTGGAGCGGTTGTAAGCGTTCTAAGACCTCTGGCCCTGTTAATTTTGGCATCATGTAATCAAGGAGGATGACATCGTATTGACCAGTTGCCGCTTTGTCGAATCCTTCTTGTCCATCCTGCGCTTCTTCCACCGCATACCCTTCAAAAGAAAGCGTATCAGCGATCAGCATTCGTAAAATCTCTTCATCGTCGACCACCAATATCTTCTTGCCTTCTTCCATGAGCGATCCTCCTGGTCTAGTCAAATTTGTATTAAAACATTCTAGATGATAAATTCTGGATTCGAGATAGAATTTCATTCTTTTGGAAAGGTTTCATCAGATAATCGTCGGCGCCTAGCCAAAGTGCAGACTTAATATCCTCTTCACTCGTGCGGGCCGTCATCATTGAAACTAAGACATTGTTTGTATCGGGTCTTCTCTTTAGTCGTTCCAATACTTCAAGTCCATCCATTCCAGGCATGATGCCGTCCAGAAGGATAATGAAGTTGGTATCCGGTTCATACCAATCTGCTGCTAGAAATGATACTCCATCTTCAAACAACTTCACAGACAACTCAATGTCAGGTAAACTCCATCCACTCAGTTCTTCCTCCAGCATCGTCCTGATCAGAAGGTCATCATCGACAATGATGACTTGAAGTTTACGCTTTACTTGGACTATACTCTTATCAAAAATCACACTTCGATTCCGCCCAGTGCGTTTTGCTTGATAGAGCGCTTGGTCTGCTTCAATAAGAAGCATTTCCAATCTACCTTCATATTCCGCGATTCCTGCTGAAAACTTGACAGAAAATGAGCGATCGCCATCTTCGAACACAAGCTTGTTGAAGGACTCACGCAACCGTTCTACGAATGTATTTGCTTCCTCTTTGTCACCTGTAATGAGCATGACAAATTCTTCTCCTCCATAACGGAAGATATAGTCGGTTTCCCGTTTTTCGTCGAGGGCGATCCTGCTAAAAGCCCTGAGAACTTCATCTCCTGTGTGATGTCCATATGTATCATTTACACTTTTAAAATGATCTAAGTCCATCATTACAACAGAGAATGGCACGCCAGAGCGTTGCGAGAGTCTTTCACAGTATTTTAGCATCTCATCTAACCGTTTTCGATTACCTACACCAGTCAATCCGTCTGTCGTAATGGATTGACTAATTGCTTTTCGTAATTTATCTCGATTAAATACAAAAGGTACAAATACATCCAGTTCAAATGGCTTTCTTATAAAATCCATCACCCCTGCTTCATACGCTTGGCTAATCACTTCATTGGAATGGTTACTGCTCATTAAGATGGAGATTACATGCCGATCACTTGCAGTATCACAAATTCTCTTATAGACTTCCAAACCTGTCATATCCGGTAGTTGTAAGTCAATCATCACCATATTCGGTTGCATATCGTAAAATTGCTGTATACCGCGCTTGCCATTCATGGCGACAAGAACTTGCGCGCCTAGCTGTTCCAACAATTCCTTTACGAATGACACGAACTCCAAATCGTCATCTATGAGTAAAATGAAGGTCTCTTGGTCAAAATGATTCACATATAAGTCCGGCAATACGATATCCCGTCTTTTCTTCTTGTCACCATTAACCAGTAGACGAATGTTCTTTTTAAAGTTCTTTAAAGAAGAGACTGGAATACCTGTTTCATCATCTGGAGACAAGATTTCTAAATGTGCACTGCAAAATTCTGCTAGATCATGAAGTCCGATTGTTCCAGCAGTTCCTTTCAATGTATGAAGAAACGCATAGAGCTCGGACTCATTCACCATCTTTTGAGTGTCCCACTTTGTGAAAGATTCCTCTGTCTTTCCAGCTAACAGTTTACGATACTTTTCGTAGTCCACACCTACACCCCCGTTCCCTACTACAATCGTCCTTATCCCCTGGACACATTTCATGTGATAATTTTGAAAAGAACTGAAGCCCTTTTAATCCAGGAACTTCAGTTCTTCATCCATTTACGTTAGTCTAATCCCATCTCTTGAGTGACCACATTTACTATTCGGGTGCTATAACTTTCACACGCTTCTGTTGTCGGTGCTTCCACCATCACACGAACTAATGGTTCTGTTCCAGAAGGTCGTACGAGAACCCGTCCTTCTCCAGCCATTTCAACTTCCACTTCGTTGATAATCGCAGCGACTTTTGCATTATCCGTTACTGCATGCTTATCCGTCACTCGGATATTCACAAGCTTTTGAGGATAAATTGTCATACCACTCGTCAATTCAGACAACTTCTTACCTGTTCGCTTCATAATATTCACAAGTTGCAGTCCAGTGATAAGACCGTCTCCCGTTGTATTATAGTCCAGCAAAACAATATGCCCTGACTGTTCGCCGCCAAGATTATAATTGCCTTTACGCATTTCTTCTACAACATAGCGGTCACCTACCGCTGTTTGGGCACTTTGGATTCCTTGGTCTTCTAACGCTTTGTAGAATCCAAGATTACTCATCACCGTTGAAACAATCGTATCTGAATTCAATGCGCCTTTTGAGTGAAGATAACTACCGATGACATACATGATCTGGTCTCCATCTACAATCGTTCCCGTTTCATCGACTGCAATTAAACGGTCTCCGTCACCATCAAACGCAAGTCCAATTTGTGCATTCTTCTCAAGTACAAGCTTCGCGAGTTCTTCAGGATGAGTCGAGCCCACACCATCATTAATGTTTAAACCATTTGGGGATGCCCCCATAGTAGTTAGGTCTGCTTCTAAATCTGCAAACACGTGTGTCGCAATCGTAGAAGTTGCACCGTGTGCGCAATCGAGGACAACGTGCATGCCTTCAAAATCACCGTCTATTGTTTGTTTCAAATACTGATTGTATTTTTGACAGCCTTCGAAGTATTCTGTAATGGTTCCTACATCGCCACCTGTTGGGCGTGGTAACGTATCTGTCTCCGCATTTAACAGCTGCTCAATTTCAGATTCAAGATCGTCCGACAGTTTAAAGCCATCTGCTCCAAAGAATTTAATGCCATTATCTTCGACTGGATTATGTGAAGCTGAAATCATAACACCCGCTTGAGCATTCATGGCTCTCGTTAAATAAGCGACTCCTGGTGTACTAATTACGCCTAGTGTCATGACTTCGACTCCTGTTGACAAAAGCCCAGCGATTAACGCACTCTCTAACATTTGACCAGAAATACGAGTATCTTTTCCAACAAGAACACGTGCTACCTCTGTTGAATGTTGCGTGAGGACGTGACCACCGAAACGACCTAACTTAAATGCCAATTCCGGAGTCAATTCTGCATTTGCAACGCCTCTTACACCATCCGTACCGAAATACTTAGTCATTTTCATTCTCCCTTTCGATCCTATCCATTCTGCGTATTTTACGCTTGTTCAACCATTACGGTAATATCTTTAAAACTAACTTCATATTGAACATCCGATGGTACCTGCACAAAGATCGGCAGAACGTGGTCACCTACATGGTTCACACTTTTAGCTTCTGCAAACACCATAACATCCGATTCAGTTAGCGCATCGATCACTTTTTCTTCGCCCGTTAACGTAACTGCTGCTACCCCATCCGAAGGCTTTACAATTCTTCCTTTAAAACTCTTGTCTAAACCATTTATTCCAATTTGTATCCCAGTGAATTTACGAGTCTTCTTAGTGACGGTGGTAGGTTCCTGTCCATCTGTAGAAGGTTCTTCTGTTGCAACATCTGAGTTGGTAGAGTCTCCAGAAGACGGTACTTTTGCTTCGTCATCGGACTTGTCTCCATCAGCATTTTCCTTTTCTGCCTCTGGAGATACTTTGACGTCAATATTGACGTTTACTTTGTCAACAGACATTTTGAGAACACCCTTTGGTTTTGGCAATTCAATCGATTGCTTCCCACTTCCGGTAAGCTCACTCACATCTACATCCACGTTCAGCTGATCGATAGCATCTACCGTTTTACGAGGGCCATATAAGGTAACCATTTTTTCATCAGACGTTAAGGAGTTGACTGTAACTCCATCTTTCGTTTTTCCTTTTTGCTTAACGGAAATCGGCACCTCTTTATGATACGCTTCTACATCCACTTTTACAGTGACTTCTTCCGGTTCAATAGTAACATTCAATTTATTTAAATCCCGATCGAGTACTCGAACTCTTCCTTTTTGCTCAAACGATTCGTTGATTTCATTGTCACCAGTTACAGAAACCTTTACAAAGCTGATGGAATCCACAACACTTTTAGCACCTGTTACTTCAATCGTCGATGGGTCCACTTCCATTTTCACCAGTTCGAAATCATCTGCCAGTAACTTATCGTTCATTTCTGGATCCACTCTAAACGATTGTGTAATTTTCTCTTCAATGTCCACTTCAATCGTTGCTGGATCCAATTCGACTTTGATTTTATCTGAAATATTTTCTGTTTGAATTTGAACCGTATGGCTTCCCATCGGCATACTTCGCAAGTCGACTTTTAAAGTAAAGTCTTTAAGCAATTTTGTAGTCTGCACTAAATTTGTAGGTCCTGAAATTGTCATATTGACTGTTTCAGGAACTCCCGTAACTACGAGGTTCTCGTTGTCGTAATATACTTCAACAGGAACATCACGAATGATCCCCATTGAGTCTCCTACATTTGCAAGAGATTTTTTTTCCTCGTCTGCACGTACGGAAAAGAAGAGAGATAGCGCAAGTGCGAGTGCCGTTAATCGCAAAAACCAAGGACTATCCATAAATTTATCCATTTTTTCTCTTCCCCCATTTCCAAATGGAGTTTACAGCACTAACAGCTGTAGAGTCTCCGAACCAAGCGAGACGTACAATCCGTTCAAATTCTTCCATCGAGACATTACGATTAATATCGCCGTCACTTGTCACACTAACTGCACCGGTTTCTTCGGAAACAATAATGGTGAACGCATCGGTCACTTCACTAATCCCTAGAGCTGCTCGGTGGCGTGTTCCCAACTCTTTTGAGATGAACGGGCTTTCCGAAAGTGGTAAATAACAAGCTGCTGCTGCAATTTTGTTTTTTTGAACAATAACTGCACCATCATGCAGTGGTGTATTCGGAATGAAGATATTAATGAGCAATTCTGATGAAATATCAGAATTCATGGTGATACCGGTCTCAATGTATTCACTTAAGCCCGTTTCTTTTTCCACTGTAATGAGCGCTCCGATTCGTCGTTTCGCCATATAGCTCACCGATTTAGTAAATGCACTAATCAAACGGTCTCTCTCTTCTTCCTCCTGCATTTGTGTCCGAGCGAACAGTCGACCTCGGCCAAGCTGTTCCAGCGCTCGACGCAACTCAGGTTGGAAAATGATAATCACAGCTAAGAAACCAAATGTCAGGACTTGCTCTACCATCCATTTCAAGGTATCTAGACCGAGCAATTCAGTCAAAATACGGACGATTAAAATAACAAAAATCCCTTTTAATAGCTGTACAGCTTTTGTTCCTTTGATAATTGTGATGAGTTTATACACAACAAACCAAACGAGAAGCACATCCAAAATGGCTTTCAAGACTTCAACAGCATTCATATTTGTAATTATTCCCCAATCAGGCATGCGCTTCCCCTACCTTTGCATACAATTTTTCACTTACTTAAGTATACCATAGAGCATTCTTTACATGCTGTACTTAGACGGGAAAACCGTTCTCCAAGTTCCCGCCCCTACTGAAAAAGCGACCGGCATAATTGCTCGTCGCTTACTCAGTATCTTGATTTTCAGTTTTGTCCGGGGTTAGACCTTTAAATGCAGTTTTCATCTTATACCATAGCCAGTCGAATAGTTCATCGATTTCTTCAATATTACCCGTCACTACGGCGGTGGAAGCCATATACTTCTCTCCCCTGATGACAGTTACATTTCCATCAACCTGTCCCTCAATACGTAAGTCCCCGTTCTTTACTACGAGATCTCCCTTGATCACTTCGCCTGCAGGGACGACAACTGTATCTCCTTCAATTACGAGGTTCGGTTGCATCGTAACTGAAAATTGTTCGTTAGTATTGTAACTTGAAAAGAGTGCCGCACTCATTAGAATGAGAAATAATGCTGCCGCAGACAACATCGGATGTTTGCGTAACCAGCGATTTACTCCTGTCTTCTTTTTTTGTTGTGTACTTTGCGGTAATCGCGTCATGACTCCCTCAGCAAATCCAACAGGTGCTTGCATCGGATCTGCGAGTTCAAGGAGCGCAACCGCTTCACTTAATTCATCGAATAGCATTTGGCACTCTTCGCACGTAGCGAGATGTTCGTTTAATACCTGTTCTTGTTCAGGAGCAATTTCTCCATCCAGGTATTCGTGCATATATTGGACAACCTCATTTGGACAGTTAGTCATCCTTACCCCTCCTACATTGTACCTATCTGTTTTCGTAATGCTTCCCGCCCTCGATGCACACGTGTTTTTACGGTGCCCAGCGGAAGATCTAATATGTCGGCGATCTCTTGGAGTGGCAGTTCTTCCATATACCTAAGCGTTATAACAGAACGATACTTTTCTGGCAAACGTCCAATTTCGTATTGAACACGTTCTTGTGTCTCCATACGTTCGACTTCCTCTTCAGGCAGATCCTCAGCGGCTGCAATTTGTGAGTACATATCGAGCCCTTCCGTACCAGGAACTTGCGCATCCAGAGAATAATCTGGCTTCTTTTTCCGGATTCTATCAATGCAAAGGTTCGTCGCAATTCGAAAAATCCACGTTGAAAATTTACGCTTTTGGTCAAACGTATGCAAATTTGAATACGCCCTAACGAAAGCCTCCTGCGCAATATCCTGTGCCTCCTCCCGACTTCCGAGCATCCGATAACAGACATGATATAAGCGGTTCTGGAAAAGCAGTACAATCTCTTCAAAAGAATCTTGATTCCCTTTCAGCACTTCATTTATTCGTTTATTGATCAACTCATCCAAAGACTCTCATCCTCCGCTTCTGCTGCGGCTGTCCCTTCTATACGGACGAAGGGGTCTACAGGTTTCATTTAAATATAAATTCATTTTACCAAATTGCAGAAAATATTTCCTTACTTTCTACAATACTCCCAAAAAATAAGAGACACACATGTATTGTATGCCTCTCTTACACTTAACTATTAGTTTCACAACGTGCAATTATTTCATCTTAAAGAAGTTTTTCACCGAATAGTGAACCGATTAATCCAACTGCTACGTCGGCAGTTGCATTTTTATCATCCAATATCGGATTGACTTCTACGAACTCCGCAGAAGTGACTAATCCTGAATCTTGAAGCATCTCCATTGCTAAATGACTCTCACGATAGCTGATGCCACCTGGAACAGGCGTGCCAACACCTGGCGTATATAGTGGATCCAATCCATCCAAATCCAGTGACAAATGGAGTCCATCAATATTTTTAGATTTTAAGTAGTCGATTGCTTGATTCATGACAGACGTCATGCCATCACGATCGATTTCGTGCATTGTGAACACTTTAATCCCCAATTCCTTAATCACTTCGCGTTCACCAGGATCGACAGAACGTGCTCCTATGATAACGACGTTTTCAGGTTTAATTTTCCGACCCTCTTTATAGATGTTTACAAGTCGATCATGCCCCATTCCAAGGCTAACCGCAAGAGGCATCCCATGGATATTACCTGAAGGCGATGTTTTTTCTGTATTGATATCAGCGTGCGCATCATACCAGATGACACCCAAATTATTGTATTTCTCCGATAGTCCTGCAAGTGTACCAATCGCCATGCTATGATCGCCGCCGAAAACAAGCGGGAATTGTCCATTCTTCGTCAACTCAGCCACACGTCCAGCAAGCTCCGTGCATGCATTTGTAACTTCATCAAGGTTTTTCAACCCATCTATATCCTGTCCAACTCGCTCGCCCGTTGGAACAGCAATATCTCCCGTATCTGTCACGAGATGGCCTATTGCTTCAAGACGAGACACTGCACCTGCGTAACGAATTGCACTTGGCCCCATATCTACGCCTCTTCGGCTCTGTCCATAGTCAAGCGGAACGCCTACCATTGAAATGTTCAAGTTCTTCTCCATGTCTATTTCCCCCTGAAGTTTTCTTTATCTGACATTTCTATTGTATCCGCTTCTTTCTAATGGCTCAACCAAGCAATATACTGAATATTTATTCAGTGTCATTACCGTTTTTCGAAAATTTTTCAAGTAATTCACGGATTTCTGTAGATGGAATTGGACGGCTATAAAAATAACCTTGTCCCTCTCTGCAACCGAGCTGTCTGACAATACTCGCTTGCTCAGCAGTCTCAATTCCTTCTGCTATGACATTCATGCCGGCAATGTCCGCCATTGTAACGATTGCTTTTATGATCGCACGACTATTTTCACTCGTTTCAACATCCCGAACAAAAGACATGTCAATCTTCAATGTTTCCGCAGGGAATTCCTTTATATAACTGAACGAGCTAAACCCTGTACCAAAATCATCTATGGATACAACAAATCCAAGGTCCCGCAATCGTCTAAGAGACGAACTCATTTCCAAACGGTCTGCAAAAGCACTCTCTGTCACTTCCATTTCTATGTATGCAGGATCAAGATCAGTCTTCTCCAGTAATGAGCGAACATAGGGAATGAGATCTGGACTCTCTAATTGGACCGCCGAGAGATTGACCGCTACTGTTATAGGCAATGAACAGACAGTCTGAAGTTCCTTTGCTTTTTTAAACGCTTCTTCTAAAATCCATTCTCCAAGAGGAATGATAATTTTCGTTTCTTCTGCTATCCCAATAAATTTGTCGGGAGGAATTCGTCCAAGATCAGGGTGTTGCCATCTAACTAGCGCTTCAAATCCAACGATCACTTCTTTATCCAGATCAACTTTCGGCTGATATTCTAATAGAAAGTGTCCCTCTTTGACACTTTTCCTAAGCTCGTTTTCTAAGATAATCCGGTCTAACGATTTTGAATACATATCAGGAACAAAAATTGCGCTTCCCGAGCCTCCTTGTTCTTTTACATACTGCATCGCTTGCTGTGTCGTTGTAATCCAACCAGGTACTTCAGTCGCATGGTTAGGATACACAGACAGACCACAGCTTACGGAAGGATTATATAATTGCCCCGCCACTTCAACAGGTGCTTCTATTATTTTCTGCAAAGCACAAGTCCAGTCAAAAAGTTCTTCCAAGGACTTATCACTTTTCATTACAAAAGCAAACTCATCTCCAGCCGTTCTCCCACACAATGCCCCATCCAGATGCAAAGCAAGGCGCTCTGCAATTTTTCTAAGGATTTCATCACCCCGGTCATGACCAAACGTTTCATTGGCATAACGCAATTTGTCAATGTTCAGGTGGACTAATCCAAGCAATTCGTCCGTATTTTTCGCTCGATCGATTTCAACAAACAACCCTTTCAAAAAGGATCTTCGATTTAATAGGCCTGTTAGCTGATCGATAGATGTTAAGTCTAAAATGAGTTTTTCTTGTTGTTTTACGGCCGTATTATCATGTATGACCAATACGCTGAATCCAACATATTCCCCTTCAGTTGTAATACGTGACAAACTACCACTCATTTGCATAACGCAGTTTTGATTTACTTTCAAACGGAACTCCACTGACACCTCATGCACCTGTGAATGATTTATCCGATGAAGAGCGTCCTTCAGGTTGTCGAGATCCTCACTTACCATTGCCTTCAATACATCAGGATTTGAGCCGCCGATTAGTTTCTCAATCGAAGGAGATTGGTAGTGAATTCTTCCATTTGCATCTACCACAGCAATATAGTCACCTGAGTTTTCAGTAATCAGCCGATACAACTCTGCTTGTTTTCGTAATGTTACTTCTATGCTTTTCTTTTCAGTTATGTCATGTCTAATCGAAATATATTGTTTCGGAATTCCTTTTTCATTTAAGAAAGGAACAATTGTGGTATCGACCCAATAGTGAGAACCATCTTTAGCTCGATTGTAGATTTCTCCTCGCCAAATCCTCCCTTGACCAATTGTCTTCCACATTTCTTTGAAAAATGATTTTGGATGAAATCCTGAATTGACGATGCGCTGATTTGCCCCTATGAGCTCATCTTGAGAGTACTGTGAGAGGTTGGAGAAAAACTCATTTGCATAAATAATTTCACCAGTTCTATCCGTAATCGCTACAATCGCAGAATTATCTATAGCGTATACGATGTCGTTCAATAACTGCGAGACCTCTAATTGTGGTTGACGTTTAACTAAGTTATGAATCATATCCTGATGGTTCTTCATGTGACACCTCTTTCATCCAGGAACTGTCTGGAACCTGTGAGTATTCATGTTGATAAGTATAAGACAAAAAAGCCCTTTCCGTTGAACTAGGAAGGGACGAGGTCGTTCTATTTAAATTATCGGTTCGTTTTAATCACTTGTTAAAAGATCATTTTTTCTAATTATTTCAAGAGTGTTGTCATATAATAATTAGGATTTTCAATTACTTTGTATTGCTCCAAACAAAGTTTGAAAAATTGGCTGGGGTAGCTGGATTCGAACCAACGAGTGACGGAGTCAAAGTCCGTTGCCTTACCGCTTGGCTATACCCCAGTAATTAAAAAAATCGGCTCATCTCTGCGCCGGAGTACTACTAATTAAGATAACCATTATTATAAAAGACTATACATGGAAAATGGTGGTGGGGGACGGATTCGAACCGCCGAACCCGGAGGGAGCGGATTTACAGTCCGCCGCGTTTAGCCACTTCGCTACCCCACCATTGGTTAATTGTTAATAAGCGTGCATGGCGACATCGCTTATCTGCTATGTATTACTGGAACAAACATGGTGACCCCTACGGGATTCGAACCCGTGTTACCGCCGTGAAAGGGCGGTGTCTTAACCGCTTGACCAAGGGGCCATATTTTTCGCAAAACAGTCGCCAGCTGTTCAAAACAGATTACTGGAGCTTCCAACCGGATTCGAACCGGTGACCTCTTCCTTACCATGGAAGCACTCTACCTACTGAGCTATGGAAGCATAGGCATGGAAAATGGCTCCGCAGGTAGGACTCGAACCTACGACCGATCGGTTAACAGCCGATTGCTCTACCACTGAGCTACTGCGGAATAATAGTATTAGCTTTTATCGAACAACGAAAATTATACCACAACTTCAAAAGATAGCAATAGGTTTTTTTATCGTGTTCTCTTCGTCTATTGACGACTTTTACATAATAGCATGTGGTGCGCATAACGGTCAAGCCTTCATCATAAAGTACAGTAAACATGTTGGAAAGGAGCTTTTTGTGCTAAAAAAGTTAGGTTGGATCATTATCATTTGTACGCTAATTCTCGTATTATGGCCCTCTTCCATCAAAACTCCGCAGATATTAAGTGTGTTCAAACTGACAGAGGAACCCGATGTTGTCGTTAGAGGCACATCCGGCTCAGCACTGACTTTGGATATTTCTTTTGGTGACTCCGCTCTTGAAAACTGGATTGCAGAGCTAGAAGCCCCTTATCCTTTGCTACTTGTAGATACTGCTTGGGCAATGCGCTTCCCGGACTCTGCTGAACTCATTCGCAAAAAGAATATTCCAGTTGCTCTTTTAGGTAAAGAAGGAGCCGCCTATGAAGAAGATTCTGCCCTCTTCACTAAGCAGCTAGAGGAATTCTCGATTCTATTCGAGAAAAAACCTCTTTGGTTCCGTACAAGCGATGAAGTCTTTCCAAAACTACTTCAAGAGTCCTTATGGAAGCATGAAATAAATGCTCTCGGTTCCACTTTGCGTTGGAAAGGTGGAAAACTCCCTCCCCATAAAAAAGGTGAAATATTGACTGCCGCCCTAGAGCGCAAAGGAAAAACAACATTGGATGATATTAATCGATTACTAGCCAGTCGTGAATTTCAATCCGTGGAAGATGTATTATTTGCGACAGATGTCAAAACCAAAAAGATTCCTGAATAACAAAAGACGCACATCTGGCGATTTTCGCTAGTGTGCGTCTTTTGTTATTTTGCATTTGCAGCTTTTTGTTTTCTACGCTCTGCTTTTCTTGCATCTAATTTTTGTTTGTCCTCGTCAGATTTCCGATTGTATTTGGGAAGCGCGAGGAGTTGATAGGAATTCACAGCGACAAGCGGGAATAGCATAATCGTCACCCATGTGTCGACTTCTCCATTGCGGACCATCAAAGCTGGTAACCATTCAAGAGTTGTTATGACAATCATGAAAAACAATGCGGAAATCAGGATATGTTTTTTTGTCCACTGCGCTTTGAACCAAGCCGTTACTGCAGCAGTTCCTACAAGTATCCCTAGCAACACCATATAGAGAACAGTCCGTCCTGCATCATCCGAAGTCAGACGGAATCTGAAAAAGACTAAGTCAAAGAGAACGACGACGATCAACAGTAGTTGTACCCAATTCCAGAGTGTCAACGTTCTAAACAAATTGACTCCGAACTGGTGGATGGTTAAATAAGCGAAGAAGCCCATTTGTGCGATAACACTCATCGTAAATCCTAGAAATACCATCCATAAAAAAGCACCTAAAAACTGGACATATTCTCCGGTTGATAAGTATGAGTAAAAAAAATCCCAACGAACAATCAGTCCGACAAGTCCAGTAATAGCGCCACCTAAAAGTAGAGCCCGTATGAAAAATTTAATCCAATTTCGTATAGTCACAGCAGCGTTCCTCCGTTTTGATTACTGATTCTAGTGTAACAGCGATTTATCGAAAAATCTATTTCATTCAACAGTCTTTGCATAATATGCGCAAAGTTGTGAACAATAATTGAAAAGCCAGTGGAGGGATTTCAAATTCATGAGAAAATTAGCAATGTGTCTGCTCCCTGTCCTATTCGTCTTATCCGCATGTAGCAACGCACAAAACGCAACACCTTCTTACGATGAAACGAAAAAGATGATGACTGATGCGATACAAACCGAGGAAGGGAAAAAAGCGATCAGGCAGTTGCTGACGGAAGAAGAATTCAGAAAACAGCTTGTCCTTGAACAACCCGAAGTAACTACCGCCATCGAATCGACGTTGCTTTCAAAAGAGGGGAAAGATTTTTGGAAAGAAACGTTCGATGATCCGAAGTTTCAAAAAACAATCGCATCCAGTATGAAGGATCAGCAGCAAGAAATTATGAAAGCCTTGATGAACGATGCGTCATTCCAAAAAGAGCTTGAAGAGTTCTTTGGAACCCCCGATATGCAAAAACAGTTAGAAAATATCTTGCACTCCGGCTCTTTGAAAAAGGAATTCGAAAAAGCGATTGAAGAAACGATTAGCAGTCCCTTGCTCCAAGCAAAGTGGCAAGAACTCATTTTGCAGGCAGGAGAAGTAAAGCCAGTTGAAAAAGACGATAAGAAGAAGAAAAAAGAAGATGACAAAGAAGAAAGCGGAGGGGGACAGTAGCCCACTCCGCTTTTACTTATTTCTGGATTTTATCCACAACGTTTTGAGCGATTTCTAAGTAAATCTTTCCAATTGGATGGTCAGCTGCGTAAACAGATGGCGCGAAGTCCTCTTCATCCCAATCCGGCTGCCCTAGTGGAATTTGTCCAAGCAATTCTGTACGAAGTTCCTCAGCAAGCCGCTTTCCGCCACCAGAACCGAAAACAAACTCCTTTTCACCCGTTTGTTTGGACTCGAACCAAGACATGTTTTCAATAACTCCTAGCAACGCGTGATCTGTTTGCAACGCCATTGCACCCGCACGAGCAGCAACGAACGCAGCTGTTGGATGTGGTGTTGTCACAACGATTTCTTTAGAGGCTGGAATCATCTGATGAATATCGAGCGCAACATCACCAGTACCCGGTGGTAAGTCGAGTATCATATAATCCAATTCTCCCCATTCCACGTCTCTGAAAAATTGGTCGAGGACTTTACCAAGCATCGGTCCACGCCAAACGACAGGTGCATTATCTTCAACAAAGAAGCCCATTGAAATGACCTTAACACCTTTACGTTCAACAGGAATAATCCGATCTCCGCGAATTACAGGTGATTCTGTAACCCCCATCATATCCGGAACACTAAAACCGTAAATATCTGAGTCAATCAGCCCTACTTTTTTACCAAGACGAGCAAGACCAACTGCTAAGTTAACTGAAACTGTCGACTTCCCGACTCCACCTTTACCTGACGCAATAGAGATGAACGTCACGTCATTGATAGGAGATAGTAAGTCTTGGGCTTCTGCAGCTGTCGCAGTTCCACGGAATTTCTCTAATGTCTCTTGGGGCAATTCTTCAAATCGAATTCCAACCGAGTCAGCACCCGTAGCCTTCAGAACCTCGACAACTTTCGATTGAAGGGTCATTTGCTCAGCTGTGTTCACTTTAGCAATTGCCAATTTCACACTCACATGCGCTTTTTCAGGCTTGATGGTAATGCCGACGATCCCATCTGTTTCTGCCAAAGTTTTATGTAAAAAAGGATCGCTCATACCACCAAGTAATTCACGTACTGTTTCTTCATTTATCACAACGGAACACTCCTTAGAGTTTAGTACATTCACCCCAAGTATATCATAGTCCGTCTTTCGAGTAAGGCGTTGCGCTTATCATTTCTGTTCCATCAGCTGATGTTTGACAACACCCTCGACAATCGCATCCGCAACTTTTTTCCGATAATTAGCATCAGCCAGCAATTTATGCTCTTCAGGATTTGAAATGAACCCTGTTTCAACGATTACAGAAGGAACTTGAATATTCTTCAGTAAGTATATACCTTTAATCTTCATTGCTTCACGATCCGTATTCTTTAATTGGTCTTTAAACGCACTCTGGATCGATTTTGCGAGTGCTTCTCCACCTTCATGTCCTTCAGGGTGGTAAAAAACCTGTGCCCCTCTCCATTGCGTCTGTGGGATCGCATTCACATGGACACTCAGAAACAAATCTGGTTCTTCAGTTTCGGCAATCTTAACGCGCATCTTAAGATCTTCGAATTTGCGTTCTCGCATCGATGAGAATTCTTTATCTGGCGCATGCTCAGCAATGGCATCCCCAGGTTTTGTACGCGTCATTACGACAGTAGCTCCTTTTTGTTTCAACTTCTTCTCTACTTCTTTTGTAATAGCAAGATTGACATCACTTTCAATGAGCTCTTTAGTAGAAGCGCCACCATCTTCTCCTCCATGCCCTGCATCCAGCAGCACTTTGACGCCCGCTAGTTCAGCAGGCATGAAAAATGCACGATCCGAAGCATTTACTCCATACCAGACAACGCTTAAAGAACAAACTAATAGTAAGCCAATAATTATCACACGCTTCATATGACACCGCCTTTTTCATCCACTATACGCGCGAGCGGTTTCTAATATGACCAAGCATAGAAAAGACGCCTTCCTTTGGAAGACGTCTGCATCAGTTACTTATTCGATTGGGCCTTGCCAGCTAAGCATACCGCCCGTCATATTGGTTACATCATATCCTTCTTCTTCTAAAAACTGTGCTGCACGACCGCTTCTTCCGCCCGAGCGACAAATAATTGTATACGGCTTTGTTTTGTCGAGTTCTTCTAATCGAGCTGGAATTTCACCAAGTGGAATGTGGATTGCACCAATAACTTTACCCGTCGCAATTTCATCCACTTCCCGAACGTCAACCATGTTAATGTGCTTACCGTCTTCTAACAATGTTTCCAATTCACTCGCTGTAATTTCTTTCATCATGTACGCCTCCTGTACGCTTGCCTTGCTATGGGTATCATATACGTTCCACTCAATCGCGTCCATTGCTTTCGCCTAGTTGCTCTTGCTGATGAATCACTTGATAGTTCAGTGGAAGTTCGATATTTGCTTCATCGAATGCTACCTTGATGGCCTTCAGAAGGTCTCGCTCACATTCCCATTGCAATCCATTTTCAACTTGACCAATCACACGAAGGACGACGTTTGTGCCATCTATGCTTTGCACTCCAATCGCATGTGGGCCGTCTTTAAAACGTTCGTCACGCTGGAAGTTCTCACAAATCCGCTCCAACACGCCAATCGCTTGGTCGACATCGTTGTAATAGCTAATCCCAACATCGACAAGAGCTCGCATATTGCCACGTGTATGGTTAGCTACATTTTCGATGATGCGGTTCGGTAAGTAATTGAGAGTCCCATCAAACGCCCGTACTTTCGTCGTGCGTAAACCGATCTCTTCCACAACCCCGTCAATGCCCGCCACCGTTACATAATCATCCACTTCCATCTGTTGCTCCAGAAGGATGAAGAACCCGGTCACGACGTCACTCACAAGCCCTTGTGCACCGAATCCTATGGCAAGTCCAACAACACCAGCACCTGCAATAAGAGGGCCAATGCTAACACCGAAAAGGGATAGCACGGTGCCAATAAAAATGAAGATCATTACATAAGAAAAAATATTCAAAAGTAATTTATCGAGCGTCTTAATGCGACCTGGTTTTGTCTTTCTAGTCAGGGACATCTTTTGAATGGTCGCACTGATCATTTTTTTACCTAAAGGAACCGCAATAGAAAAAGCCGCAATGATGACGACAAGCTTGATAACAATTTTAATTAGTTTATCAAAATCAATATCTAGAGGAATATGAAAACCGAATATGTCCATTTTAAATAAGAAACCTCACTTTCATGCTGTTGCATTAAAATAGCATAACTCATATGAAAACTTATTTTCAAGCAATCCGGTGCCCAGTTAACAAGTCAGAAAATTACTTTCAACTTCAATCTTTCACACGTATAGGTAAATGTACGTGACGATTTTGAATTCATCTTCTTACAAGTTAAATCTTTTTATGTAATCACATTTCATAGGTAATTAATAGACTATATTAAACACCGAAAGTAGGAGGAGTTCTATGGGAGCAAAAAACGGGCAGGAATTCATTAGTCGTATCAATCAATTGAAACCGGAAATATGGCTGGATGGCCATCCGTTGAAGGTACCTATTTCCGAGTGTCCAGAGTTTCGAGGACTGTTAAAAACAAAAGCTTCTTTATATGACTATCAAATATTACGTGAAAATAAGTCTGTGATGACATACGATTCTCCTACATCTGGTGAACAAGTAGGGATTTCTTTTTTACAGCCAACAACAAAAGAGGACTTAAAAAAGCGCAGGACTATGATTGAGAAATGGGCGCGTCAGACTTGTGGACTGATGGGTAGAAGTCCAGACTACTTAAATACGGTACTTATGAGTTTTGCAAGCTCCTCATACTTTCTAGAAGGAAAAGAAAATTGCTTCCCCCATCACGTTCAATCTGCATATGAACGGGCACGAGAACAGGATTTGACGTTTACCCATACATTCATCAACCCCCAAGTAAATCGAGCACCTATATACTTCGAGTCTTCAGATGAACCCATCTCTGCAAGAATCGTGGATACTACAAAAGACGGCCTCGTTATTAAGGGTGCGAAATTGCTTGCAACACAAGGCGGACTGACGGATGAAATCCTTGTATTCAGTGCACCAAAATTACTCCCAGACCCAGATGAAGCCTTTGCGTTCACACTTCCTTCAGATGCTGAAGGAGTGCGTTTCATCTGCAGGGAATCTTTCGCAGGCACTGACTCCACATTTAATTATCCACTGAGCTCTCGATTTGAAGAGATGGACTCGATTGTCGTGTTCGATAACGTACTCGTCCCATGGGAGCGTGTTTTCTTTTATCACAATACAGAAGTGGCTTCTCAATTCTTCGCAACCAGTTCCTTTCATCCATACACACTCCATCAAGTCATTACACGTCAAGTTGTCAAAACCGAATTCATGCTAAGTGTTGCAAAACTCCTTGTAGAAACGATAAATGTAGGCGAGTATTCGCACATCCAAGGGAAGTTATCTGAAATTATCGTTAGTTTAGAAACGATGAAAGCATTGTTGGATAAATCCGAGCAGGATGCGACACTCGACCAATGGGGGTATATGCGACCTAGTATGGTTCCACTCCAGGTGGCAAGTAACATCTTTCCTATAGTCTATCCCCGCTTCAGTGAAATCATTCAGCTAATAGGAGCTAGTGGGATGGTGACCATTCCTACCGAAAAAGCGTTTCAATCCGAGATACAGCAGGACCTAGTCCAGTATTTGCAGGGTGCTACTAAAAATGCTGAAGACCGAGTGAAAATCTTCAGACTCGCATGGGATTTGACGATGAGTTCTTTCGGTACTAGACAAACCCAATATGAACGCTACTTCTTTGGAGATCCCATTCGTCTGGCCAGTCAATTGTACCGCTCCTACCCATCAACTAGAGGGTTTTCCATGATTGAGTCTTTGCTAGGGCCTTTAGATGATTGTCAGGGATAATCATGTCAACAATGAACGACTGTCCTGAAGACAAAATCCAATCCGCTTATCTGGGTCAAATTTTCTCCAAACAAAAAACAGCCCATTCCAATAAAGGAATGGACTGTGAATAGTTGATGATTAACGCTTCGAGAACTGTGGTGCACGACGAGCGCCGCGAAGACCTGGCTTCTTACGTTCTTTCATACGTGGGTCACGTGTAAGTAGACCTGCAGCCTTTAGAGCTGGACGGAAATCAGGATCTACTGTTAACAATGCACGAGCTACTCCGTGACGGATTGCTCCTGCTTGTCCTGTGTATCCTCCACCGTTCACGTTTACGTGAATATCGTAGCTTCCAAGTGTACCAGTAGTTACAAGTGGTTGCTTAATGATTTCGCGAAGTGTTTCGAATGGTACGTATTCTTCTGCATCACGTTTGTTGATGATGATTTTACCTTCACCAGGAACTAAACGTACACGAGCTGTTGAACTTTTACGTCGGCCAGTGCCGATATATTGTACTTGTGCCAAAAGTGTTTCCTCCTCTTAATTACCCGCGAAGCTCAAATGCTTCAGGTTTTTGTGCTGCATGAGTGTGCTCTGCTCCAGCGAAAACGTGAAGCTTTTTAGCTGTTTGACGACCAAGTGGACCTTTTGGAAGCATTCCCTTGATAGCTAGTTCAAGCATTTTCGTTGAATAGTTTGTGCGCATTTCAAGCGCTGTACGAGACTTAAGGCTACCAGTGTAACCTGAGTGACGGTAATATTTCTTGTCTTTCAATTTGTTACCTGTAAGTTGAATCTTTTCAGCATTGATGATGATCACGTGGTCACCAGTATCAACGTTTGGTGTGAATGTCGGTTTATGTTTACCGCGAAGCAATGTAGCGACTTCTGAAGCAAGACGTCCAAGCGTTTGGCCTTCAGCGTCTACTAGGAGCCATTTCCGCTCTACTTCGTGGCCTTTAGCCATGAATGTTGTACGCATAGTTTCATATCCTCCTAAATGAATATCAGTCTGTTCCGTTTTCTCTATCCCTAAACACAAATAAACTTTCGGGGCTTTTTGTGGGGTTATTGAAATACCAAATATTATCTTACCGGTTATCGTCTAGAAAGTCAAGCAGTTTTCATAAAAACACCTGGAAAAGTTGCTTTACTCTACATACGTAACACTCATCAAATACAAACCGTGTGCTGGTGCGGTTTTGCCGGCACGTTTGCGGTCACGGGCCTCTAGGATTTCAGCCACTTTGTGTGGCTCGTCCCACCCGATACCAACCGCATAAAGGACACCTGCAATAGTGCGCACCATGTTATATAAAAAGCCGTCTCCTTCGATGGTTAAAATGAGATCATCGCTTTTTTCTTCGATTTCAAGCATACGAATTGTCCGAACCTTGTTTGACGTTGCTGTTTGGGATGAACAAAAGCTCGTGAAGTCATGCTTGCCAAGTAAATGTACCGCACCTTCTTGCATCCGTTTAAGATCCGGGTTCCATTTCCCTAAGTGAACGGAATAATTGCGGTCAAATGGACTTTGGATGGGTTTCCTCGTCCAGCGATATTGATACGTTTTTCCTTTTGCGGAATAACGAGCATGAAAATCCTCACTTACAGGTTGGGCAGAAAGGATACGGATATCTTTAGGCAGCAAAACATTCAATGCCATTAGCCAACTAGCTTCAGTCAGCTTGAGGGGCGTGTCAAAATGAATTACTTGTCCCCATGCATGCACCCCAGCATCCGTTCTCCCACTTGCCACGCTATGAATCGAATCATCCTTATGCATCTTACGAAGAGCTTTGTCAATATCCGACTGCACCGTTCGCATTTTAGGTTGAGATTGGTAGCCAGAAAATTGAGTACCGTCATATGCAACCGTCGCTTTTATACGCATCATGCGTGTCCTCCTTTACCCTCTGAAATACAGCATGATGGCTGAGAGTACACCTAACAAAACAAGAACCATTGTGTCGCTCGTTTGCCACTGCAGCTTCCTAAACCGTGTACGACCTTCTCCTCCACGATAACCACGTACTTCCATTGCAACCGCAAGATCTTCAGCACGCTTGAACGCACTTACAAACAACGGAACGAGTAATGGAATCACTGCTTTTACACGTTGCTGAATACTTCCCGAACTAATATCCGATCCCCGTGCGAGTTGAGCTTTCAAGATCTTATCGGTTTCATCCATTAATGTCGGGATGAATCTCAAAGCAATTGACATCATCATGGCAAGCTCATGCACTGGGAGTTTAAATCGTTTCAACGGATTCAGCAAAGTCTCCACACCATCAGTAATCGAAATTGGCGAAGTCGTCAGTGTGAGTACGGTCGTCATCAATACTAATATTAAAAATCGTAACGAAATGTAAATACCTTGGCGCAATCCTTCTTCATAAATCGTGATGAACTTCCACTGGAAGAGGATGTCCCCTTCACGCGTGAGAAATAAATGCATTAGCAGCGTAAAGACAACGAGAAATAGAATTGGTTTGAGTCCACCTAGCAAAAATGGAATTCGGATTTTTGAGAGGAGAATAACGAACACTGTAAACGCAAGTAAAATTGCATAAGTCGCTGTATTATTCGCGACGAAAACCGCGAAGATGAACAAAAATATGAAAATGAGCTTGGATCTTGGGTCCAGGCGATGCGTAATCGAATTCCCTGGTAAATAACGTCCGAAAATCATCTTCTCCATCATTTCGGCTCACCTGCTTCTTTAGCAAGCGCTGCAATCATTTCAGCAAGCTGCTCTTCCGTAAGAGCAGGTTTCGGCAGCAGTTGATGGACCAATCGCTCGAAGTCTCTCTGAAACCGCACTGAACGAGGCAATTCCAAACGATACGCTGCAAGCTGTGCAGCATCCGTCAGGACCTCTTCAGGAGGCCCTGCAAGCACCGCATGGCCTTCATGCATTACGATGACATGCTCTGCATAGCGGGCAGCATCTTCCATGCTGTGGGTAACTAAAATCGTAGTCAGCCCCTCTTCTTTGTGGAACCTTTCAAACATCTCCATAATTTCACGGCGCCCTTGCGGATCAAGACCCGCAGTCGGTTCGTCTAATATTAAAACGGATGGTTTAAACGCTAGTACACCCGCAATCGCAACCCGTCTCATCTGACCACCTGAAAGTTCAAACGGTGACTTATTCGCAACGTCAGCCGGCAAGCCCAGCATCTCGATTAATTCGTGTGCCCGCATTCTAGCTTCCTCTTCAGGGATTCCGAAGTTTAACGGACCGAACATTATATCTTTTTCTACAGTCTCCTCAAACAACTGATGCTCAGGAAACTGGAAGACGATTCCAACATCCCTTCGTACACTTCGCAGTGCCTTCCCTTTTGTTTCAGATGTAATGAGGGTGTCACCAACTCGTACCGTGCCTTCAGTTGGTTTTAACAAACCATTCAAATGCAACAGCAAGGTAGATTTTCCTGAACCGGTATGACCAATCACCGCTGTATAAGACCCCGTTTTAATCGAAGCATTGATATTATGTAGTGCTTTTTTCTCGAAAGGAGTATTCGGTGCATACGCAAAATTTACTTGCTGAAATGTGATGTCCATAACTCGTTCACCAACTCTTTTTCTGACATATGGTCGCCTACTAACGGCAGTCCTGCATTCCGCAATAACTGTGAAAGACGAAGAGCAAATGGCAAATCGAGTCCATGCTCTTGAAGTTTACTTCCTTGTTCAAAGATAGAGGTCGGTGTCCCGGAAGCAGCAAGCTTCCCTTTGTTCATGACGAAAACACGATCTGCTAAAAGGACTTCTTCCAAGTCATGTGTAATTGAAATGACAGTAAGTCCAGTTGTACGCCGTAACGTAGTAATCAGCTCAATAACTTCACTGCGACCTTGAGGATCTAACATTGATGTCGCTTCATCTAATATTAAAACCGTAGGATTCATCGCAAGTGCTCCTGCAATAGCAACACGCTGTTTTTGCCCTCCTGATAAATGGTGGGGTTCATGACTGTGATACGATGACATCCCCACGTCAGAGAGCGCTTGTTTCACACGAGTTTGCATTTCATCGTAAGGGACGCCATTGTTCTCTAATGCAAATGCAACATCATCTTGAACTGTTGCACCTACGAACTGATTATCCGGATTTTGAAACACAACGCCGAGCTGTGATCGGACATCCCATAGATTATCTTCCGTCAATGGATCCAAGAAGACATTTACGGTTCCGTTAGCAGGAAAGAGTAGCCCGATCATCAGCTTAGCAAGCGTCGATTTACCTGAACCGTTATGTCCGACAATCGATACCCACTCCCCGTCACGGACCGTGAAGGAGACGTCTTGAACGGCTTGTACGAAAACATCTTCTTCTGTTTCATAAGCAAATGATACACCGTCCAACGACAAAAATTCCTTCATACACGACCGCCTCTTTTCTTGTGAACTTATGTATGTATAACTAGAAATCCTAAAAGATTTCTATAAATAAAAAAAGCGCGCATCTCATCCGAAGAATGCGCAGCAAAATGTTTCGATGCCGGGTGCTCAAGCCGTCATCGCGGATGAGATGCGTAGAGCTAGACCAATCAGAAACGATGTCTGTCGATCATAACACTCAGCTTTTCATATTGTCGTATAAATCATTATGTGGAAAGAGGGTGTGGCTGTCGCCAGTCACACCCCCAAGTTCCTTACACGAGTTCGATGACTACAACGGGTGCTCCGTCTCCACGGCGCGGTCCCATCTTCATGATTCGTGTGTATCCGCCCTGGCGTTCTGCATAGCGCGGTGCAACATCGTCAAACAATTTTTGAATGGCAAATGTCTTAGTTTCTTTACCTTCATCATCAGTACCAAGAATTACTTCACGGCGGATGAATTCAGCTACCTGACGGCGTGCATGCAAGTCCCCACGCTTACCAAGTGTGATCATTTTTTCAACAACTGAACGAAGCTCTTTCGCACGTGCTTCCGTTGTTTGGATGCGTTCGTGGATGATTAGGTCTGTTGCCAGGTCCCGTAGCATCGCTTTACGCTGTGAACTTGTGCGTCCAAGTTTTCTGTAACCCATAGAAGATTCCCTCCTTCAATCTAATTCTGCTTTCAATCTTCAGAGCGTAATCCTAGATTCAACTCTTCCAACTTCAGCTTTACTTCTTCAAGTGATTTTCGGCCAAGATTACGCACTTTCATCATTTCGTCCTCGGACTTGTTAGCAAGTTCCATAACGGTATTGATGCCTGCACGCTTCAGGCAGTTGTAAGAACGAACAGAAAGATCTAATTCTTCGATAGTCATCTCAAGAACTTTTTCTTTTTGGTCTTCTTCTTTTTCTACCATAATCTCTGCAGTTTGTGCTTCGTCTGTCATACCGACAAAAATATTTAAATGTTCCGTAAGGATTTTAGCACCCAGCGAAACAGATTCTTTAGGACCAATACTACCATCTGTCCAAACATCTAGTGTTAACTTATCAAAGTTTGTACTTTGACCAACCCGAGTATTTTCAACTTGGAAGTTTACACGAGATACCGGTGTGTAGATAGAATCGATTGGAATTACACCAATCGCAAGGTCATCACGTTTGTTTTGTACCGAAGGAGCATAGCCTCTTCCTCGTACTGCATACATGCGCATACGGAGGTGACCATTTTTCCCAAGTGTCGCAATTTGAAGATTCGGATTCAATACTTCTACATCACTATCATGAGTAATGTCAGCAGCAGTTACCTTACCTTCGCCTTTAACATCTATTTCAATAACTTTCTCGTCATCAGAATAGATTTTAAGAGCTAATTGTTTCACGTTTAGAATAATAGTCGCTACGTCTTCTACGACACCTTCGACTGTTGAGAACTCATGAAGAACGCCATCGATTTGAATCGATGTTACGGCAGCTCCAGGCAGAGAAGACAACAAGACGCGGCGTAATGAATTCCCTAAAGTATTTCCATACCCTCGTTCCAATGGTTCGATAACAAACTTACCAAACATGGAATCATCAGCAACCATAACGGTTTCAATCTTCGGTTTCTCAATCTCGATCATTCATTTACCCTCCTTCAAAACGTGTGTGTGGGTCGTTCCTTATTGAAATCGATTTTTATAGACAGCAAAATGCAATCGCACAATTCATTCTTACCAAAAATTGTGTTTCTCAATCAATTGGAATAGAAACCATTAAACACGACGACGTTTTGGAGGACGGCATCCGTTGTGCGGAACAGGCGTTACGTCACGGATTGCTGTGACCTCAAGACCAGCAGCTTGTAGTGAACGAATCGCAGCTTCACGACCAGCACCAGGACCTTTAACAGTAACTTCCAAAGTTTTAAGACCGTGTTCCATTGAAGATTTCGCAGCTGTTTCTGCAGCCATTTGAGCCGCAAAAGGAGTCGATTTACGTGATCCGCGGAAACCAAGTGCACCAGCACTAGACCATGAAATTGCGTTTCCGTGAGTGTCAGTAATCGTTACGATTGTATTGTTGAACGTCGAGCGGATATGTGCAATACCGGATTCAATATTCTTTTTTACACGACGTTTACGAGTTTGTTGTTTACGTGCCATGTTCGAAAATACCTCCTTTACCTATTATTTCTTTTTGTTTGCAACAGTCCGCTTAGGACCTTTACGTGTACGTGCATTGTTTTTTGTGTTTTGTCCGCGTACAGGCAATCCACGACGGTGACGGATTCCACGGAAGCTTCCGATTTCCATCAAACGTTTGATGTTAAGAGAAGTTTCACGGCGAAGATCCCCTTCTACTTTCAATGCATCTAATTGTTCACGGATTTTGTCGAGTTCCGCATCAGTTAAATCACGAACGCGTGTCTCTTCTGAAACGTCAGCTGCAGCAAGAACTTTCTGTGCTGTCGTTTTCCCAATTCCGTAGATGTAAGTCAATGAAATTACAACGCGCTTATCGCGCGGTACGTCTACACCAGCAATACGTGCCATATAGGTTGCGCACCTCCTTTATATTATCCTTGACGCTGTTTGTGCTTTGGATTTTCACAGATTACCATTACTCGGCCGCGTCTGCGAATAACTTTGCATTTTTCGCAGATCGGTTTTACAGATGGTCTTACTTTCATCTTACCCAACCTCCTTCATTAGTCCGGAGTTGCAAAATTTTATTTGAAACGGTATGTGATGCGACCACGTGTTAAGTCATAAGGCGACAATTCGATTGTCACTTTATCACCAGGCAAAATGCGGATGAAGTGCATACGGATTTTACCGGATACATGTGCAAGCACAGTATGTCCGTTTTCCAATTCCACTTTGAACATCGCATTCGGCAACGTATCTATTACAGTACCTTCAATTTCGATTACGTCATCTTTCGCCATCAGCTCAGTCTCCCTTCTATATCCTATAAAGGCCCTCACCTTCCGAGCGGCATCAGTCGCTTTACAAGCTTCTTCAACATATGTCCGGTATGCGCGAGTGATGTTCGAAAAGACGCAAATCACAATTCATGCCAGTTTGCCGGTCCCGAAATGTTGTTTGGAACTTCAAATCGGATCAAACATCACCGACAGTGCGCTTCTGATCTGTGTGTCCTAGGACAACAAACCCACTCACAACAACACATTATACTCCGAAGAGCTATAAAATGCATTCATGAAGTACCGAGCGTTTAACTGCCGACTGTTACCAATTTCCACTTAGCATCAACTGCTTTTGCAGCTCAATCTAATCAATTGCTCCTTCCGTACAGCAGAACGCTGCCGGACGTGATGCCCTGACGTCTGCATGCTTCGGAAAGGCTTAGTGAACCTGTGCAGTTAACACAGTATCCACGTCGTGAAATACGTCATTAATGTCTTGCTGACCATCAATGTTTGTCAGCACGCCTTTTCCATCGTAAAACGACAGCAGCGGTGCAGATTGTTTCATATTTACTTCCAGACGGTTTGTGACAGTTTCCGGATTGTCATCAGCTCTTTGATAGAGTTCGCCTCCGTCTTTATCACATACGCCTTCAACCTTTGGCGGGTTGAATTCGAGGTGGTAAGACGTTCCACAAACTTTACAGATCCGGCGACCCGTCAGCCGAGCAACAAGGAGTTCTTTGTCTACCTGGATGTTGAGTGCATGTTCGATTTTCCGAGACATTCCCTCAAGTATGCCATCAAGCGCTTCCGCTTGAGGGACAGTACGTGGGAAACCATCTAATAGAAAACCGTTATCACAGTCAGGTTTGCGAAGACGCTCACTGACAATACCAATCGTAACTTCATCAGGAACAAGTGCTCCCTGATCCATATACGATTTAGCTTTGACTCCAAGTTCCGTGCCTTCTTGTATTGCAGCACGGAACATATCGCCTGTAGAAATATGAGGGATTCCGTACTTTTCGACAATTTTGTCGGCCTGAGTTCCTTTACCGGCACCAGGCAGACCCATTAATACGATGTTCATACGCCTTGCCCTCCAAAGATATTCAAGTGGAGAAACTCTTCACTTGAATTTATTTCATAAATCCTCTGTAGTGACGCTTAACCAATTGTGATTCAAGCTGCTTCATTGTTTCGAGGGCAACCCCGACAACGATTAGCAAGCTAGTACCACCGATTTGAGCGGACTGTGGAAGATTTGCAATTTCAATAATAATAATCGGAAGAACTGCGACAGTAGCAAGGAAAATCGATCCAACAAAAGTCAGACGATAGAGCGTGCTTGTCAAATAGTCCTGTGTATTCTGACCAGGACGAATCCCTGGGATATAAGCCCCTTGTTTCTTCAAATTGTCTGCGACATTCTCAGGATTAACCTGAACAAATGCGTAGAAATAAGTGAAGGCAACGATCAGACCGATATACAGTGCCATGCCGGCTGGATGCGAATAGTTGAGCACTCGCGTAATAGCAGAAACAGTACTGTTGTCACTGAAGAACGTGCCAAGTAATTGCGGCGTTGTAAAGAACGCAACCGCAAAGATGACTGGGATAACCCCTGCAGCGTTCAGTTTCAGTGGTAGGTGAGTTTGTTGTCCAGCAGAAGTCTGCCCACGACCCGTCACCCGTTTTGCATATTGAATTGGAATTTTACGCAATGCTTCCTGGAAGTAGATCACGCCAACTGTAATTGCAATAACTGCAACAAGTAACAGAACCATCATTGCAATGCGGATGAACAAAGCATCCCCAGCATCTTGGATCTGTGACACGTACAATTGGTTGACTGCATTCGGAATAGCAGCAACGATTCCGGCGAAGATAATGATTGAAATACCATTACCGACACCTTTCGCTGTAATCTGCTCGCCGAGCCAGAGAAGAAAAGCGGTACCTGCTGTCAACACAAGAGCGATGACAATATATGTCGAAACTCCGTTATCTTCAACAAGTCTTCCTTGGAACATTTGGTTGAATCCAAATGACATAGCGATCGCTTGGATAAACGCAAGAATCATGGTGAAATAACGAGTGAATTGTGCAAGCTTCCGTCTTCCGACATCCCCTTGTTTTGCCCACTCAGAAAATTTCGGCACAACGTCCATCTGCAAAAGTTGCACGATGATTGACGCAGTGATGTACGGCATGATCCCCATGGCGAAGATTGAGAACTTAGAAAGTGCTCCTCCACCAAAAATGTTCAAAAATCCAATGAATTGATTGTCCGATTGCTGGAGCGCAGTCGCATCCACGTTCGGTACCGTTATAAACGTACCGAGACGGAATACGATGAGCAATAGCAGTGTGAAAATTATTTTAGACCGTATCTCTTTTACTCGCATGAAGTTTGAGATTGTCTGAAACATTATACCACCTCGACTTGCCCGCCCGCTTTCTCGATCGCTTCTTTAGCAGAAGCAGAGAATTTATGAGCTCTGACAGTAATCTTCTTCTCAAGAGTCCCATTACCAAGAATCTTAATACCGGATTTTTCATTGCTCACGATTCCTGTTTCAATCAACAATTCTGGTGTTACTTCTGTGCCTTCATCAAAACGATTTAACGTTTCAAGGTTTACGATGGCATATTCTTTACGATTAATGTTCGTAAATCCGCGCTTAGGTAGACGTTGGAATAGTGGAAGTTGTCCACCTTCGAATCCAAGACGTACACCGCCGCCTGAACGTGAGTTTTGACCGTTGTGACCTCTACCAGATGTTTTACCTGATCCAGATCCCATACCACGACCAACACGTTTGCGTTCTTTACGAGCACCTTCTGCAGGTTTCATTTCGTGTAATTTCATCTTTCGGCACCTCCTTATTCAAGAATAACAAATTATTGTTCGTTTACAGTAACCAAATGGCTGACCTTGTTGATCATGCCGCGGATAGCGACATTATCTTGGTGCTCAACCGTTTGGTTCATTTTGCGAAGCCCAAGAGCTTCAACTGTTTTACGTTGTGCTGGCTTAGCGCCAATCACGCTTTTAGTAAGGGTGATCTCAAGTTTATTTGCCATTGTGTTTCCCCCCTTAACCTAACAGTTCTTCTACGGATTTACCACGTAGCTGCGCTACATCTTCAGCACGCTTCAAATTCGTCAATCCCTGGATTGTAGCACGAACCATGTTAATTGGTGTGTTAGAACCTAGTGATTTAGAAAGGATATCCGTGATTCCTGCAAGTTCAAGTACCGCACGGACTGGTCCGCCGGCGATAACTCCTGTACCTGGTGCAGCCGGTTTGATAAGAATCTGACCTGCTCCGAAGTGGCCGATGATCTGGTGAGGCGTTGTGCCTTTGACCATTGGTACTTCGATTAGGTTTTTCTTCGCATCTTCGATTGCTTTACGGATTGCATCTGGAACTTCTTGTGCTTTCCCAGTACCGAAACCAACGCGGCCGTTTTTATCACCAACAACGACTAGAGCAGTAAAACGGAAACGACGTCCGCCTTTTACAACTTTAGCTACGCGGTTGATGGTAACTACGCGCTCTTCGAATTCACTTTTGTTTTGTTCATTACGACGCATGGAATATGTCCCTCCTTCTTAATTAAAATTCAAGTCCATTTTCGCGAGCAGCGTCAGCTAGTGCTTTGACGCGGCCGTGGTACAAATAGCCTCCGCGGTCGAATACGACAACTTTGACATTCTTTTCTGCACCTTTTTTCGCAATCATTTCGCCCACTTTAACAGCAGCGTCAGCATTAGAAGAAGAATCCGTTGAGAATTCTTTATCCATTGTTGATGCGCTAGCAAGTGTTACACCGTTTGCATCATCAATAAGTTGTGCATAGATGTGTTTGTTTGAACGGTATACGTTCAAGCGAGGACGCTCAGCAGTACCGTTGATCTTTGTACGGACACGTGCATGCCGCTTTCTGCGGGTAGCGTTCTTATCTTGTTTTGTGATCACTCGAGGTCACTCCTTCCGGATGCCTATGCGGCATTATTTACCTGTTTTACCTTCTTTGCGTCGAACAACTTCGCCTTCGTACTTAATACCTTTACCTTTATAAGGCTCTGGTGGACGTACTTTGCGGATGTTAGAAGCAAGAGCACCAACGCGTTCTTTGTTAGTACCGCGAACGATAATTTTTGTGTTAGCAGGCACTTCAACTTGAATGCCCTCTTCCGGTGTGAATTCTACCGGTTGTGAGTAACCAACGTTCAATACAAGTTTAGTTCCTTGCATTGAAGCACGATACCCGACACCAACTAGTTCAAGCGAGCGCTCGAAACCAGTAGATACTCCAGTAACCATGTTCGCTAGAAGCGAACGAGTAGTTCCGTGCATCGAACGGTGTTCTTTCGATTCAGATGGACGTGTCAAAGTGATCACGTTACCTTCTTGTTCGATCTTTATGTCTTTAGTAAATGTATTTGTAAGTTCGCCTTTCGGTCCTTTAACTGTAACGAAGTTATTCTCATCGATCGTAACTGTTACGTTTTCAGGCACCTCTATCGGACGTTTACCAATTCGGGACATTTGTTTGCACCTCCATTCAATTGTTACAGATTACCAAACGTAAGCGACGACTTCTCCGCCAACTTGTTTAGCACGAGCTTCTTTATCAGTCAAAACACCGTTAGAAGTTGAAACAAGGGCGATACCTAGTCCGTTCAACACTCTTGGCACTTCTGTTGACTTTGCATATACACGAAGACCAGGCTTAGAAATACGCTTGAGTCCAGTGATTACGCGTTCTTCGTTTTTACCATATTTGAGGAAAATGCGGATGATGCCTTGTTTGCTATCTTCCACATATTCTACGTCGCGGACGAAACCTTCACGTTTGAGGATTTCTGCGATCTCTTTTTTAAGGTTTGAAGCAGGTACTTCAAGCTTCTCGTGACGCACCATATTGGCGTTACGAATGCGAGTAAGCATATCTGCGATCGGATCACTCATTGTCATTACATTAACCTCCTTCCCAAAATGGGGTTTACCAGCTTGCTTTTTTAACGCCAGGAATTTGTCCTTTGTATGCGAGTTCGCGGAAACAAATACGGCAAAGTTTAAACTTCCGATATACTGAGTGCGGACGCCCACAGCGCTCACAACGTGTATATTCTTGAACCTGGAACTTTGGCGTACGTTTCTGTTTTGCGATCATTGATTTTTTAGCCACGTTTTACGCCTCCCTTATGTTTACTTTTGGAACGGCATGCCGCACTGCGCTAGCAACTCACGAGCTTCCTCGTCTGAGTTGGCAGTCGTAACGATGACGATATCCATTCCGCGTACTTTAGACACTTTATCGAAGTCAATTTCCGGGAAAATTAGTTGCTCTTTCACACCAAGTGTGTAGTTACCGCGTCCGTCGAATGATTTATTCGATACACCACGGAAGTCACGTACACGTGGAAGTGATACAGCGATCAATTTGTCCAGGAACTCATACATGCGTTCTCCACGTAGAGTAACTTTTGTTCCGATAGGCATTCCTTCACGAAGACGGAATCCAGCGATAGATTTCTTCGCTTTAGTCACGACTGGTTTTTGACCTGAAATAATTGTCAAGTCTTCCACTGCAGCATCAAGTGCTTTTGTGTTTTGAACCGCGTCGCCAACACCCATATTGATAACAATCTTATCAACTTTTGGTACTTGCATTACAGATGTATAGTTGAACTTGCTCATGAGAGCAGGCGTGATTTCTTTTTGGTATTTATCCTTTAATCGGCTCATTCAGAAGAACCTCCCTTCTTAGAGAGTTATTTTTGAAGTTCTTTTTTGCTAATTTCGTCGATAACTTCGCCAGACTTCTTCGCAACACGGGACTTAACACGGAATGTTTTGTCGCCTTCGGTTTTTTCTTCAATCTTGTAACCGATACGTGTAGGTTCGCCAGACTTAGGATCAACGAACATTACGTTAGATACGTGAATTGCAGCTTCAAGGCTTACAATACCACCTTGCGGATTCGCTTGGTTCGGCTTTGTATGCTTTTTAACAATGTTCACGCCTTCAACGAGGATTCGTTCTTTGTTCGGGAATACGGAAAGGATGACACCTGTCTTCCCTTTGTCTTTCCCGGAGATAACTTTTACTTTATCGCCTTTTTTAATGTGCATTCTGTTGCACCTCCTTGATTGGCACTGCTCTTAATTAAAGTACTTCTGGAGCAAGAGAAATGATTTTCATGAAGTTGCTGTCGCGTAATTCGCGTGCAACTGGTCCGAAAATACGTGTTCCACGAGGGCTCTTGTCGTCTTTAATGATGACACAAGCATTCTCGTCGAATGAGATATAAGATCCGTCTTTACGACGCATACCGCTCTTAGTACGAACGATAACCGCTTTAACGACTTCACCCTTCTTAACAACGCCACCTGGTGTTGCTTTCTTAACTGTAACAACGACAACGTCGCCGATGTTTGCAACTTTACGGCCTGAACCGCCAAGAACTTTAATTGTAAGCACTTCACGTGCGCCAGAGTTATCTGCGACTTTCATGCGGGATTCCTGTTGAATCAATTTGGTTACCTCCCCTCGGATACTGTGTTCCGAACGTTATTAGATGATGACCGCTTTTTCGACTACTTCAAGAAGGCGGAAACGCTTTGTAGCTGATAACGGACGAGTTTCCATAATACGGACTACATCGCCGATCTTAGCTTCGTTCATTTCATCATGTGCTTTATATTTTTTAGAATACTTTACACGCTTGCCATACAAAGAATGTTTCTTGTGTGTTTCTACCATTACCGTTACCGTTTTGTCCATTTTGTCGGATACAACACGGCCTGTGTATACTTTGCGTTGGTTACGCTCAGTCATGGGTGCAACCTCCTTCATCAGTTATTTGCACTGATTTCTCTTTGACGTATTACTGTCTTCATGCGCGCAATCGATTTGCGTACTTCACGGATGCGTGCAGTGTTTTCTAATTGTCCTGTCGCTAACTGGAAGCGAAGGTTGAAAAGCTCTTCTTTCAGTGATTTCACTTTTTGCTCGATCTCTGCAGTTGTCAAGTCACGGATTTCATTAGCTTTCATTAGATTCACCACCAATTTCTTCACGTTTTACAAACTTACACTTAACAGGAAGTTTGTGCGCTGCAAGGCGGAGTGCTTCACGAGCGACCTCTTCAGAGACGCCTGCGATTTCAAACATAACTCGGCCAGGTTTTACTACTGCTACCCATCCCTCAACAGCACCTTTACCAGAACCCATTCGAACTTCGAGAGGCTTCTTAGTATACGATTTGTGTGGGAAAATATTGATCCAAACTTTACCGCCACGTTTCATGTAACGTGTCATTGCGATACGTGCTGATTCGATTTGACGATTCGTAATCCATGCAGCCTCAAGAGACTGAAGGCCGAACTCACCGAATTGAACCGTTGCGCCGCCTTTTGTCTGTCCGCGCATTTTGCCGCGGAATACACGACGATGTTTTACTCGCTTTGGTACTAACATGATTAGTTGCCTCCTTCCCCAGAGTTCTTCTTCACTGGAAGGACTTCTCCACGATAGATCCATACTTTAACTCCAAGTTTACCGTATGTTGTATCGGCTTCAGCATGTGCATAATCGATATCTGCACGAAGTGTATGAAGTGGAACAGTTCCTTCGCTGTAATGTTCTGCACGTGCGATGTCAGCTCCACCAAGACGTCCGGATACTTGAGTTTTGATACCCTTTGCTCCAGAACGGATTGTACGTTGGATAGCTTGTTTTTGTGCACGGCGGAATGATACGCGGCTTTCTAGTTGACGTGCGATTGATTCTGCAACCAATTTCGCGTCAAGATCAGCACGCTTAATTTCAACGATGTTAATGTGTACACGCTTGCCAGAGATTTCGTTAAGATTTTTACGAAGTGCTTCGACTTCAGTACCACCTTTACCGATAACCATACCAGGCTTAGCTGTGTGGATAGTGATGTTAACTTTTTTCGCAGCGCGTTCGATTTCTACTTTAGAAACTGAAGCGTCTACTAAACGTGTTTCGATATATTTGCGGATTTTAAGGTCTTCGTGCAAGAGAGTCGCATAGTCTTTTTCTGCATACCATTTCGAATCCCAGTCACGAATTATACCGACCCGCAGACCGTTAGGATGTACTTTTTGACCCACGAATTATCCCTCCTTCTTTTCAGATACCACTACAGTGATGTGGCTTGTGCGTTTGTTGATTGCGCTCGCACGGCCTTGCGCACGTGGACGGAAACGTTTCATAGTAGGACCTTCATCAACGAATACTTCGCTAACAATTAGGTTCTCAATGTTCATTTCGTAGTTGTGCTCAGCATTAGCAATAGCTGAATTTAAAACTTTTTCTACGACTGGTGATGCCGCTTTCGGCGTCAAACGTAGGATCGCGACAGCTTCACCGATTTTCTTGCCCCGGATAAGATCAACGACTAATCGGACTTTACGAGGAGCAATACGGACTGTTTGCGCAGATGCTTTAGCTTGTTGCATCAGAAATTCCTCCTCTCAATTAGCGTTTCGTTTTCTTATCATCGGCACCATGGCCTCTGTAAGTACGGGTAGGTGCGAACTCACCTAGTTTGTGTCCAACCATATCTTCAGTGACGTAGACAGGAACGTGTTTACGTCCGTCATATACAGCAATCGTCAATCCGATGAAAGTCGGGAAAATCGTTGAACGACGTGACCAAGTCTTGATGACTTGTTTCTTTTGTGCATCTTTTTGAGCGTCAACCTTTTTAAGCAAATGATCATCTGCAAAAGGTCCTTTTTTCAAACTGCGGCCCATTTCGTTACCTCCCTTTGCGTTTGTACTACGGTCCAATCATTGAACCGCAGTGCAATCACATTATTTTTTGCGACGACGAACGATAAGTTTGTCGGATTTGTTTTTCTTAGAACGAGTTTTGTAACCAAGAGTTGGTTTACCCCAAGGTGTAACTGGGCTCGGACGACCGATTGGAGTACGTCCTTCACCACCACCGTGTGGGTGATCGTTCGGGTTCATGACAGATCCACGTACAGTTGGGCGTTTACCCATCCAGCGTGAACGTCCTGCTTTACCGATGTTGATAAGTTCGTGTTGTTCGTTACCAACTTGACCGATTGTTGCACGGCAAACTGACAAGATCATGCGAACTTCACCAGATTGCAAACGGATGATGACATATTTGCCTTCACGGCCGAGCAATTGTGCAGATGTACCAGCTGAACGAACTAATTGTCCGCCTTTACCAGGTTTCATCTCGATGTTGTGGATTGTAGAACCCATAGGGATGTTTTCAAGTGGAAGTGCGTTCCCTACGCGGATATCCGCTTCAGGTCCTGACATAATTGTCATTCCAACTGTCAATCCTTTAGGAGCTAGGATGTAACGTTTTTCTCCATCAGCATAGTTGATCAATGCGATGTTAGCAGAACGGTTTGGATCGTATTCGATCGTAGCAACGCGTCCTGGTATGCCATCTTTCCGACGTTGGAAGTCGATGACACGGTATTGGCGCTTGTGACCGCCACCTTGGTGACGAACTGTAATCCTACCTTGGTTGTTACGGCCGCCTTTACGTTTGACTGGCTGAAGCAAAGATTTTTCTGGTTTGCTAGCAGTGATTTCCGCGAAATCTGAAGTCGTCATGTTACGGCGTCCGTTGGAGGTAGGTTTGTATTTCTTAATCGCCATTTGTGTTCCCTCCTTCGTTTATTGTGATTAGATATCGAATAACTCGATGTCTTTAGAATCAGCAGTTAGTGTAACAATCGCTTTACGGCGCTTGTTCGTGTAACCAGCATGTTTACCCATGCGCTTGAATTTACCTTTGTAGTTCTGGACATTCACTTTTTCCACTGTTACTCCGAAGATTTCTTCAACAGCTTGTTTGATATGCGTTTTGTTGGCGCGAGTATCAACTTCGAAAGTGTACTTGTTGAATTCCATTGCTTCTGAAGATCGCTCGGTAATGACCGGACGCTTCAATACATCACGTGATTCCATTAACCAAGCACCTCCTCAATTTTTTTGACAGCATCTTTAGTTAAAATTAGCTGATCGTGACCAACTAGATCTAAAACATTGATACCGTTAGCAGTGACGACACTGATTCCTGGGATGTTACGAGCAGACAAAGCTACTGTTTCATCAAGGTCAGCAGTTACGAACAATGCTTTTTTGCTGATTGACAAGTCTTTCAGCACTTTTGTAAATTCTTTTGTCTTTGGTGCATCGAAAGCTAAAGCTTCTAATACTACCATTTCTTCGTCACGTACTTTTGAAGACAAAGCAGAACGAAGAGCAAGACGACGGACTTTCTTCGGCAACTTGTAGCTATAGCTACGTGGTGTTGGTCCGAATACGATACCGCCTCCACGCCATTGTGGGGATCTGATTGAGCCCTGACGAGCACGACCTGTTCCTTTTTGGCGCCATGGTTTACGACCACCGCCAGCTACTTCTGCGCGTGTTTTTACTTTGTGGTTCCCTTGACGCAATGATGCGCGTTGTTGAACCAATGCTTCGAATAGGACTGCTTCATTCGGCTCAATTCCGAATACATGTTCATTCAATTCGATTTCGCCTGCTGCAGATCCTGTTTGATTCACTACGGATACTTTTGGCATTAGTGTTTCCTCCTTTCTTCGTTAATTAGTTCCCTTTAATCGCGCTTTTCACTACTACTAGTGATTTGCGTGAACCTGGAACGTTACCTTTTACTAGTAACAAGTTGCGCTCTGTGTCAACTCGAACAACTTCAAGGTTTTGGATTGTAACTGTTTTGCCACCCATACGGCCTGGCATTTTTTTACCTTTGAATACGCGTTGAGCATCAACCGAACCGATTGAACCAGTAGAACGGTGGTGTCGAGATCCGTGGCTCATTGGTCCACGTGAGAAACCGTGACGCTTAATTACACCTTGGAAACCTTTACCTTTTGAAACTCCTGTGATGTCGATGATTTCGCCTTCTGCGAATGTATCGACTTTGACTTCCTGACCAACTTCGTACCCAGCTACGTCTACTCCGCGGAATTCGCGAATGAAGCGCTTAGGTGTCGTTTCAGCTTTTGCAACATGTCCCATTTCTGGTTTGTTGGAAAGCTTTTCACGTTTGTCTTCGAATCCGAGCTGGATTGCTTCGTAGCCGTCTGTTTCAATTGTCTTCTTTTGAAGAACAACGTTTGGAGCAGCTGCAATTACAGTTACGGGGATCAAATCGCCGTTTTCAGCAAAGATTTGCGTCATACCGACTTTTCTTCCTAAGATTCCTTTGGTCATTTGTCACACCTCCTGATAAATTTGTTTTTAGTTTTATAGTTTGCCATTAAAGTTTGATTTCAATGTCCACGCCTGATGGTAAGTCAAGCTTCATCAATGCGTCAACAGTTTGTGGTGTCGGATTGACGATATCGATCAGACGTTTGTGAGTACGCATTTCGAATTGCTCACGTGAGTCCTTGTATTTGTGGACCGCACGAAGAATTGTGTACACCGAACGTTCTGTCGGCAATGGAATCGGACCTGAGACACTAGCTCCGGAACGCTTTGCAGTTTCAACAATCTTTTCAGCTGATTGATCGAGTACACGGTGATCATAAGCCTTTAAACGGATACGAATCTTTTGTTTTGCCATTATTTTCCCTCCTTCTCGCCTATTTTCTAGACATTCTCCACGGAAATTTTCCCACACACATGCCATGGCAAAGCGGCCGGGTGTGTCGGTAACCTCCCGCTTCATCGCAGTCAAAGACCAACACTAAACATTATACACATAAAAAAAGAATGTCGCAATAGGTTTAGCGATATTCTTTAACAACTTTTATAGTATAGAACGAAATGGCGATAGATGCAACTAATTTGTTGAGAATATTTACGAGTAATTAGTATTTTTTTGCGGAATGATGCGTGTAGGTATGTGGAGAATCTAAAGTTTGCGCTTACACTTATCTTGTTAGGCAAGTCTCTTATTTTAAAGGGACGCAAAATTCTAGCTCATTGCTATTATAGATGGAGAATTGATTTAGCTGAGGAGATAATTTCTATTCCCTTCTACAATATATTCTTCAAAAGTGGATTTTTAAAATTGGGGTAGTTTCAATCTTTCAATACGCTTGGCGCGATTCAGTGTGATTGAAAGCGGTGGATTTCACCGCGTAAAAAAATTTCGTGGAGATATGAGCAGTTTCACGTTTTATGAGCGCTTCCACACGTTTATGAGCAAATTGCGGGGTTAGGATGAATTCTATGGAGGAGCTAACGGACAACGCTCTCCTGCAGTAAGTGGCTTCGTAAAACGAAGCGTGTAAATTAATCGTGGTTTTGGTTAGCGGAGCGCACTTGGCGCGGCTTAGTGGATTTCTCTGCAGCTGGAGAGATCTTCCGTGAGATTAGGAACGGCTTTGTAGGTTTATGAGCAGTTTTCAGGATTTATGATCACTATTGGAGTTTTATGAGCGCTTTGCATAGTTTATGAGCACTTTTCTATGTTTATGAGCGTTCCGCCTCGTTTATGATCACTTTTCATTGTTTATGATCACACCTAGAGATTTATGAGCACTTTCCATGATGCATGCCTACTTCTCAATAGTCCAGTCCCCACATTGGTTGTTTTCCTCCTTCTCATATCCAAACAAATAAAAAACCCGCCACAAGGGCGGGTTTAAAGGTTTTACTTAACGATTGTAGCTACAACGCCAGCTCCAACTGTACGTCCACCTTCACGGATTGAGAATTTAGTACCTTCTTCAATCGCGATTGGAGAGATCAGTTCGATAGTCATTTCAACGTTATCGCCAGGCATAACCATTTCTACGCCTTCTGGAAGAGAGATGATTCCAGTTACATCAGTTGTACGGAAGTAGAACTGTGGGCGGTAGTTTGAGAAGAATGGAGTGTGACGTCCACCCTCTTCTTTTGATAGAACATAAACTTCAGATTTGAAGTTTGTGTGTGGAGTGATAGTACCTGGCTTAGCAAGTACTTGTCCACGCTCGATGTCTTCACGTGCTACACCACGAAGCAATGCTCCGATGTTGTCGCCAGCTTCAGCGTAATCAAGAAGTTTACGGAACATTTCTACACCTGTAACAGTTGTAGCTTTAGGCTCTTCAGTCAAACCAATGATGTCAACAGTATCGCCGACTTTAACTACTCCACGCTCAACGCGTCCAGTAGCAACTGTACCACGTCCTGTGATTGAGAATACGTCCTCAACAGGCATCATGAATGGCTTATCAGTGTCGCGCTCTGGAGTTGGGATGTAGCTATCAACTGCGTCCATAAGCTCAACGATTTTTTCTTCCCATGCTTCTTCGCCTTCAAGTGCTTTAAGTGCTGAACCTTTGATAACAGGAATGTCATCGCCAGGGAAGTCGTATTCAGAAAGAAGATCACGAATTTCCATTTCAACAAGCTCAAGAAGCTCTTCGTCGTCTACCATGTCACATTTGTTCATGAAGACTACTAGGTAAGGTACACCAACTTGACGTGAAAGAAGGATGTGCTCACGAGTTTGTGGCATTGGGCCGTCAGCTGCAGATACAACTAGGATTCCGCCGTCCATTTGAGCAGCGCCTGTGATCATGTTTTTAACATAGTCAGCGTGACCTGGGCAGTCTACGTGTGCGTAGTGACGAGTTGCTGTTTCGTATTCAACGTGTGAAGTATTGATTGTGATACCGCGTTCTTTTTCTTCTGGTGCGTTATCAACGTCAGCGTATGAACGTGCTTCACCGCCGCCTTTTTTTGCAAGTACTGTTGCGATTGCAGCAGTCAAAGTTGTTTTACCGTGGTCAACGTGACCAATTGTACCAACGTTAGCGTGTGTTTTGGACCGATCGAATTTTTCTTTAGCCATTTTGGAGTTCCTCCTCTAAATTGAGTATGATTTTAGTTTTATAGATATGGAATGAAGGCCGCGCGACCTCCGTTCCATAGCTTACAAGGTAGTTATACTTGATTTATAGCCAAATTTCAATTATTGGCCTTTATTTTTCTTAATGACTTCTTCTGCAACTGATTTCGGCACTTCTTCGTAGTGGTCGAAAGTCATTGAGAAGACGCCGCGTCCTTGTGTGTTCGAACGGAGAGATGTCGCATAACCGAACATTTCTGCCAAAGGAACCATAGCACGAACGACTTGTGCATTACCACGTGCGTCCATTCCTTCTACGCGTCCACGACGAGAAGTGATGTCACCCATAATATCTCCCATGTATTCGTCTGGGATGATGACTTCAACTTTCATTGTTGGCTCAAGAAGTACTGGATCACATTTAGCTACTGCGTTTTTCAAAGCCATAGATGCTGCGATTTTGAAGGCCATTTCGTTTGAGTCAACATCATGGTAAGAACCGTCAAATAGACGAGCCTTAATGTCGATCAAAGGATAACCTGCAAGAACACCGTTATTAAGGGAGTCACGTACACCTGCTTCGATTGCTGGAATGTATTCACGAGGAACTACACCACCAACGATGTTGTTCTTGAATTCAAATCCTGCGCCCTCTTCGTTTGGTTCGAATTCGATCCAAACGTGTCCGAATTGTCCACGTCCACCAGACTGACGTACGAATTTACCTTCGACTTCAGCGCCCTTGCGGAACGTTTCACGGTACGATACTTGAGGAGCACCAACGTTTGCTTCCACTTTGAACTCACGACGCAGACGGTCAACGATGATATCCAAGTGGAGCTCACCCATACCAGCGATAATGACTTCACCAGTCTCCTGGTCAGTGTGTGCACGGAACGTTGGATCTTCTTCTTGAAGTTTACCTAGAGCTTGTCCCATTTTGTCTTGGTCAGCCTTTGTTTTCGGCTCGATCGCAACAGAGATAACTGGCTCAGGGAATTCCATAGATTCAAGAATGATCATAGCTTTGTCGTCACAAAGCGTATCGCCAGTTCCTGTATCTTTAAGTCCAACAGCAGCAGCAATTTCTCCTGCGTGAACTTCGGAAATTTCTTCACGGTGGTTAGCGTGCATTTGTAGGATACGACCTACACGCTCACGCTTGTCTTTTGAAGAGTTCTTGATATAAGAACCCGACTGCAAGACACCTGAGTAAACACGGAAGAATGTAAGTTTACCGACGTAAGGGTCAGTCATAACTTTGAACGCAAGTGCAGAGAAAGGTGCTTCATCGCTAGCTTTACGTTCTTCTTCTTGTTCAGTTTCAGGGTTGATCCCCATCATTGGTGGTAGATCAGTTGGAGCTGGCAAGTAGTCGATGACAGCATCTAGTACAAGTTGAACTCCTTTATTTTTGAAAGCAGTACCACAAACAACTGGGTAGAATTCTACAGCCAATGTTGCTTTACGGATTGCATTTTTAAGTTCTTCGACTGAGAGTTCTTCTCCGCCAAGGTATTTTTCCATGAGTACTTCATCGAAATCTACGATAGCTTCAACCAAACGCTCGCGAGCTTTTTCTGCATCCGCACGGTATTCTTCAGGAATTTCTTTGACTTCAACGTTCATACCAGTATCATCCGGATAGAAGTTAGCTTTCATTTCGACTAGGTCGATGATTGCTTCGAAGTCATCTTCCGCACCAATTGGTAATTGGATTGGGTGAGCATTCGCTTGAAGACGGTCATGGAGTGTGCCAACCGAGTAAAGGAAGTCAGCTCCAGTTTTGTCCATCTTGTTGACAAATACGAGACGTGGAACGCCGTATGTTGTCGCTTGACGCCAAACTGTTTCTGTCTGTGGTTCAACACCAGATTGTGCATCAAGAACCGTTACAGCACCATCAAGTACACGAAGTGAACGTTCAACTTCAACTGTGAAGTCTACGTGTCCTGGAGTATCGATGATGTTTACACGGTGGCCTTTCCAACTTGCTGTTGTCGCAGCCGAAGTGATTGTGATTCCACGCTCTTGCTCCTGCTCCATCCAGTCCATCTGAGACGCACCTTCGTGCGTTTCTCCGATTTTGTGGATACGACCTGTGTAATAAAGGATCCGCTCAGTCGTTGTTGTTTTACCAGCATCGATGTGAGCCATGATACCAATGTTACGAGTATTCTCTAAGGAGAACTCTCTACCCATTTTGTATTGCTCCTTCCATATAGGAATAACGAATTAATGAACGAATGGATTTTACCAGCGGTAGTGAGCGAATGCTTTGTTCGCTTCTGCCATCTTGTGCATTTCTTCACGACGCTTAACAGATGCGCCTGTGTTGTTTGATGCGTCAAGAATTTCGTTCGCAAGACGTTCTTCCATTGTCTTTTCACCGCGAGTACGTGAATAGTTCACAAGGTATCGAAGACCAAGAGTTGTACGTCGCTCTGGACGAACTTCAACTGGTACTTGATAGTTAGCTCCACCTACACGGCGTGCGCGAACTTCAAGAACTGGCATTACATTGTTAAGTGCTGCTTCAAATACTTCAATCGGATCATTTCCAGAACGTTCTTTAACAAGTTCGAACGCACCGTATAAAATTTTCTGAGAAGTACCTTTCTTACCGTCTACCATCATTTTGTTGATGAGGCGGCTGACAAGCTTCGAATTATAAATCGGATCTGGCAAAACGTCACGTTTTGCTACTGGACCTTTACGAGGCATGGTGTGTTCCTCCTTTCAAAATAGTTGCTAATTTATTATTTTTTCTCTTTTGGCTTTTTCGCACCGTAGTGTGAACGACTTTGCATACGGCCAGTTACACCAGCAGTATCAAGTGCTCCACGTACGATGTGGTAACGTACACCCGGTAAGTCTTTTACTTTACCTCCACGGATTAGAACAACACTGTGCTCTTGAAGGTTGTGACCTTCACCAGGGATATAAGCGTTAACTTCCAATGTGTTTGTCAAACGTACACGAGCATATTTACGAAGAGCCGAGTTTGGCTTCTTCGGAGTCATTGTGCCCACACGTGTGCAGACACCTCGTTTTTGTGGCGAGTTGACATTAGTCATTGACTTTTTGAAACTGTTATACGTTTTTCCAAGTGCCGGAGCTTTTGAACCGCTAGTATTCGACTGGCGAGGTTTGCGGACCAATTGGTTAATTGTAGGCATCGGTTTTTCCTCCTTCCAACTTCTTTTTAAGACCACACATCCAGGTGGTTCATTTTTTGGGTAAAAACAAAGGCTTTGCACATTTTTTGCGCAAAAACCGTTAATCAGTGATGACGACCACTGATGCAGCTACTTGAATGCCACATGCTTTTCCAAGTTCATTCCGAGAATCAACATATGATAATGGAACTCCTTGACGAGCTGCTTCTTCAATTACAGGAGTGGTTACCCGCTCTTCTGCATCTTGTGCAATGAAGACTTCATGCGCCTTATTCAGACGAATCGTTTTCACCGCTTGCTTTGTACCGATGATCAGCTTCTTTGCCTGAGTCACTTTATCATAAGACATGATGACATCCTCCAAAGTACAGACATTCAACTATCAACCTTTTGTATAGTACCATCTGTAAGAGTTCGTGTCAACAGTAAAAAGAAAAACGGGAGGAGTTATCCCCTCCCATTTTCAATTTCATTACTCAGCTGGTACTGCATCCTCTTCTACTTCGTCACGATCCATTTCAATCCCACGATAACGTTGCATACCAGTTCCTGCTGGAATGAGCTTACCGATGATAACATTCTCTTTCAAGCCGAGAAGATCATCAGTTTTACCTTTGATGGCAGCGTCCGTCAATACGCGTGTTGTTTCCTGGAACGATGCTGCAGAAAGGAATGATTCTGTTTCTAGCGATGCTTTTGTAATACCAAGGATTACAGGACGCGCTGTCGCTGGAAGTTTATGAGCTTTAAGAACTTTTCTGTTGGCATCCGCAAACTGATGGATGTCGAGTAATGAACCTGGTAGCAAGTCTGTGTCACCAGCTTCAATGACGCGAACTTTGCGCATCATTTGACGAACCATGACTTCAACGTGCTTATCCCCAATTTCAACACCCTGCATCCGGTATACTTTCTGTACTTCTTTAAGAAGGTATTCCTGAACAGTTGAAACGTCTTTAACAACGATCAATTCTTTAGGATCAATCGAACCTTCAGTCAATGCTTGACCGCGTTCGATCTCATCTCCAACATCAACTTTCAAACGACCATTGTATGGAGCAAGGTATTTACGTGTTTCCACGTCACCTTTAATTGTGATTTCTTTCTGCCCTTCACGAATCTCATCGATATCTGTAACGACACCTTTGATTTGTGAAATAACAGCTTGCCCTTTAGGATTACGTGATTCGAAGATCTCCTGGATACGCGGAAGACCTTGTGTAATATCGTCTCCTGCTACACCGCCTGTGTGGAACGTACGCATTGTAAGCTGTGTACCTGGTTCACCGATTGACTGAGCTGCAATAATTCCAACTGCCTCTCCAACTTCAACCTCTTCTCCAGTTGCCAAGTTAATGCCGTAACATTTCTTACACACACCGTGTTTAGTATTACATGTGAACGCCGAACGGATCGACATTGATGTAATGCCTGCACCGATGATTGCCTGGGAGATATCCGCTGTAATAAGCTGATCTCTTTCCACTAAGACTTCCCCTGTTTCAGGATGAAGTACTTTCTTCTTAGCATGACGACCTTCAATACGCTCATCAAGCGGTTCAATCATTTCAACACCTTCAGTGAGGGCTGAAATTTCAAGACCACGATCCGTGCCACAGTCGTCTTCACGAACAATGACATCTTGCGCCACATCAACTAGACGACGTGTAAGATATCCTGAGTCAGCAGTTTTAAGGGCTGTATCAGCAAGTCCTTTACGAGCACCGTGTGTGGAGATGAAGTATTCGAGTACTGTAAGTCCTTCACGGAACGATGACTTGATCGGCAATTCAATGATACGTCCTGCCGGGTTGGCCATCAGTCCGCGCATACCTGCGAGCTGTGTAAAGTTTGATGCGTTACCACGGGCTCCAGAGTCACTCATCATGAAGATTGGATTTGTGTTTTCCAAAGACTCCATCAGCTTGCCCTGGATGACATCTTTCGCATGGCTCCAGTAAGAAATAACACGATCGTAACGTTCTTCGTCTGTAATCAGGCCGCGACGGAACTGTTGTGTCACTTTATCTACTTTCGCTTGTGCGTCTTGCAAGATCTCATGCTTATCCGGAAGTACGACGATATCAGCGATACCAATTGTAATTCCTGCACGTGTCGAGTATTTGAATCCAAGATTCTTCATACGGTCAAGCATTTTTGAAGTTTCAGTAATGTGGAATCTACGGAAGATCTCAGCAATGATTTCACCAAGGATCGCCTTCTTGAATGGTGACACGATTTCTGCAGCTTGGACGTGTTTAGGAATATCCGTTGTGGCTGGCACAAAGTATTTAGCAGGTGTTTCAATTTGAAGATTGTTCATAGTTGGCTCATTAATATACGGGAATGATTCAGGAAGAATCTCGTTAAAGATTACTTTACCTACTGTCGTAATTAACAATTGGCTATTCTGTTCTTCTGTAAACGTAGGGTTTTTGAGAGAGCTCGCTGCAATCGCAATACGGGAGTGCAAGTGCACATGTCCATTTTGATACGCAATCAAAGCTTCGTTCATATTACTGAACGTTTTACCTTCTCCAACAACGCCTGGACGCTCAAGAGTTAAGTAATAGTTACCAAGTACCATATCCTGTGAAGGAGTTACAACCGGTTTACCATCCTTAGGGTTCAAGATGTTTTGTGCAGCTAGCATTAGAAGACGAGCTTCTGCTTGAGCTTCTGCTGAAAGAGGTACGTGTACAGCCATTTGGTCACCGTCGAAGTCAGCGTTATATGCTGTACATACGAGTGGGTGAAGCTGGATAGCGCGACCTTCAACAAGCATCGGTTCGAACGCCTGGATACCAAGACGGTGAAGCGTTGGGGCACGGTTCAAGAGAACTGGGTGCTCCTTAATTACTTCTTCCAAGACATCCCATACTTCCGAATGCAATCGCTCGATTTTACGCTTCGCGCTCTTAATGTTGTGCGCAAGACCGCGTTCAACGAGTTCTTTCATAACGAATGGTTTAAACAACTCAATCGCCATTTCTTTCGGAAGTCCACACTGATACATTTTCAAGTTAGGTCCTACGACGATAACTGAACGACCAGAGTAGTCAACACGTTTACCAAGTAAGTTTTGACGGAAACGTCCTTGCTTACCTTTCAACATGTGAGAAAGAGATTTCAATGGGCGGTTACCCGGTCCAGTTACAGGACGTCCACGACGGCCGTTGTCCACGAGAGCATCGACTGCTTCTTGAAGCATACGTTTCTCGTTTTGAACGATGATTCCTGGCGCACCAAGATCCAATAGACGCTTCAGACGGTTGTTCCGGTTAATCACTCGACGATACAGGTCATTCAGATCGGAAGTCGCAAAACGACCACCATCTAATTGAACCATCGGACGTAGTTCAGGCGGAACAACAGGAAGTACTTCAAGAACCATCCATTCAGGATGGTTTCCGGAGTTACGGAATGATTCCACAACTTCCAAACGACGGATCGCACGTGTGCGACGCTGTCCTTGAACTGTCTTAAGCTCTTCTTTCAAGCTCTCTGTTTCTTTATCTAAATCTATAGCAGATAAAAGTTGTTCAATAGCTTCAGCACCCATAAGTGCTTGGAACTTGGAGCCGTACTTTTCACGATACAACCGATACTCTTTTTCAGAGAGTAGTTGCTTGCGCTCAAGTGGCGTATCCGCTGGATCAACCACTACGTAAGAAGCAAAATAGATTACTTCTTCCAGTGCGCGTGGAGTCATATCCAGAATTAGTCCCATTCGGCTAGGGATACCTTTGAAGTACCAAATGTGTGTTACTGGTGCTGCAAGTTCGATGTGACCCATACGTTCACGGCGAACTTTCTGACGTGTGACTTCTACGCCACAACGGTCACAAACGACACCTTTATAACGAACACGCTTATACTTACCGCAATGACATTCCCAGTCCTTTGTAGGTCCGAAAATACGCTCACAGAACAACCCATCTTTTTCAGGCTTCAATGTACGATAATTGATTGTTTCAGGCTTCTTTACCTCACCATAAGACCAAGATCGGATCTTATCAGGAGAAGCTAGCCCTATTTTCATATACTCAAAATTATTAACATCTACCAAGGAGCCTACCTCCCTCTTGTCTAGTCGCTGACTTGCCGGCCCTGTTATACCATTTAAAAAAGGGGGACAGTGCCCCCATTTATTAACTTTCGCTTACGAATCAGACTGGCTGGTCTTCCTTCATAAGGTTTAACGCATCCGTTGGCTGCATATCATCGTCTTCTTCTAAGTCACGTAATTCAATTTCCTCGAAGTCTTCGGATAGCATTTTAACATCCAATCCAAGACTTTGAAGTTCTTTAATTAGAACTTTAAAGGATTCTGGTACGCCTGGTTGAGGAACGCTGTCGCCTTTTACAATTGCTTCATACGTTTTCACTCGACCTACAACGTCATCCGACTTCACTGTCAAGATTTCTTGAAGTGTATAAGCCGCACCATAAGCCTCGAGTGCCCAAACTTCCATCTCTCCGAAACGCTGTCCACCGAACTGTGCTTTACCGCCGAGTGGTTGTTGCGTAACCAATGAGTATGGTCCCGTAGAACGGGCGTGAAGTTTGTCATCAACCATGTGGGCAAGTTTGATCATGTACATGATTCCGACAGAAACACGGTTGTCGAACGCTTCACCAGAACGACCATCATAAAGAACAGTCTTTCCGTCGCGATCCATTCCCGCTTCTTCCATCGTATCCCATACATCTTGTTCGTTCGCACCATCAAATACAGGAGAAGCCATGTGAACGCCTAGCGCACGGCCAGCCATTCCAAGGTGCATCTCGAGTACCTGTCCGATGTTCATACGTGATGGTACACCTAGTGGGTTAAGCATGACATCTACTGGTGTTCCGTCAGGCATAAATGGCATATCAGATTCAGGTAGAATCCGTGAGATAACCCCTTTGTTACCATGACGTCCGGCCATCTTATCTCCAACAGAGATTTTACGTTTCTGAACGATGTAAACACGAACTAGTTGGTTTACGCCAGGTGCGAGTTCATCGCCATCTTCACGATTGAACACTTTCACATCAAGAACGATACCACCCGCTCCGTGAGGTACACGAAGTGATGTATCACGAACTTCACGCGCTTTCTCACCGAAGATTGCATGTAGAAGACGTTCTTCTGCAGTTAGTTCCGTTACACCCTTAGGCGTTACTTTACCAACCAAGATATCTCCATCATGAACTTCAGCACCAATACGGATAATTCCACGGTCATCTAAGTTGCGAAGTGCATCTTCACCGATGTTCGGAATATCACGTGTGATTTCTTCTGGTCCAAGTTTTGTATCACGAGCATCTGATTCATATTCTTCAATATGGACAGAAGTGAAGACGTCATCTTTAACAAGACGCTCACTCATGATGATTGCATCCTCGTAGTTGTAACCATCCCATGTCATGAAAGCAATAAGGATATTTTGACCAAGAGCCATTTCTCCATTTTCCATTGACGGACCGTCTGCGAGAATATCTTTCTTAGAAACCCGATCCCCAACACTGACGATTGGACGTTGGTTGTAACAAGTTCCTTGGTTTGAACGAATGAAGTTCGATAGACGGTAGACGTCAAGGTCACCCTTAACTTCTTTTCCTTCAATCGTGTTAATACGACGAACGCGGATTTCTTTCGCTTCAACGTGTTCAACGATTCCTTCGTGCTTCGATACAACGGCAGCTCCAGAGTCACGTGCTGATACGTGCTCCATTCCTGTACCTACGAAAGGTGCTTTCGGGTTCAGAAGTGGTACTGCTTGTCGTTGCATGTTCGCTCCCATAAGCGCACGGTTGGAGTCATCATTTTCCAAGAACGGAATACATGCTGTTGCCGCAGAGACAACCTGCTTTGGAGATACGTCCATGTAATCAATCTGATCACGCTTGAATACAGTGTTATCACCTTGGAAACGTCCTACTACTTCTTCATTAACAAATGAACCGTCTTCGTTCAGAAGTGCATTGGCTTGAGCAACTACATAGTTATCTTCCAAGTCAGCAGTTAGATAGTCGATACGTGATGTCACGCGTCCAGTATCCGGATCTACTTTCCGATAAGGAGTCTCAATAAATCCAAACTTATTTACTTTCGCAAATGTAGAAAGGGTATTAATAAGCCCGATATTCGGTCCCTCTGGCGTCTCGATTGGACACATACGACCGTAGTGGGAGTAGTGAACGTCACGTACTTCCATTCCAGCACGTTCACGTGTTAAACCACCGGGTCCTAGTGCAGATAGTCTACGCTTATGCGTCAGCTCTGCGAGTGGGTTTGTTTGGTCCATGAACTGGGATAACTGAGAGCTACCAAAGAACTCTTTAATAGACGCGATAACAGGTCTGATGTTAATCAGTTGTTGAGGTACAATCGATTGCGTGTCATTAATGGACATACGTTCCTTGACCACGCGTTCCATACGAGACAAACCGATACGGAATTGGTTTTGCAGAAGTTCCCCGACAGAACGGAGACGTCTGTTCCCTAGATGGTCGATGTCATCAGTTGCGCCTACTCCGTGTAGCAAGTTGAAGAAGAAGCTGATGGAAGCGATGATATCCGAAGGTGTAACATGCTTAATAGAATCGTCAATTACGCCATTAGAAATGACATTAATGATTTGTCCTTCTTCGCCTTTTGGAGCGTAGATTTTCACAGATTGAATGCGAATGTCGTCTTCTAACACGCCGCCCATCTGTTTCAAATCTTCTACTCCCACCCCTTTTTCAAAATAAGGAAGTAATTTATCCAACATACGACGATCAATTAGTTGTCCTTTTTCAATGAGAATTTCTCCTGTTTCAGGGTCCGCAAGAGTTTCTGCAATTGTTTGGTTGAACAAACGATTTTGAAGGTGTAGTTTTTTGTTCATTTTATAGCGACCGACATTTGCTAAATCATAACGTTTAGCGTCAAAGAAGCGAGAAAACAGTAAGTTTTTCGCGCTATCTAAAGTCGGTGGTTCACCCGGACGTAAACGCTCATAAATTTCAAGAAGTGCTTTCTCCGAGTTTTCCGTATTATCTTTTTCAAGAGAGTTTCGGAGGTATTCATTATCACCGATTAGATCGATAATCTCCTGATCACTTGAAAAACCAAGGGCACGTAAGAGGACAGTAATTGGCAGTTTGCGAGTGCGATCGATCCGAACATGAACAACATCTTTTGCGTCTGTTTCGTATTCAAGCCATGCTCCACGGTTAGGTATGACTGTTGCACCAAATCCGCGTTTACCATTTTTGTCTGTCTTATCGTTGAAATATACGCTAGGTGATCGGACGAGCTGAGAAACGATAACCCGCTCAGCACCATTGATAATAAAAGTACCATTCTCTGTCATTAACGGGAAATCACCCATAAAGACATCTTGCTCTTTGACATCATCAGTTTCTTTATTGTGCAAACGGACTTTCACCCGAAGTGGCGCAGCGTATGTTACGTCGCGTTCTTTTGACTCATCCACTGGATATTTAGGCTCGCCAAGCTGATAATCGACAAATTCCAATGACAGATTTCCGGTAAAGTCTTGGATAGGAGAAATATCGTGGAACATTTCCCGCAGTCCCTCTTCCAAAAACCACTCATAAGATTCCGTCTGAATTTCAATCAGATTCGGCAGATCAAGTACTTCGCTAATTCTCGCGAAACTTCTGCGCTGACGGTGTTGACCATACTGAACTAAGTGATTTGTCAACTCTTTCACCCCTCATAAGACATTAATAGAGCTAGTTTAGTCCCCTGGCAATTTCGGGCCGGTTCGAAATTAGCGCCAAGTCTAACCAAACACCTCATAAAAGTCTTTTCGAAATCAAAAAAATAGTGTATGATATCGAAAAAACAAAAAGAAAACGAGTTCCGGCTAGAGCTCATTTTCGATTTACCAATCTTTTATCCAACGTCAGTATACCTAACATTTTCATTACTTATGCAAATGCATAAAAAGGCACACGAATGCAGTATATTTATTGTTGCATTTCATAATGCTATCACAAGGCTTACACGGCGTCAATGTTTTTTTGACTTAATGATGTAATAGCCCTTGCTTTTCTCCACAATTTCTGCATTACCGAATAACTCCTCTAATCTCGCAATAGTTGAAGGAGCCCCCTGCTTTTTCTGAATAACCACCCAGAGTTCGCCACCAATAGCTAAGCGCTCACTTGCTTGATCATAAATTTTAAAAACAGTTTCTTTCCCAGCTCGAATCGGAGGATTCGTTAATATCGAAGCGAACTCTTTTGTTTCAACATCATCTAACGCATCACTGGCATAAATTTTGACGTTTTCAATATTATTTTTTTGGGAATTGGTCCGGGATAGAGCTAATGCACGTTCGTTCACGTCCACCATCTGGATCGTCCGGTCTTTTAACAATGAAGCAATAGAAATTCCTACTGGTCCGTATCCACACCCCACATCAAGAATATCCCCCTCAATGTCCGGAGCACAGAATGCATCGATGAGTAGACGTGAACCAAAGTCCACTTCCCCTTTACTAAATACGCCTGCATCAGTTACAAAAACAAAGCTAGTTCCGCGCAAATTCGTTTGCCATTGTTTCGGCTCGCTTTTCACATCGGGATTTTTCGAATAGTAATGCTCAGCCATCTGAATGCCCCCTACTGTTCACTTATTAAATCCGGGTATAAAAAAAACGAAGAAAAACCCGTCGACAAAGACGAGGTTTTTCTTCGTAGTCCACTAATTACTTAACTTCTACAGAAGCGCCTACTTCTTCAAGCTTAGCTTTAAGTTCTTCAGCTTCAGCTTTTTCTACGCCTTCTTTGATAGCTTTAGGTGCGTTATCAACAACTTCTTTCGCTTCTTTCAAGCCTAGGCCAGTGATTTCGCGAACGACTTTGATGACTTTGATTTTTTGGTCTCCAGCTGCTGCTAGAACTACGTCGAATTCAGTCTGCTCAGCTGCTGCTTCTCCAGCACCAGCGCCAGCCATAGCTACAGGAGCTGCAGCAGTTACGCCAAATTCTTCTTCGATTGCTTTTACTAGGTCGTTAAGTTCAAGAACTGTCATTTCTTTGATAGCGCCTAAGATTTGTTCGTTAGTCATTATAGTTCCTCCTAATGGGTATGTTTTGCGAGTTAGCTCGCTAATTGGTCAAGATGCGATATTACGCGCCTTGTTCTTCTTTTTGGTCTGCAACGGCTTTTGTAGCCAATGCGAAGTTGCGCATTGGAGCTTGAAGCACGCTGAGTAGCATAGAGAGAAGTCCTTCGCGTGAAGGAAGAGTCGCCAATGCTTTTACTTCTTCAACAGAAGCAAGTGCACCTTCGATGACACCAGCTTTGATTTCCAAAGCTTCGTTGTCTTTAGCGAAGTTGTTGATGATTTTTGCGGGTGCGATTACATCTTCAGTTGAAAACGCGATAGCGTTCGGTCCTGTAAGATGCTCGTTAAGTCCTTCAAGACCTGATGTTTCAGCCGCACGGCGAGCCATCGAGTTTTTGTAGACTTTGAATTCAACGCCTGCTTCACGAAGTTGCTTACGAAGTTCAGTTACTTGCGCAACGTTAAGACCACGATAGTCAACAACGACCATTGAAGCAGATGCTTTCATCTTGTCCGCGATTTCAGTTACTACTGCTTGTTTCGCTTCTAATACTTTGCTCATCTTGACACCTCCTGTTTAGTGTAGGGGCATTTATACCATATGCATAAAAAACCCTCCGATCTGACTAGCAGACGGAGGGTTGGAAAGTCGTCATCTTTTTACTGTTAAAAAGAGCGTCTTGTCCCTCGGCAGGAATATTAAGTGGATGCCCACTCCTGCTGTCTGCGGTACAAATCGTATATTGCAACAAACGTTATCCTACCAAACGATAGGGCGTATGTCAACTAATTATTTTACATTTACTGAAGAAGGGTTGATCTTTACAGCAGGTCCCATTGTAGTTGTTAAGTTAACAGACTTCATGTAAGTACCTTTTGCTGCAGCCGGTTTAGCCTTCTGGATTACTTCAAATACAGTTGAAAGGTTTTCTGCAAGTTTTTCGTTATCGAAAGAAACTTTACCGATTGGAGCGTGGATAATTCCAGCTTTGTCCGCACGATATTCAACCTTACCTGCTTTGATTTCTTGAACTGCTTTTGTAACGTCGAATGTCACTGTGCCAGTTTTCGGGTTCGGCATAAGACCTTTTGGTCCAAGTACACGTCCGATTTTACCAACTTCACCCATCATATCAGGAGTCGCTACGATTACATCGAAATCGAACCATCCTTGTTGGATTTTAGTGATGTATTCAGCATCGCCTACAAAGTCAGCGCCTGCTGCTTCAGCTTCTTTAAGCTTTTCACCTTTAGCGAAAACGAGTACACGTTGTGTTTTACCAGTTCCATTAGGCAGTACAACTGCTCCACGGATTTGCTGATCATTTTTACGCGTGTCGATTCCTAGACGGAAAGCCACTTCTACTGTTGCATCAAAGTTTGTCGTGCTTGTCTTTTTAGCGAGTTCGATCGCTTCTGTTAAGTCGTATGCCGTTGTGCGGTCAACAAGCTTTGCAGCTTCTACGAACTTCTTACCTCTTTTAGCCATCAGATATTTCCTCCTCGATTGTGGTTTTAGCGGAATAAACCTCCCACGATTAAGGGTTGCCGTGTTCTATAGAACAACCGCAACCCCCATAAAAACATACAATAGAATTAGGTTTCAGATCAGTCTTCGATCGTGATTCCCATACTGCGAGCAGTACCTTCAACCATTGCCATCGCTGCTTCAACTGATGCAGCATTCAAATCTTGCATTTTTTGTTCAGCGATTTCTTTAACTTGATCACGTTTCACGACAGCAACTTTCTTCTTGTTCGGTTCGCCTGAACCCTTTTGGATTTTAGCTGCAACCTTCAACAATACTGCTGCTGGCGGAGTTTTTGTGATGAATGTAAATGAACGATCTTCGAATACAGTGATTTCAACAGGAATAATAAGACCTGCTTGGTCAGATGTACGCGCATTGAATTCTTTACAGAATCCCATGATATTGACACCTGCCTGACCGAGCGCCGGCCCGACTGGCGGTGCTGGATTTGCTTTTCCTGCTGGAATTTGCAATTTCACAAGCTTGATTACTTTTTTAGCCACGAGACACACCTCCTTAAGTCCGTGATGTGGTATTTGGGTTGCCCCTCCCACTCAATATGTGCCTGCCGGCAAATGCCGGTAGAATTTTGTTAAGACGTTCAGACATTTCTATGTCTGACCTTTGAAATAATATCACTATTCCACAGGATTTGCAAGAGGGAACAAATTAATTTTTTCAGCTTGTTCGTTCAACTTGTTCAAAGTCGAGTTCCATATTCGTTTCGCGACCGAACATGTCTACAGATACTTTGACTTTCCCTTGGTCAAGTTCGATTTCTTCAACTTTACCTTGGAACCCAGCGAATGGTCCTTCTAATACCTCAACCATTTCACCAATTTCAAAATCGACTTCCAATTTACGATCCTTCACACCCATTTGTTTCAAGATGAATGTCACTTCTTCAGGAAGTAATGGTGTCGGTTTTGCTCCACCACCTGATGAACCGATGAATCCTGTGACTCCTGGAGTGTTCCGCACAACATACCACGAATCATCCGTCATTATAATTTCTACAAGAACATAACCAGGGAAGGTTTTACGCATTATCGTCCGCTTTTTACCTTCTTTGAAATCTGTTTCTTCTTCTTCTGGAACAATCACGCGGAAGATCTTATCTTGCATCCCCATTGTTTCAACGCGCTTTTCAAGATTTGCTTTCACTTTGTTTTCATACCCTGAGTACGTATGGACGACGTACCAATTTTTCTCCATTTCCATATCGATGAGGACTGCTCGTCCGTCCCTCCTTTTTTGTTCAAATGAAAAAACCCGCTCTTTCAGTTAGACGGGATATTTTCAGTATGCGATTCAAAGTACTCTATTATAACGAAACATACCATTCCATTACTCGTGACAAGCCAAGATCCACGAGACCAAAATAGACGGCCATGAAAACTACTGTACTGATAACCACGATAGTGTAGCGAGTCAGTTCTTTACGTTTCGGCCAGCTGACTTTCCGCATTTCCGTGACAACATTTTTAAAGAAACTTGTTATCTTACCCATTCTTTTACAAACCTCCGAATAGTAGATATGACGGCCTCAAGTCTAGCCAGACCCTCACGCTGTTTGTCTGTGTAACGTATGCTCGTTGCAATGACTGCAGTGTTTCTTCAGAACCAGCCGTTCAGTTGTTTTATTACTGCTAGCCGGAAGTGAATAGTTTCTGGAGCCGCATTTTTCACAGCTTACTACAATTTTTTTAGACATATCTAGTGAACACCTAGTCTTTCCATAGTCTTGATAAAGAGTACCACCTAACCTATTCCCTGTCAATGCAAGGATAGTCAGAAAATTGGCGATGCTTCACGTAACAACATCAACCTGCATGTATCTTTCGAGCTTCCGTTTAATGCGCTGTAATGCATTATCCACCGATTTGACTTGACGATTTAGTTCTTCAGAGATTTCTTGATAAGACTGACCATCCAAATAGAGACCGAGCACTTCTTTTTCAAGACTGCTCAAGACTTTGTTCATCTCCACTTCCATTTGAACAAAGTTCTCTTTGTAAATCATTAAGTCTTCAGGATCATCGTTCACTGAACCCGTCAGAACATCCATTAACGTACGATCTGATTCTTCGTCATATACAGGCTTGTCCAAAGATACAGATGAATTAAGAGGAATGTGTTTTTGCCTAGTAGCTGTTTTTATGGCCGTGATGATCTGCCGTTTAATACATAGTTCAGCAAATCCTTTAAACGAGCTAAGCCGATCTTCACGGAAGTCACGAATTGCTTTATATAACCCAATCATACCTTCTTGGATTATATCTTCCTTGTCCCCGCCCATCATGAAGTAAGAACGCGCTTTCATCCTAACAAATGATTGATATTTAGTAATGAGAAAGTCGAGTGCATCTGTGTTTCCTTCTTGAATAATCCCGATTAATTGTTCATCGGAAAAGGTACTGAAGTCTACTGTTCTAGGTGCATAAGCTGTCTTTTCCGCCATTCCCCATCACTCCGGTTTATCATACTAGTTAGTCAATTATAGCGTAAAGGATTTTTTTGCGTCAACCGCTCATCCGTTCCCCCTGCGCCATTTTTCAAAAACTTCCGCCACTTCCTGTGATAATTGTATCTTGGAAAAGGAGCGATCCTCTTGGATTTCACGCACTTTCGCTGAAATGATTTTATGAATTTCCTGCATTTCAATCTCTAATTCGCGTGCAGAAATCCTTAAAGCCCCTTGACCAAAAATGATCCATTGTTCGGTAAGATCTGAAGTCGCCACATGAAGTTGGACGGTCCGTTTAGATAATTCAGCAACTAATTTTTCGATACGTTCATCAGCAGTTTCATTCTCTCTTGTAAAAACAACTTCTACTCTGGAACGTTTCTCTTTGTTTTCAATTCCCGGCACAAGATATGCATCAAATACCAAAATTACTCGCCAACCTTTAAATGCTTGGTATTCTGCTAGTTGATCAATTAAACGGTCACGCGCCTCTGCAAGTTTGAGGCTTTTTAACTCCCGCAATTCTGGCCACGCACCAATGATGTTATAACCATCGACTAGCAGGATGTCTTTTTTCATGGGGTCGACGGGCTCGGTAACCGCTTGCGTAACACTTCGTACATAAGCAGTGAAGCCGCTACAGAAGCGTTAAGTGACGTGACATGACCACGCATTGGCAAATGGTACAGAAAATCACATTTTTCTTTCAGTAAACGAGACATTCCTTTTCCTTCACTACCAATAATGACGGCAAGTGGAAGTGTCGCATCCATTGTTCGATAATCTGCAGATCCTTTTGCATCTGTTCCAGCAATCCAGACGCCTTTCTTCTTCAACTCATCCACGGTTTGCCCTAAATTCACAACACGAACGACTGGTACATGTTCAATCGCACCTGTCGAAGCTTTTGCAACAACACCAGTAAGACCAACTGATCGTCTCTTCGGAATGATGATTCCGTGTACACCGACAGCGTCAGCGGTACGTAGAATCGATCCAAGGTTATGAGGATCTTCTAATTCATCCAATAACAAAATGAACGGGTCTTCGCCGCGTTGCTCCGCGATTGAAAAAATATCATCAAGCTCGGCATACGTATATGCAGCAACCGAAGCGACGATGCCTTGATGATTCACATCCAACAACTGGTCAAGCTTCTTTTTAGGGACGGCTTGTACAACTACACCCGCCTTTTTAGCAAGCGTTGTAATCTCTCCGATACTTTGCTTATTTAAACCTTCAGCAATCCAGATCTTATTCAACTCTCGTCCTGAACGTAATGCTTCTACAACCGGATTTTTGCCTCCGATCATTTCAGTTGTTTCAGTTTCTGACACGGTCTTCTCCTCCTTCAACAAATTCAATAGCCTTACAAATGAATTCTGCCGTTCTTTCTCTTTCTTCCAACAAATATAAATAACCGACGACCGCTTCAAATGCAGAACTGTGATTGTACGTAATAACATCTGTATTTTTGGGCACTGATCCTGATTTCGCGTTTCTCCCTCGTCTCATGACCGCCATCTCTTCGTCAGTTAAAAAATTCTCATCTATCATTGCACGCAAAATGGCTGCCTGCGCTTTCGCAGAAACAAATTGGGTCGCTTCCTTGTGTAGGATATTCGGTTTTACACGACCTGATCGCAGGAGATGCTCTCGCACCGCCTGCTCATAGACCGCATCTCCCATATAGGCAAGGGATAGTGCTTTTAGCTGACGAACGTCTGCTGGACGTAGACTGTAGTCACTCATGATCGTTTCCACCGAACACCTTGTGCAGTATCTTCTAACAGGATGCCCTGATCTTTCAATTCATCACGGATTGCATCTGCACGAGCGAAGTCACGATTTTTGCGCGCTTCTAAACGTTCCTCAATCAACTGATCGATCGCTTCATCATGCAATTCATCTTTCTCCTTGAACGGCAACCCAAGAACACCCATCAACTGATTGAATGTATTCAAAAATGCTTCCAGCACTACTTTTTCAGTATTCTTTTCGAGTAGATATACGTTCGCTAAGCTCGCAAGTTCAAAAACCACTGCAACACCATTAGCCGTATTGAAGTCGTCGTCCATCGCTTCTTCAAAAGCAGCCTGCTGCTCTTGGATTTTATGGAGCCAAATGTCATGCTGGTCCCCATTATCCGCAGATACGTCTAAACGGTGTTCAACATTTTGATAGGCAGTTCGTATACGATCCAAGCCATTCGATGCACTCTCTACTAAATCCTGAGAGAAGTTAACTGGAGAACGGTAGTGAACGGAAAGCATGAAGAATCGCAGCACTTGCGGGTCAATCTGTTGAATGATGTCGTGAACTGTTACAAAATTCCCAAGTGATTTAGACATTTTTTCATTATCAATATTTATATAGCCGTTGTGCATCCAATAGCGTGCAAACGTTTTGCCTGTCAGTGCTTCTGATTGGGCGATTTCGTTTTCGTGATGAGGGAACGTCAAGTCTTGCCCACCAGCGTGAATATCAATCGTATCACCGAGAAGCTGTCTTGCCATTACCGAACACTCGATATGCCAGCCTGGACGGCCTTCTCCCCAAGGGCTGCTCCATGAAATCTCACCAGGTTTTGCGGATTTCCATAAGACAAAGTCAAGAGCATCCTGTTTGCGTTCACTCGCTTGAATACGAGCACCGACTTTTAATTCGTCAATCGACTGATGCGATAACTTTCCATATCCATCAAACTTTCGAGTACGGAAATAGACGTCTCCTTCTGACTCATACGCATATTCTTTTTCGATTAATAGCGAAATGAAGTCAATTACATCTTGGATGTGATCGGTTACTCTGGGGTGCATATCCGCTTTCTTACAACCCAGTGCGCCCACATCTTCAAAATACGCTTGGATAAATCGTTCAGTTAACTCCGGTACTTCTTCACCAAGCTCATTTGCCGCTTTAATAATTTTGTCGTCCACATCTGTAAAATTAGAGACGAACTTCACGTTATAACCTCGATATTCCAAATACCTGCGGACCGTATCAAAGGCGATGACCGGACGGGCATTCCCGATATGAATGTAGTTGTAGACAGTCGGACCACACACGTACATTTTCACTTCTCCTTCAGTGATTGGAACAAACGGTTCTTTCTTACGTGTCAACGTATTGTATAGTTGGATTGTCATCGGTCCTCATCCTTTTCATCACGAATTTGTTTTTCTATTTTCAATTCAATTAGTTGCTGTTCTAATTGCGAAATCCTGTCTTCCATGGAGGAACACAATTCAGAGACAGGGTCAGGCAAATTATGATTCAGTCGATCTTTTACACGGACGCCGTTGGAAATTACAACTTTCCCTGGAATCCCAACAACTGTCGATTCTGCTGGCACATCTTTTAACACGACAGAACCGGCTCCAACTTTACTGTTTTCACCAATAATAATATTTCCAAGCACTTTAGCACCCGTAGCGACTAGAACTTTGTCATGGAGAGTCGGGTGTCTTTTCCCTTTTTCCTTACCTGTTCCACCTAACGTGACACCTTGATAGATAGTGACATCATCGCCTATTTCACATGTTTCACCAATCACAATGCCCATACCATGGTCGATGAATAATCTTTTCCCGATCTTAGCCCCAGGGTGGATTTCAATCCCCGTAAAGAAGCGGCTCATTTGGGAAAGCACCCTGGCTGCGAAGTGCATATTCCTTTTAAACAGAGCATGTGCGATACGATGTGACCATATGGCATGTAATCCTGAGTAGGTCAGCACGACCTCGATCGTACTCCGAGCAGCGGGGTCTTGATCAAAGATGCAACGAATGTCTTCTTTCATTCTGGAAAACATATCGGTCCCCCTTTTCTGTAAAAAAAAATACGCCCCTGTCTAATGACAGAGACGCAGATATTGCGTGGTTCCACTCTTTTTTTGAAAAGGAACAGGTAACTTCCTTTTCACTCGACGTCTGTAACGCAGACGATACGTCCGGCTTACTGAATTTCAGCCTGGCGCTCAAAGGTGCATTTCTGTAAAACGGATGACCCAGATCTCTTTCAGCCAATGGAGATCTTCTCTGAAGGGTGTGTTTTACATACTTCTCCTCTTCAACGCTTTATTTATAATCGATACGTTCTTAGATTACTCTTATTGTACACGGCAGTTTCCGCTTGTCAACAAAGGCTTACTGAACAAACTTCTCAACGCGTGCAAGTGTCTTTTCCAAACCAAGCAATGCAATCGATTCCGGCAATTCGGGACCGTGTGCTTGACCAGTTGCGACTACACGAATTGGCATGAACAAGTTTTTCCCTTTATGGCCCGTTTCTTTTTGCACCGCTTTAATCGCCCCTTTGATCGATGGAGCATCGAATGTCTCAAGGTTCTCAAGCTGTTGCTTGAAAGAGGCCATCACTTCAGGAATTTGTTCCCCAGCCAAGATTTCTTTTGATTGTTCATCATACTCAACTGCGTCACTAAAGAATTGGGCAGAAAGCTCAACAATTTCAGCACCGTAACTTAACTGGCTATGATAAAGTGCGATTAAGTCATGAATCCATGCACTTTCTTCCGCTGTCATCTCTTCACTTACACGGCCCGCTTTCACTAGGTGCGGCAAAGTCAACGCCACGACTTCGTCAAGGCTTAGCTTTTTAATATATTGGTTATTCATCCACGTCAGTTTCTGCTTATCGAACATAGAAGGTGATTTCGATAGACGGCTCTCATCAAACTGTTCGATGAGCTCCTCTTTCGTGAACAACTCTTCTTCTCCAACAGGAGACCATCCAAGTAGCGCAAAGAAATTGAACATCGCTTCCGGTAAGAATCCAAGATCTTTATATTGAGAAATGAATTGAATAATGGACTCATCACGCTTGGACAACTTTTTGCGATCTTCATTGACGATGAGCGTCATATGCCCATAACGTGGTGCTTCCCATCCAAATGTATCAAATACCATGAGCTGTTTTGGCGTATTCGTCAAATGCTCTTCTCCGCGGAAAACGTGAGACATTTTCATCATATAGTCGTCAATGACAACTGCGAAGTTATACGTCGGAATACCGGTCGCTTTCACAAGTACCCAGTCGCCAATGTCCTTGGATTCGAATTGGACACTACCACGAACAAGGTCATCGATTGTGTACGTTACGTTTTCAGGAACACGCATACGAATTGTATAAGGCATACCCGCTGCTTCTTTTTGCACAACTTCTTCTGCGCTCAAATGACGACAAGTTCCTTTGTACATAGGTGCTGCAATACCTGAAGCTTTTTGTTTTTCTCGTTCTTCCTCAAGTTCCTCAGTTGTACAGAAACATTTATAAGCCGCACCCTTTTCAAGCATCTCTTCTGAATACTTCTTATACGTATCCAGACGTTCCATTTGACGATAGGGACTATACGGTCCACCGATATCAACAGACTCGTCGTGCTCGATTCCGAGCCACTTCAAATTTTCAAGCTGTGACAATTCCCCAGCTTCAATATTGCGAACCGTGTCAGTATCCTCAATCCGTACTATGAATTTCCCGCCGTGATGGCGAGCGAACAAGTAGTTGAATAATGCGGTACGAGCTCCTCCGATATGTAAATGGCCTGTCGGGCTCGGCGCATAGCGCACACGTACTTCTGCTGTCATGACTAGACATCTCCGTTCTGTTAGTTCAAATAATAATTACTTGTATAGACTAGTTTACCAAAAACTTAAGCTTTCACCAAAAGAATCGCCGCAAGAGATGCAATTCCTTCTTCTCTTCCGACAAACCCTAATTTTTCTGTTGTAGTCGCTTTGACATTCACTTGACTAGGATCTGCATGCAGTAAAGAGGCTACGCGGTTTTTGATGGTTTCAATATGCGGAGCCATTTTAGGTTGCTGTGCCATGATTGTACAATCCACGTTACCTAGCGTATAACCTTCTTCTTCTACCAACTTCCAGACTTCTTGAAGTAGAACTGCTGAATCAGCATCTTTAAAAGCGGCATCTGTATCTGGAAAGTGATGACCAATATCCCCTTTACCAATCGCTCCTAGTGCTGCATCTGTAATGGTGTGCAATAGGACATCTGCGTCTGAGTGACCGATTAACCCTTTAGTATGGGGAATTGTAACCCCACCGATAATCAGTGGGCGCCCCTCTGCAAATTCATGTACGTCAAAACCTTGTCCAATTCGTATCATTATACCGTCTCCTCAAGCCTTTTTTTCAACAAGTATCCACCATAAGCAAGATCCTCTGGTGTCGTCATTTTAATATTATCGTACGTACTTTCAACGATGCGAACTTCATAGCCTGCATGCTCTGCAAGCATCGCTTCGTCTGTCCCTAAAAAGCTTTCTTGTTCAGCTTTTTGAGAAGCGTCTTTCAAAACTTCATAACGAAACGCTTGTGGAGTTTGAATGACCCATAAGCGTTCGCGATCTGCCGTTTCTTCAATTACGCCATTATTCACATACTTCATCGTATCTTTCGCCTTCACGCCAGCTACCGCGCCTCCATGCCGTGATGCACTAATCACAAGTTCATGGATGACATCTTGTTTGATGAAAGGACGAGCCGCATCATGAACGAGGACAATCCCATCGTTTTGATGGGATGTAAGACATGCTTTTACGCTATGTTGACGTTCGGTTCCGCCTTCAGGCAACGCACTTATTTTTGTTATTTGCTCTTGCTGGATTATCGTTTCAATTGTGGCGCGTTCAGTTTCTTTCACCGCTAAAATGATTCCTGTACACCAAGGATCCTGCTGAAACACCGCCAACGTGTGAGCCAAAATCGTTTTCCCTTCAAGTTCAAGGAAAAGTTTGTTATGCCCTGCTCCCATCCGCGTTCCACTTCCGGCAGCAGGCATCATTACAGTATAGTCCATCATGACTCCTTTCTACTGGTCGTTGTTCAGTAAGATTTGGTTTGTTTACCATTTTTAGGTTTTGCAAAGATCATGCGACCTGCTGAAGTTTGCAACACACTCGTAACCACAACTTCTATTGCATTTCCAATAAAGTTCCGTCCATCTTCAATTACAATCATTGTACCGTCATCTAAGTAAGCAACGCCTTGATTGTGTTCTTTCCCGTCTTTAATGACGACTACGTGCATTTCTTCACCGGGAATTACAACAGGTTTAACAGCATTCGCAAGGTCATTAATATTCAACACAGATACTCCGTGTAAATCTGCAACTTTATTCAAGTTGAAATCGTTTGTCACGACGAGTCCATTCATTTTTTTAGCAAGCTTCACTAATTTCAAATCGACTTCAGCTACATTCGGGAAGTCTTCATCCGTAATCAGGATTTTCTTGCCATCCCCTTCTTGCAAACGGCGAAGCACATCCAAACCACGTCTTCCTTTTGTCCGCTTCAACGTATCCGCAGAATCCGCAATGTGCTGGAGCTCAGTTAAGACAAACTGGGATACGACCAATACACCTTCCAAGAATCCTGTGTCAACAATATCTGCAATGCGTCCGTCGATGATGACACTTGTATCAAGCACCTTGTAAACTGGATCTGTAGAAACGCCTGCTTCGGTTTCAGTTTCTTTTTTTCGTCCAACATTGCGTATCGAGAAAATCGCCGTCAAAAATTCATCTCGCTTTTTAAACCCGACTTGAAATCCTAAATACCCGAACAGTGCTGATAATAGGATTGGAAGCACTGATGTCACAACCGGAATTTGGATATTACTTAAACCCCAACCTGCCAAAAATGCGACGAACAAACCGATAATCAGACCGATTGAACCAAATAGTAAATCTAGAATCGGTGCTTTCATGAGTAGATCTTCTAACCACTTTATAAAATTGACAATAGGATCTGTCAAAAATGTGCTGAACACAAAGAGGAATAGTGCTCCTAAAATGGCTGCGACATATGGGTTATTAATGAACGGGGTTGCTGTGAAAGAAGATAATTGGAATAAGTACGGAAGAAACAATACACCAAGTGTTCCACCAACCAATAAGAACATAATTTGCACAACTCTTTTCAGCATTCGATCCACCTCCTTTTAGTAGTCCTATTATACATGTATTCCCTATTGATTGCTTTCTTGAACCTCAAAAACAAGGAATCCTGAACCTATAGTACAGGACTCCTGAAAACGCACAAAGTTCCTATCTTTCTTTATCACTGTGGCAAACAAAGATCGAGTGCATCTCGCACAGTTTCAACTCCAACGACTTGAATACCTTCTGGATAGTCCCATCCGCCGATGTTAGAGGCAGGAATGACCGCTCGTTCAAATCCAAGTTTCGCTGCTTCCCCAACCCGTTGTTCAATTCTGGAAACCCTTCGAACTTCACCAGTCAGTCCTACTTCTCCCATATAACAGTCAGAAGCCCGTACTGCGACGTCACGATAGCTGGAAACGATACTCATCAGGACAGCAAGGTCAATCGCAGGTTCGTCGAGTTTCACGCCACCCGCCACTTTAATATACGCATCCTGAGCTTGTAATAGCATTCCCATCCGTTTTTCCAATACCGCCATCAAAAGTGATACTCGATTTTGGTCTAGTCCCGTCGCCATCCTCTTTGGATAATTAAAACTAGATGGCGTTACAAGTGCCTGAATCTCCACAAGAATAGGGCGTGTCCCTTCCATTGAAGCAACAATGGTTGACCCAGCACCACCTTGAGAACGTTCCTGTATGAACATTTCCGATGGATTCAACACTTCTTTCAAACCGGCTTGCAGCATTTCAAAAATCGCTATTTCATTTGTTGAACCGAAACGATTTTTCACACTGCGCAAAATTCGGTATGTATGATGCCGCTCCCCTTCAAAATAAAGGACGGTATCCACCATATGTTCCAGCAAACGCGGACCTGCGATTTGTCCATCCTTAGTGACATGTCCAACTAGGAAAATCGCGATACCTTGTGTCTTTGCTATTTTCATTAACTCCGCTGTACATTCCCTTACCTGCGATACACTTCCTGGAGCAGAGGCGACTTCCGGGTGGTGGATAGTTTGGATAGAATCCACAATGACAAACTTCGGCTTAACATTATCAATCGTATCGTGAATAAGCGCAAGATCCGTTTCTGCGTAAATATATAGTTCATCAGACAAGACACCTAGACGTTGTGCACGAAGCTTAGTTTGCCGAATCGACTCTTCCCCTGAAATGTATAATACGCGCTCCTGTTGGTTCGCTAAAAGCGCTGACACTTGAAGCAACAATGTGGACTTCCCAATCCCCGGATCCCCACCAATCAAAACAAGCGATCCTGGAACAATTCCACCACCTAGTACACGATTCAATTCTTCCATTTCTGTACGGATTCTTGGCTCATCCTCTATCGCGACTGCATTGATAGGCATCGCTTTTTGCTTAACAGCGTCAGAATGCTGAAATGCCCCACGAGGTCCTTTTTGTACAATCTCCGTCTCTTCATCCATCGTGTTCCATTCACCGCACCCTGGACACCTTCCCATCCACTTAGGCGACTCATATCCGCATGATTTGCAAACGAATTTCGTTTTCTTTTTCGCCATATGCATCCTCCAAACGACGAAGAGGACAGCCCCTCCCTTTTTTTATTACTAGGGATGAACTATCCTATTCCTCTACTTCTTATTAATTTTCCACCATTTCTTCTTGTTGCGTTTCTACCGTGAAGTTACTGTCTACATAGTCGACCGTCACTTTTCTTCCTGCGAGTGCGGTTCCTTTCAGTAGCTCCTCTGAGAGGCGGTCTTCCACATGCTTTTGAAGTGCACGACGAAGTGGACGTGCTCCGTATTCAGGATCATATCCTTCATCCGCAATCTTCAACTTCGCTTCTTGAGTTAACACAAGTTCGATATCTTGTTCAGCAAGACGTTTGCTCAATTCGTCTGCCATCAACGAAACAATCTCTTGCAACTGTTCTTTTTCAAGTGAATGGAAGACAATCATTTCATCTACACGGTTAAGGAATTCGGGACGGAATGCTTTTTTAAGCTCTTCCAACATCTTTTTCTTCATGTCTTCGTAATCTTGCTCACCATCTTGAAGATTAAATCCGACATATTTGTTCTTCCTCAACTCCTGTGCACCGACGTTAGACGTCATAATGATCACGGTGTTCCGGAAATCGACTGTACGTCCTTTGGAATCTGTTAAGCGACCATCTTCAAGCACTTGTAAGAGGATGTTGAATACATCTGGATGCGCTTTTTCAATTTCATCAAGCAAAATAACGGAATATGGTTTGCGACGTACTTTTTCTGTTAACTGTCCGCCTTCTTCATATCCAACGTATCCCGGAGGTGAACCGACTAAACGGGATGTTGTATGTTTTTCCATGTACTCGGACATGTCGATCCGAATCATCGAGTCTTCATCGCCAAACATTGTTTCGGCGAGCGCTCTTGCTAGCTCTGTTTTACCGACGCCAGTAGGTCCAAGGAAGATGAACGAACCAATCGGACGTTTCGGATCTTTCAACCCTGCGCGTGCACGACGTATTGCCCGGGAAATAGCCGCGACTGCTTCTTTTTGACCAATAACACGCTTATGCAACTCTTCCTCCATGTTCAACAGCTTCGCAGATTCCGTTTCAGCAATACGTGCAACTGGAATTCCTGTCCACATCGCCACTACTTCAGCTATGTCATTAACAGTGACTTCAGATTCTGTTTTGCCTTGTTTTTCTTTCCATTCCGTTTTCGTTTTCTCGAGCTCTTCTTTCATCTTCTGCTCTTTATCACGATATGATGCAGCTTTTTCAAATTCCTGGCTTTGAACTGCAGCATTCTTCTCAGAACGGATTGCTTCGAGCTTATTTTCAAGTTCTCTTAAGTTTGGTGGTGTTGTATAAGAACGTAAACGAACTTTCGAACCTGCCTCGTCGATTAAATCGATTGCTTTGTCAGGCAAGAAGCGGTCTGAAATATAACGGTCAGACATTTTTGCTGCCGCTTCAATTGCTTCATTCGTAATTTTTACACGGTGGTGCGCTTCATAACGATCACGCAGTCCTGTAATAATTTGAACCGTCTCTTCAACGGATGGTTCATCCACTTGAATAGGCTGGAAACGACGCTCAAGAGCTGCATCTTTTTCAATGTACTTCCGGTACTCATCGAGTGTCGTTGCACCGATACATTGCAACTCACCACGAGCAAGTGACGGTTTTAAAATGTTCGAAGCATCAATCGCGCCTTCTGCTCCACCAGCACCAATGAGTGTGTGCAACTCATCGATGAATAAAATGATGTTGCCCGCTTGGCGAATTTCTTCCATCACTTTCTTCATACGGTCTTCAAACTCTCCACGGTATTTAGTACCCGCAACGACAGTCCCCATATCTAACGTCATAACACGCTTATCGCGCAGGATTTCAGGGACTTCATTGTTAACGACTTGAAGTGCAAGCCCTTCAGCAATCGCCGTTTTACCAACACCTGGTTCACCGATTAGAACCGGATTGTTCTTCGTGCGACGCGCTAAGACTTCAATAACGCGTGTAATCTCTTTACCACGACCAATGACCGGATCGAGTGTCCCTTCTCGGGCAATTTCCGTTAGGTCACGTGCCAACCCATCTAATGTTGGAGTAGCCGCTGTTGCTGAAGCATTTTGACCACTTGCATTCGCAGTATCGTTACTTCCAAGGAGCTGCAATACTTGCTGACGTGCTTTGTTCAAACTAACACCTGCATTATTAAGAACACGTGCTGCCACTCCTTCTCCTTCGCGAATCAATGCTAGAAGAATATGTTCTGTCCCAATATACGAGTGACCCAGTTTACGGGATTCATCTACAGAAAGCTCAATGACTTTCTTCGCTCGTGGTGTGTAGTGCACGATTGGTCCTACGTCTTTACTTCCCGTTCCAACGAGTGTTTCCACACCTGTTTCAATCGTCTCGAAGCTGACTCCAATTGCTTCCAATGCTTTTGCTGCAATGCCGCCACCTTCACGGATTAATCCAAGTAGAATATGTTCTGTTCCAATTGCTTCGTGTTTCATACGAATGGCTTCTTCTTGAGCGAGTTGGAGTACTTTTTGTGCACGTTGTGTAAATCGATTAAACATCATTAACATTCCTCTCCTTCTGCAGAGAATAATTTTATTCGTACTACTTCTATCTATATTCTTCCGGACCATTAAACAATCGGTTTCCGGGTGAATTGACTTTGACCATCTTTGACTATTATATCGAATCAGTTAATAGGACGCAAAAGAGACGCTCAAGACTGGCCTTTCATTTCATCATTTTCTGATTAACTTTTTCGGAGTCGCTCCCGGAAAAGTTTAGCTCGACTAATGTCTAATTCTTCAGACGTCAATGCTTCTCCTTCATAATGTTGGAGAAATCCTGACTGCATGAAAATCATCAGTTCGTTCAATATGGTCATGTCCACATCTTCAATTAACTCGAGATCGATGCCGAGTCTAACGTCTGAAAGACATCGTGCTGCTTCTGCTGCAGGAAGTAGCCGTGCATAAGAAATTGTACCAAGCGCACGAAACACACGATTTTCAAGAGCGATTCGTGACTTTTCAAGAAGCAATTCACGAGATCTCCGCTCGTGGGCAATCAGTCGAGAAACAATGTTTGCAAGTTCTGCAAGAATCTCCTTTTCTGATTTACCAAGAGTCAGCTGATTAGATACTTGATAAACGTTCCCCGGTGCTTCGCTTCCTTCACCATAGCTGCCCCTCACAACCATTCCTAGCCTTGAAACAGCAGGTATAATGCGGTTGATTTGCCGGGTTATCGTAAGCGCCGGTAAATGTAACATGACAGAAGCCCGCATTCCGGTTCCTGTATTGGACGGGCAGCTCGTAAGATATCCAAATTCTTCATCAAATGCGTACGGTAATTTCTTTTCAAGTGCACGATCGGTTTCATCCGCCTTTTGATAGGCATTTTCTAGTTGCAATCCGGGATAGATGCACTGGATACGCAAATGGTCTTCTTCGTTTACCATAATGCTGATAGTTTCATCTTCCGATAGGAATACCGCTCCGAACTGCTCTGCTTCCGCAAGTTGGAGACTGATTAAATGCTTTTCTACTAGCGCTTGCCGGTCAAGCGTAGCTAATTCTTTCATCCTCGTATAGGAATACCCTTTTTCATCTGTACTAAGCAGTGCTTCGGAAACAATTCGACCGACCTCTTCTGCTTGCTCATCAGAGAACGCGATTGGGAAGCGAAATTCACGAAGGTTTCGAGCGAGGCGGATTCGAGTCGACATCACGATATCGGAGTGCTCACCATGAGGGACCATCCAGCCTGTGACAGCGTTTTGCATGTATCGATTATTCCCCATTCTCACTCCCTCCTTCCTCTTCCGTTTCTGCAGCGAGTTTTTGTTTCCAGTCTTTTATTTCATCCCGCAGCACAGCAGCATGTTCAAACTGTTCTTCTTGAATCGCTTCTTGCATACTCGAACGAAGTTCCTCGATTTTCTTTTTAATGGTCATCTTTTCATTGAAAGACGCAGGGATTTTACCTTTATGGATTGTATTTCCGTTATGCAGTTTGCCAAAGACTTTCGGGAGACGCTCGCGGAATGTTTCATAACACGTCGGACATCCGAACTTCCCGATTTCTAGAAAGCGGTGGAAGGTTAGACCACACTCTGGACACTCCGGCATCGTCTGAACTTCTCGCGTTTGCTGGTGTAGCGTTTCACTTCCACTCAACCACTGTGATAGAAATTGTTGAATGGACATCGGCTCCTGATTCGGGCTGATTGAAAACGTCTGTAAGTTAAATGCGCACTTCTCACACAAATTCCTTTCAATCGATCCATTTGGCGTATCTTGCATTAAGATAACGGAAGCTTGACGTTCTTTACAGTTTTCACAAAGCATGTTTTACCACCCCATCGTTTAGATAACTAGTCACTCCGATTGTTCGTATAGGAGTGAGATTAACATGGCCTGTAAAATCCGCGCACGGATTATATCCCGTTCAGGTAATGGATAATTTAGGACAGCAGGCTCGACAGCTGAAAGCATTAGACGGGCTTCTTTTTTAGAAACCACTTGTTCTGCTATTAACCGATAGATTACGTCTTCTGCCATTGTGTACGAAGCCCCTTGTCGCACACTTTCCAATACGTGATCCAATAGTTCTTTGCGTGAATTTGTTTGAACCCGGTATATGCGGATATACCCACCACCGCCACGTTTAGATTCGACCGCGTAGCCTCGCTCCAATGTAAATCGTGTTTTAATGACGTAATTGATTTGCGAAGGAACACATTGGAACCTTTCCGCCACTTCATTGCGCTTGATTTCCACGATTCCATTATCTTCATGTTCGATAATCGATTTTAAATACCCTTCTATGATGTCGGAAATATTACGCATCCTCTCACCTCTTTTGTTGGCACAGTCATTATGTTGACTTTGACTATCTTTGACTTAATTGTACCGTATTAAACAATAGGCACGCAAGAAATTTGCAAACCGTCGGATTAGGGGAGAAAAAAGTAAAATAGTTGAACATATTATGTTTAGTATGTTTATAATAGAGGTATAGAATGAAGTCGAGGATTTTTTTCTGACCTCTTTTTTCCTCTCTCTACGTTTGACCCTCAAACAAAAAGCTCCGGGTACACCCATACCGACGGAGGAGATTAAATCAATGAATTGGTACGAGAAACTAAGTGAGTATTTCCCAATCGAAGAAATGAAGTCAAAAGAGCATATGGACGCGTTGTTAAAGGATAAACACAATGTTTATCGCAAAGACGAAGGTCCAAAACACGTGCTCATGTACGTTGAAACAGAATCGTTTGTGTTTGTAGATTATTTGTTTGTTTCGTCCACTTCACGAGGTGAAGGTCTAGGCAAAAAACTGCTGACACAGCTGAAAGAAAAAGGTAAGCCGATTTTGTTAGAAGTGGAGCCTGTCAATTATGAAGACACGGACACAGAAAAACGCTTACGCTTCTATGCTCGTGAGAATTTCCATCATGCATCTCGCATCGGTTATAGCCGTCGTTCACTCGCAACTGGAGAACAAACCGACCTCGAAATCCTTTACTGGTCTCCTGAAGATGCAGAAGAAGAAACGGTATATGATGCAATGAAGATGACGTATGAAGAAATCCATACGTATAAGGATGATGAATTTTACGGTGAATCATACGACCCGATTGACAAAGTATTGACATTCCGTACAGAAGGTAAAACAAATATCCTAAAACCTTTTGCTACAGCTAGTGCTTAATTGACATTCGTCCTTCAATAAAACAACGAAAAAGCGGAAGCCATCTAAACGGCTTCCGCTTTTGTTATGGATTTTAAACGCATCTCGTTATTCCGTTAACGAGACATTTGTGAGTTCCTTGACAGGAAGAAAAAGTTCCCCTGTTTCTACATACGTAATCGATAATTTGTCGCCTTCTTGAATGTACACCGCTTCAGGAATCGTTTCAGACGAAACTAGGAAGTTCCGTCCGTCTTCTGATTTCACAGAAACCAAGGTAAAGTCACCAGCTCGTTCTTTGTAAACACGGTTTACAGTGATCGCAGCCTTCGCTTCTTCTGCTTCTGAGCTGCCATTCACAGAACTGCCCCCTCGTTGTAATGCAGTTTTATACAGTTTCAATGCATCATTCGGGGAGTTGCCAGATACAGATATTTCCGGATTCGCAGCAGACACGATGAAGTAGTTTTGTAGGAAGCCATTCGAGTCTAGCACTGGTGTCAACCAACTCGCTTCTCCATAGAAGTTATAAAGGACCGGCATTTCACCAGACCACTTTTTCTCGATGAATTTCTTTTCAATAATTTGCAAGGCTCCTTGTGAGTCCATGTAGGATTCTTCAAGATCCCCCGTGTAGTACGTTGCTTTACCTGTGCGCCCGTCTGTCAGCGCATAACCTAGCATTGAATCGACGCCTTCTTTCGGACTTGTAAAGTCTGTGAAGTAATACATATGTCCATTTTCATCGAAAATCGGACTAACGTTTGCCTCCGTTCCTTCATCGGAAGGCAGTTTGACATCTTTTTTACCGACAATTGAATTCCAGAAACCATGAACGTACTTTCCGAAATAGCTATTTTGCAAACTGACGACTTCCGGAGAGACAGCACCATCGATATAGTCTGGGATATCCGCAAGTGCAAACTTCTCAATTGCCCCGGTCATCGGATCCGTCATGACAATCCCTTTCACGTCAAATCCATTGCGGGCTGTGATAAATTCTCCGTAAGAACGGATGTAATGGGGATTACCTTCATCGTCGATTTCCAATTGAACATCTCCATAAAAAATCAGTTCAGGATATTGTAAACGCATATGACGGTCCACTTGCTTGTTAAAGAAAGACGTCTCGGTATACGTCATTTCCGACGATACAAACTTCGGATTATCCGCAGAGTCCGTGGCGCTCATGCGGAAATAACCAGGCGTCGTCTTGCCATTCCACCATTTGAAAAAACCTGAAAATTCGACTGGTGCAATATATACATAATCATCTTTCACCTTTTGAATTTGTAAATGACCAAGGTCGTAATAACTTGTATTCGGTACTTGCCCGAATGCTTTTTTCATTTTGTTACGTGCAAATTTAGGTGGCACGCTCGCTGGTGTCTGAGTTTCGTCAAATGCTTCAATTTCTATTTGCTGATCCATTTCAACCGCTTTGTACTTGGTGTCCGCATTTAATAATGGGGCGGTGAGGATATAAATGCCTGCAAGGATCGCGAGTCCTGCAACGATACCCTTTGCCTTCCGATACACCCCACCATCTAATATTGTTCCAAGTATCGCTGCAGCGAGTAAAAGAACCCATAACGAGGACCAATGCTGGTCTAGATTTGTTGTGTAATAGAAAATAGAGAGGCCTACCGCAATCACTACAGCAATAATAATGAGTAGTACTACCATGAAACCGGAACTATTTGCTTTTTCTTCCGAACCGACACGTCTATGCAGCGGGACGGCCAGCAGTGCGGCAATAATGCCTGCGATTAGAGAAAATAAGAGTAAGTGAATCATGCACATGTCTTCCTTCCGTTTTTTAAGGTCTTCCTCTTATACGGAAGACACATCTAAAACGTTTCATTTTTTGATAGGACACGAAAAAACCGATTTCTCTATAATTGAGAAATCGGTTTGCGTGGTTAAATAGAGCGACGCATTCTAAGAATGCGCGCCATTCGATGGCCGAACACTCCTGCCAATACAGAGAGAATAATGTCTTTAGGTAAAGGTGGCAGCATCCAAATCCATGCTATTTTGTACGTGAACGCATCCGGTGCCGCCGCCCATAGCTTGTACGCAGCAAACATCCAGTTTGTTCCGATCAGGTAATTAATGACACATCCGACAAGTGCCGCGATAACAAATCCTGTTACGGTGCTGTTCTTTTCTACAATCTTGCCGGCGATGTATGCAACTAAAATAAAAGAAAGGATAAATCCGAACAACGGGCTGACAATTTCACCGAAACCTCCACTAAATTTCGCAAATACCGGTGCACCTGCAAGACCTATTGCCATGTAGACTGTCATTGAGACCGCCCCATATCGGCTTCCGAGTAATAGTCCTGCTAATACAGCAAAGAAAGTTTGCAGTGTAATTGGCACGCCACTTACTGATAAGGCCGGTAAAAAGTATGTAATATTAGCTCCAATCATCATCAATGCGGCAAACATTGCTGAGTAGACAAGTCCAAGCGTTCCGATCATCGTCTTCGAACGGTTTGGTTTCATAGTTGCTGTTGTTCCCATTTATAACACCCCTTTTACTATATAGTTATAGAATAAAAGGAAGAACTCAATGTGTCAACCTAATATATTTTAAGGTTAACCCAAATCCGAGCAATAATAAAACTGACAGTCATTCTCTGTCAGTTTATCGTCTTTTCCCTTCATCTTTAGGGAATAGGAAAAAGGAAATGACACCACTCAAAACCATTGCGCCAAGTGTAATATAAAAACGAGACATGACGGGCACGTCTGTAAAGTTTTTGTTGAGCATAACCCAGGCAACTCCACCGACTAATAACACCATCGGGATAACAAATTTGAACGCCCTCATAGCAATCCCCTTTCCTGCATGTACGTACAGTTTACCACATACACTAGGTAACTCCCAGTTCACTTCACACATTATCTATTGACGGAACTCTCAAACAACGGTATGATATGTTAAATTATTCACACAACTTAATAGTCATTCTTATCAAGAGAAGCGTAGGGATCTGGCCCGTCGATGCTTCAGCAACCAGCCATATGGTCAGGTGCTACTTCCAGCGGATGTTTGTAGTCCGGCAGATGAGGAGGAGACAATCATTGATATGACAAAGCCTTCTTCGTACGTAGAAGGCTTTTTTATTATTCTCTGCTTCATCGCTCTGCCGTAAGAAAGGATGATAGGGAAATGAAATTACTTGAGCGATTAAAAACAGAAGTTCTGACAGCTGATGGTGCAATGGGAACGTTACTCTATGCGGATGGACTCGACTTTTGCTATGAACAATTAAATATAGAAAAGCCGGATGTTATTCAAGGAATCCATGAACAATATATACATGCAGGTGCAGACATTATTCAAACCAATACGTACAGTGCCAACTCTTATAAGCTTGCTCGCTATGGACTGGAGCATCGTGTAAAAGAATTTAACGAAGCTGGAATTGCGATCGCCAAGCGTGCTGCAGCTCCAGGTGGTCAATATGTGCTCGGTACAATCGGTGGCATCCGTAGTATTCGTAAAAGCGATGCAACCATAGATGAAGTCCTCTCAATTGTTCAACAGCAAGCGGAACCACTGCTTGCCGGTGATCCAGACGGATTATTGCTGGAAACTTATTATGACTTTGAAGAGCTTTCTGCAGTAGTTAAGCACCTCCGTCAACAGACCGATATTCCACTAATCGCACAAGTATCCATGCATGAACCTGGCGTCTTACAGAATGGGTTGCGATTGAATGACGCTTTACATCAGTTAGAAGCATTTGGCGCGGATGTCGTAGGTGTGAACTGCAGACTAGGCCCGTACCATACGATCCAAGCATTTGAAGGGGTCGAACTCCCTGAGAAGGCATTTTTATCTGCGTATCCAAATGCGAGTTTGCTAGACGTTGAAGACGGACGGATTGTCTATGTCTCTGAAACGGATTATTACGGTCGCGCTGCACGGTTATTACGGGATGAAGGGGTTCGGCTAATCGGTGGGTGTTGCGGAACGACTCCTGCGCACATTGTCGCTGTGAAATCTCAATTGGCGAATCTTGCACCCATTACGGAAAAAGCCGTTATTCCACATAAGCCGATTGTTATTCGAGATGCGGAACCGACTCGCTATGAGCCGTTACACATAAAGGCTCAGCGTGAGCGTACGATTCTTGTTGAATTGGATACGCCACGACACTTGGAAACTGAAAATTATTTCGAAGGAGCTCGTCAACTTCAAGCAGCTGGAGCACACGCTGTGACGATGGCCGATAATTCTCTAGCTTCCCCACGGATTAGCAATCTAGCTATGGCGTCTCTTGTAAAACATCAAGATGATGTCCGCCCTCTCGTCCATATCACTTGCAGGGATCATAATTTGATTGGGCTTCAGTCTCACTTAATGGGGCTGGACGCACTTGGCATACATGATATTTTAGCTGTGACAGGCGATCCAACTAAGATTGGGGACTTTCCTGGGGCAACAGACGTTTATGACGTTTCTAGCCTAGAACTCTTCCAACTCATTAAAAAGTTGAATGAAGGGATATCATTCTCCGGTCGTCCTTTACGTAAAAAGGCAAACTTTTCAGTAGCGGGAGCTTTCAACCCGAACGTCCGGGTCGTCGAGCGAGCTGTTAAACGTCTTGAGAAAAAAATTGAATGCGGTGCTGATTACTTCATCACACAACCTGTCTATACGAAAGAAAAAATTATTGAAATTCATGAAGCCGTCAAACATTTAGATACTCCGATTTTCATCGGAATCATGCCGTTGACGAATATTCGTAACGCTGAATTCCTGCATCATGAAGTACCAGGCATCAAGTTGTCTGATGAAGTGCTGGAGCGCATGAGAGCATGTGGGGATGATCGTGAAGCGGCGACTGCAGAAGGTATACAAATTGCTAGAGAACTCATCGACACAGCAGCTTCTTTATTTAACGGGATTTACTTAATTACTCCATTTTTACGTTATGACATGACTGTCGAACTCGTGCACTATATCAACCAGATTGACGCTATAAGAGAAAGAGAGGTGCACCATGCCACAACAAATTAAAGATGAATTGAAGAAACGTATTCTCGTGATGGATGGAGCAATGGGCACGATGCTACAAAATGCTGATCTAGCAGCGGATGACTTCGGCGGTGAAGAGTATGAAGGATGCAATGAATATTTGAATCTGACAAAACCCGATGTGTTGACCCGAATTCATAGAGAATACTTAGAGGCTGGTGCTGATATCATCTGTACGAATACGTTCGGTGGTACACCTGTCGTGTTAGACGATTATGATTTAGGTAGTGAAGCGGATGTGATTAACCGTCGCGGAGCAGAACTTGCGCGTGCTGCAGCAGATGAGTTTTCGACACCTGATCGTCCTCGATTCGTTGCGGGAGCCATGGGGCCGACGACTAAGACGCTGTCCGTGACAGGTGGGATTACGTTTGACCAGTTGGCAAACGATTTCTACGTTCAGGCGAAAGGGTTAATCGACGGAGGCTCAGATCTCCTCTTAATGGAAACCAGTCAAGACATGTTGAATGTCAAAGCTGGGACGATCGGAATCCGTCGAGCCTTTAAAGAAACTGGACGGGAACTCCCAGTGATGATATCCGGGACGATTGAACCGATGGGTACGACATTAGCCGGACAAAGTATTGAAGCATTTTACGTTTCAATAGAGCATATTAACCCCCTTTCAGTCGGACTGAACTGTGCTACGGGACCCGAATTCATGACAGATCATTTACGCTCGCTGTCAGAGCTCGCGACAGGATTCGTCAGTTGCTATCCAAACGCAGGGTTACCTGATGAAGAAGGTCATTATCATGAATCGCCTGAATCGCTATCGAAAAAGCTGGAAGGATTTGCGGACAAAGGTTGGCTGAATATTGTTGGAGGCTGTTGTGGGACGACACCTGCACATATTCAAGCAATCCGCCGGGCAGTAGATGGCAAAACTCCACGTCCGCTCCCTGCAGAAACGCATGGACATACCGTCTCAGGAATCGAACCACTTTTGTACGATCCAAGTATGAGACCTATTTTAATCGGAGAACGTACCAACGTCATAGGTTCACGTAAATTCAAACAACTTATTGTCGATGGTAAGGTGGAAGAAGCAGCTGAAATTGCCCGGGCACAAGTGAAAAACGGAGCCCATGTCATTGACGTTTGTCTCGCTAATCCAGATCGGGATGAGCTGACGGATATGACCGATTTTATGAAAGAAGTTGTGAAAAAGATCAAAGCGCCTCTCGTCATTGACTCGACAGACGAAAACGTAATTGAAGAAGCGCTGAAATACTCCCAAGGAAAAGCGATTATTAACTCCATAAATTTAGAAGATGGCGAAGAACGGTTCGACGCTGTAATGCCGATTGTGAAGAAGTACGGGGCTGCAGTCGTTGTAGGTACGATCGATGAAATCGGAATGGCAGTAACGAGGGAACGGAAACTTGAGATTGCGAAACGATCCTATGACTTGCTGACGAACAAATGGGGTCTTGCGCCTGAAGATATCATTTTCGATCCACTTGTATTCCCAGTTGGAACAGGAGATGTACAGTACATTGGCTCCGCAGTTGAAACAATTGAAGGTATCCGTCTGATTAAAGAACAGCTTCCGCGCGCGCTTACTGTTCTTGGTGTCAGTAACGTTTCGTTCGGACTTCCACCTGTGGGGCGTGAAGTATTGAACGCTGTCTATTTGTATCACTGCACGCAAGCAGGGTTGGATTATGCGATTGTGAATACTGAAAAGCTAGAGCGGTATGCGTCAATCCCTCAAACGGAAAACGATATGGCGAACGCGTTGTTATTTACAACGACCGACGAAACGCTCGCAACATTCACGGAGTTTTATCGTGGAAAGAAGAAAGAGAAAACAGAAGATGATATCCCGAAAACCGTTCCAGAACGCCTTGCCTATTATGTCGTTGAAGGAACAAAAGAAGGGCTCATTCCCGATTTAGATGCAGCGCTAGGTCAATATGATGAACCTCTCGACATTATTAACGGTCCACTTATGACAGGAATGGCAGAAGTCGGTCGACTATTCAATACGAATCAGCTTATTGTTGCTGAAGTCCTACAGAGCGCAGAAGTCATGAAAGCTTCGGTGTCCTATTTGGAACAGTTCATGGAGAAAAAAGAGGACGACAACGGCAAAGGGAAAATTGTCCTTGCCACTGTAAAAGGGGATGTCCACGATATCGGAAAAAACCTAGTTGAAATCATATTGAGCAATAATGGTTTCAAGGTGGTGGATATCGGAATTAAAGTGACACCTGCGCAGCTAATTGAAGTCATCCGAAAAGAAAAGCCAGACATTATCGGGCTATCCGGGCTCCTCGTGAAATCTGCGCAGCAAATGGTTTTGACTGCACAAGATTTTAAATCAGCAGGAATTGATTTGCCTGTAATGGTTGGTGGAGCTGCACTCACGCGACGTTTTACGGATACGAAAATTGCACCTGAATACGATGGTCCTGTCATCTATGCAAAAGATGCGATGCAAGGATTGGATCTCGCGAATCGACTGCAGAGTGATGGAAAAGACGCGTTGCTTCTCGAACTTGATCAGCAACTTGAAAAGCGAGTGGCGAATGATGCCATTAAAGCAGCTAAAGCAGCAGAAAAAGGCGGAGTCGCTATTGCAGTTGCCCCCCGTCCAGTGAAGACAGTTCGGACTGATACTCCGGTTTTTGTTCCGAATGATTGTAGGAAACGGGTGCTACGGGATTACTCAATTTCTCACCTCTCCCCTTACGTCAACATGAGGACATTGATAGGACATCATCTAGGACTCCGAGGATTTACGGATTCAACATTGCAAAAGCAAGAACCACGTGCTGTTGAACTGCATGAAATGGTGACTGGATTTTTAGAATCCGGAAAACTTGGTGCGTCAGGTCTGTATCAGTTTTTCCCTGCTCAAGCAGATGGAGATGATGTGATCATTTATGATCCACAAGATGGAAAAACTGAAATTGAGCGCTTTACATTTCCACGCCAACGAAGAGATCCATTCCTTTGCCTCGCTGACTATTTAAAGACTGTAGATAGTGGCGAAATGGATTATGTTGCGTTTATGCAAGTAACGGCAGGCCATGGAGTCCGGGCAGAAGCAGAGCGGTTGAAAGCGGAAGGGAAATTCCTTGAGAGTCATGCGTTTCAAGCGACTGCGCTTGAACTCGCAGAAGGCTTTGCGGAACGTGTACACCAAGAGATCCGCGATCAATGGGGGTTCCCTGATGCTACTGATTTTACGATGAAAGACCGATTTGCAGCGAAATACCAAGGACAGCGATTCTCCTTCGGGTATCCTGCATGTCCAAATTTAGAAGATCAGGCGAAGCTGTTCGGGTTGTTGAAGCCGGAAGAGATTGGCGTTCACTTAACGGAAGAGTTCATGATGGAGCCGGAAGCTTCCGTGTCCGCGATCGTCTTTGCTCATGCAGATGCACGTTACTTCAATGTTGACTAATAGACACAAAAGATCCTGCAGTAGAGTGAAGTCACTCTTACCAGCAGGATCTTTTCTTACATTATCATCTTCCCCAAGGCATTGGTCCAGGTCCCATCGGAGGTCGTTGAGAACCCCATTGCCCCATTCCCGGTCCGTAACCAGGTCTTGCTTGAACCGTCTGCCCCATCATTGTTTCATTCACTTCTGTGTAATAGTGGCGAGGGATTTGAACGGTATGTTGGCGGTTTACGTTGACGAACGGATGAACTACAGGTAACTCCTGTGGCATGAACGTATCGTGGTAACGGTATTGCGTCGGGCAGATAACCGGTTGTGCCTGATTGTTACAAGGTTGCATTGGTGGCATTGGTTGTGGCTTCATGCAGCATTTTTGATTCTGATGCATCATCTTCATCACCTCCTCCCTCCATTACATGCAAGTTACCGAGTAAGACACGGGCAAATGACTTTCTAAATTACGCATATTTATTTCGGGTGCTCGCATTTGGTTCTGGTTCGCGCGGATTCTCCTCTCTTCCGCTCGCATTTCGATGGCTTCCGCGCGCAAGGGCACTCCGGACGCGCGGATTTCTTCCGGCGCGCGCTTTTGGCTCTGGTTCGCGCGGATCCCCTCTCTTCCGCTCGCATTCAGATGACTTCCGCGCGCAAGGGAACTCCGGACGCGCAGATTTCATTGGGCGCTCGCATTTGGTTCTGGTTCGCACGGATCCCCCTCTCTTCCGCTCGCATTCTGATGACTTCCGCGCACAAGTGAACTCCGTACGAGCAGATTTCTTCCAGCGCGCGCTTTTCGCTCTGGTTCGCGCGGATCCCCCCTCTTCCGCTCGCATTCCGATGGCTTCCGCGCGCAAATGAACTCCGTACGCGCAGATTTCCTCCGTCGCGCGCATTTCGCTCTGGTTCGCGCGGATTACCCTCTCTTCCGCTCGCATTCCGATGCCTTCCGCGCGCAAGTGAACACCGCACGCGCCTATTTCTCCGGGCGCGCTTTTCGCTCTGGTTCGCGCGCTCTCAACTTTGGATTGCTGAATTTGACTTAATCTTAATCGCGATATAAATATCAGACTTATCCGACATCTAATGGTATAATAATGGAGATTGACACTATTAGAAATGAGGTGATTATCGTACTAATGAAGCCTCGGAAGCCTCCTTTAATACTAGATTCCTTATCGGCTGCAGTACGAAGAATTGTGCCATATCATCCCAAAGAACAAGCGTTGCAGTCAAGATTGTCTGCAGTTCAAGCGGGCTACGCGGGTGAACTGGTGTTGGATCGAGTCTTTGAGCATTATATGTTTACCTTTCCTCATGCGATTTTCCATGATCTATCCTTGAACTCTAGTACTCGTTTTCAAGTGGACACGCTGTTTGTTACTTCGTCACACGCGGTCGTTCTCGAAGTAAAAAATATCGCCGGCGCGCTGACTCTGAGAAATAATCCTCCGCAGCTTATTCGGACATTGGAGAATGGACAAATCAATAGTTTTGAAAGTCCGGTATCTCAGCTCGAGCGGAAAATTGAATTACTGCAGGATTGGCTAGTCTGCCGAAGCATCCATTTGCCCGTGAAAGGTGCTATTGTGCTAGCACATTCAAAACATGCCGTTTCTGCAGAAAACGCTGAAGTTCCTTTTCTGTATCCATCCGGAATCCCCTCATATCTCCGGCGTTTGGCCTCTTCAACGTCTGTACTACTTCCCGACCAGTTCTCCTTACTGAATGACCAACTCCTGCAAGGCCATCATGACTTCTTTCCACAACCTATTTGCGAAAGTTATTCCTTGACTGCTCAAGACTTTAGAAGCGGGGTTTTTTGTGAGACGTGCGCTGCTCCAACTATGTTAAAAAATCGCTTGAATTGGTACTGCTCTGTTTGTGAAGAAAAAAGCACAAGAGCTGGCGACCAAGCAATACGCGACTGGTTCCTGTTATTTGGTGGGATGATGTCTAATCAGCAGTGCCGTGACTTTCTTCATCTATCCAATCGGCACATGGCTTATCGGATTTTGAAAAAGATGAAGTTTCAAATAGTTGGCGGCAGCAAAAACCGTCAGTATTTCCGTTAAATATTCTGCTGTCAACGCCCACCTCTATTTGAATATGAGATGCTTGCCGTTTAGATCCATATCTTGTCGTGATGTTTCCAGATGAGCATCGTGAGATTTTTCAGCCAAACAAAAAACCTTCCAACTGGAAGGTTTTACTGATAGTCTCGAGGGAGTTCGTGCTCGTCGAACCCTATTTCTGAAGGAGATTCCGGACGATGGTCAAGGAATCTGCTAAAGTCTGGTGCACCTTCTCCGATCATTTGTAACATAGCGATGTAATCCATGTCGCCGCGTAAGTTCATTTCATCTGGATGAATGTTTTGACGTTCCACTTCGATCACCTTCCCTTGTTGTATTCACAGGCGGGGCAATAAACGATGAAGCGCTAAGAGGCCAAAAAACAACATTTTCTCACATATAGTCTAGCATGCTACCAATTTAAAGTAAAGAGTATTCTGTCTATTGTATATGTATTACAATAGTTCTGGATTGTTTCAGCTGTTTTGTTTTAGGTTATAGTATCTTTACCAAGCATTTTAAGGAGGTTCGTCCATGAAGCGAACAGTGTTATTCGATGGTGAATGCAACTTTTGTGATGCAAGTGTTCAATTCATTATAAAACGTGATCCTTATGAGTATTTTCAGTTTGCTTCTCTTCAAAGCGAAACTGGACAGCAACTTTCCAAAGACTTTGGGATCCCGGATGCTGTAGACAGTTTAGTTCTCGTTGAAAAGGGCAAAGCTTATACAAAATCGGGGGCGGCACTCCGTATTGCCAAGAAGCTTGATGGACTGTGGCACCTTGCGTTTTTATTCATCATTGTGCCTGCTCCTATACGAGACAGAGTCTATGATTTTGTTGCACGCAATCGCTATAAGTGGTTCGGGAAAAAAGAAGAGGTCTGTATGCTTCCGACGGCTGCGGATCGAAAACGTTTTCTATAATCCCCTTTTAATAAAACAAAGACGGCGCCCATTATCCGGGTGCCGTCTTTGTTATGTTTGGAGCTGTTCAACCTCATCAGTTGTAAATGCGCGCGAACGGGTGAGAAACCGTTTGCCTTCGACTCCTTCAAGTGAAAACATACCGCCTCTTCCATCCACGACGTCAATGATCAGTTGGGTGTGCTTCCAGTACTCAAATTGACTACGTAGCATATAGAATGGAACACCGCCAATAAACCCGAGAAGCACATCTTGATCCCCTACGATTAAATCGCCCTCCGGATAACACATAGGTGATGAGCCGTCACAGCATCCTCCTGATTGGTGAAACATTAACGGACCGTGTTTCTGTTCGAGTTGCTTGATCAGCGCTAGCGTTGCTTCCGTCGCAATAACCCGCTCTGTCATTTGCTACTCACCTCTCTATTTTGCTTAAAAGAATCCTTGCTTTTGTTCACTGTAGCTAACTAGCATATTTTTCGTCTGCTGGTAATGCTCGAGCATCATCAAGTGGTTTTCACGACCGATACCGGATGCTTTATAACCGCCGAACGCAGAGTGCGCAGGGTAAGCATGGTAGCAATTCGTCCACACGCGACCCGCTTCGATACCACGTCCGAAACGGTACGCTGTATTCATATCACGTGTCCATACGCCTGAACCGAGTCCATATAATGTGTCGTTAGCGATTTCGAGTGCTTCTTCTTTTGTCTTGAACGTCGTAACTGCAACAACCGGCCCAAAGATTTCTTCTTGGAAGATGCGCATCTTATTGTGACCTTTGAAGACAGTTGGCTTCACGTAATAACCTTCCGCCAAGTCGCCTTCCAGCTTGTTTTGCTCACCGCCCGTTAGACACTCGGCGCCTTCTTGCTTTCCGATGTCTAGGTACGACAAAATTTTCTCAAGCTGTTCCGTAGACGCTTGTGCCCCCATCATGACTGTCGGATCGAGAGGATTCCCAACTTTGATGGCTTCTACGCGAGCTAACGCTTTCTCCATGAATTCATCGTAAATTGACTCTTGGATAAGTGCGCGTGAAGGGCATGTACATACTTCACCCTGGTTCAATGCAAACATGACAAATCCTTCTACCGCTTTGTCCAGGAAGTCGTCGTCTTCTGCCATCACATCTTCAAAGAAGATATTCGGTGACTTGCCGCCAAGTTCGAGTGTGGCTGGGATAAGGTTTTGGGAAGCATACTGCATGATCATTCGACCCGTCGTCGTCTCCCCAGTAAACGCGATTTTTCCGATTCGCGGGTTGGATGCGAGAGGCTTTCCAGCTTCAAGACCAAATCCGTTCACGACGTTCAATACGCCTGCTGGCAATAAGTCTTCAATCAATTCAACAAGTACAAGAATCGATGCCGGAGTTTGCTCTGCCGGCTTGAGGATCACACAATTCCCCGCAGCGAGTGCAGGAGCAAGTTTCCAAACCGCCATCAGGATCGGGAAGTTCCAAGGAATAATTTGTCCGACGACTCCTATTGGCTCGTGGAAATGATAGGCAACCGTATCATTATCAATCTGGCTGACGCCACCTTCTTGAGCACGGATTGCAGATGCGAAATAACGGAAATGATCAATTGCTAACGGTAAGTCCGCATTTAGCGTTTCCCGAATTGCTTTCCCGTTCTCCCACGTTTCTGCTACCGCAAGCATCTCTAGATTTTCTTCAATCCGGTCTGCAATCTTCAAAAGAATGTTAGAGCGTTCAGTTACCGACGTCGTCCCCCATGCATCCTTTGCAGCATGTGCTGCATCTAGAGCCAGTTCAATGTCCTCCGCAGTGGAGCGTGCTACTTGTGTAAACACCTTTCCTGTTACAGGAGACGGGTTGTCAAAGTATTCTCCATTGACAGGGGCTGTCCATTTACCATTTATGAAATTATCGTATCGTTCCTTGAAATTCACCTTTGCGCCTTCTGTGTTCGGGTTTGCGTAAACTAGATTTTCAATTTGTTGTACCATTTCCATTCCTCCCATTTCTGCAAGTTTTGTAGAAAATCGGTGCATGTACATTGCACACATGAACACTCTATGTCGGGTTGTCCTCGAGCATGAATGATGTATGCGCTTTCATTTGAAAATAAAAAAATTTCCATTTCACTATAACTATATCTGACTAGTTCGATTATTTCAATTTTATTCTACTATAGAATTAAGTCTACTACGATTAATAACTTGTTAACGTCTCGGTAATAATTTGTTCATAAGTTCGATTTACACTTACTTTATCAACAGTAGATAAAGGAGCGATGGACAATGAATTCATCAAAAACTAAATGGCTATTATCCACAGTAGGCGCAGGAGTGCTTGGCTCGGCATTAACACTGGGGGCAGTCGCAAATACAGACATATTGAAGCAGGACAGCAGTCTTCAATCAGCTGCACAACCTGAAACGTCTACTCCCTATAACGTGCAAAACACTGGCGCTCAATCTCCAAACTCTCTATCTGATATGGTAGCAGATGCCTCTAAAGCGATTGTCGGTATCGATAATTATCAGTCCGCTGGCAATCGGTTTGCCGGTACATCTGAATCTCAAAATGTTGGAACGGGTTCAGGGGTCGTCTTCAAAACGGAAGGATCAGATGCATATATCATTACAAATAATCATGTGATTGAAGACGCGACTAAAATCGGGATCACAACAGCAAGCGGTGAAAAAACGGAAGCTGTCCTTGTCGGTACTGACCCTCTCACTGATTTAGCAGTTATTAAGATGGATAAAAAATATGCAGAAGGCACATTATCATTCGGAGATTCTTCGAAACTTCGCGCAGGTGACGCGGTTATTGCAATCGGGAATCCACTCGGGCTCGACTTTTCAGGTACCGTTACTCAAGGGATTGTAAGTGCGCCAACTCGTTCTATCGACGTCGACACATCCGCTGGGAAGTGGGAAATGAATGTCATTCAGACAGATGCAGCCATTAACCCTGGTAACAGTGGTGGTGCGCTAGTAAACGGATCCGGTGAATTGATCGGGATTAACAGCTTGAAAATCGCTCAAAACGGAGTCGAAGGATTAGGCTTCGCCATCCCGAGCAATGATGTAAAGCCGCTTGCTGAAAAACTAATGAAGGACGGCAAAATCACACGTCCATATATCGGAATTGGTCTCGTCGACCTTGCAGAAGTTCCAGAAATGTATGTACAGAATATCCCAGACAGTGTGAAAGGTGGAGTCATGGTCGGTAGTGTGGACCCTAATTCACCTGCTGGAAAAGCAGGATTCAAAGAACAAGATGTCATCACTAAAGTGAATGGACAAGTAATCGACTCTTCAACCGCTTTACGCAAAATTCTCTACACGGATCTAAAAGTTGGAGACCAAGCGAAATTCACCATCTATCGAGAAGGCAAACAACAAGTTGTGAACGCGACACTTTCGAGTAATGCCGATGTCGAGAAGTAAGTTGTAGAACAGCTGTCCAGTACCTACTAGTTGGGTTCTGGGCAGCTTTTTCGTATTGGACAAATGAGTTGCATGAATAGGAATTTCCCGATAGCTTTAAAGCAAAGGAGGCGAACTTCGTTGAAGATTCTTGTCATTGAAGATAATGAAAGTGTGTCGCAGATGATTGGCTTGTTTTTTGAAAAGGAAGGCATTGATGGCGAGTTCGTCTTGGACGGAAAAGTGGGATTAGAACGAGCCCAACAAGATTCGTGGGACTGCCTCATCATCGACTGGATGCTTCCTTCAATGGATGGCGTGACGATTTGTAGAACCCTTCGAAAAGCAGGTAACGACGTCCCAATCATTATGCTCACCGCAAAAGATGGCGAGTCCGATCAGGTGCTCGGTTTAGAAATGGGAGCAGACGATTATGTAACGAAACCATTCAGCCCACTTGCTTTAATGGCACGCATTAAAGCCGTAACACGCAGACGACCTACAAAAGAGAAGGAAACGAATCCCATGCTTGAAACGGTTCATTTCCGTGTGGATGAAAACGCTCGTGAAGTGTTCGCAGATGGTGTCGCTATCGAAAACCTAACTCCAAAAGAATATGACTTACTCGTCTTTTTCATCCGACATCCAAAACAGGTTTTCTCACGGGACCAGCTGCTTGACCGTGTCTGGGGATTCGATTTTTACGGAGATGATCGGACGGTGGATGTTCATATTAAACGGCTACGAACGAAAATTTCAGGAATCGGAACAGCAGTGATCCATACCGTTTGGGGAGTCGGTTATAAGTTTGACGAATCGGATGAGGCATCCTCATGAAAGTGAACTACTTTACTCAACAGTTAGTCAGCCATGTGAGTGTAATTGTTGCCGCAGTCCTTCTAGTCGGGTTGCTGTTTTCCCATTTCTTCGAGCAATATGTGTACGATACGAAAACTGACGAGCTCACACAATATGGACGTGCCCTTCTAACAGATATCGATCGCAGTCCGAAGCCTTCCCAACAAACTCTTCAATCCTTTGGTCAGGTGCTGAATAGCAGGGACATCGAGTATAGTTTGTTCGATGAAGACTCGAAAATTATCTACTCGACCGGGCTTAAAACTCCACTAATTGAACTTAATGAATCAGAGTGGGCGCAGCTTCAAAGTGGAAAAACTGTTACGGTACGCCAAGAGCAACGTCGTTTTGATCAGGCCGTCACTTTTGTGTTGCTCCCTTACTTCCAAGGACCTCAGTTTGTCGGGGGTGTTTTACTCACCTCCCCTATTGAAGGGCCTCGAGCCATCATTTCACAGATGAATCGTTATTTGTTCTACGCCGCCCTCGCTGCATTAGCGGTTGCTGTCATTCTAAGCGGATTGCTGTCCATCTATCACGGACGACGTATTAAGCGACTTCGTCTAGCTACTGCGGCGGTCTCTACAGGTGACTATACCATCCGGATTCCTGAAAGCGGACGGGATGAAATCGACGCACTGGCTACCGATTTCAATACGATGGTGAGTGACCTGTATACTTCCCATGAAGAAATTGAGAATCTAGAAAATCGTAGACGCCAGTTCATGGCAGATGTCTCCCACGAACTCCGAACGCCGCTAACGACAATCCGTGGAACGATTGAAGGGTTGCGGAGTGATCTGATTTCTGAAAATGAAAAAGACAAAGCGCTGCAACTTGCAAGTGGAGAAACAAAACGGTTGTTACGCCTCGTTAACGAAAATCTTGACTATGAAAAAATCAGATCGAACCAAATTACATTGATCAGGCAACCAATTCTGGTTTTGGAATTATTCGAAGTGATTCGTGAGCAGTTGGAACCGGCAGCTGAACAACGTGGGACAACAATCGAAGTGCAAGCACCTGAAACATTGACCGTCTTCGCCGATTACGATCGTCTCACTCAAATCTTGTTGAACATTACAAAGAATAGTATCCAGTTCACGGAGAAAGGAGAAATTTCGATATTAGCGAAAACAGATAGTCATCACGTCATTTTAGAAATTCAGGATACCGGCATCGGAATGGATTCGGATGAAGTCGAAAAGATTTGGAGCCGTTTTTATAAAGCGATTGACTCACGGACATCCAATCCATACGGAGAATTCGGCCTTGGTCTTTCCATTGTGCGCCAACTCGTAACGCTACACGGAGGAACTATTGACGTCACAAGCAGGAAAGGACACGGATCGTTATTTACAATTCGCCTTCCCAAAGAACCTATATAGTTCTGCAATGAGTTATTTAGGTTGTTTAAACATATTCTGCAACAGCCATTTATTGTCGTGACTCCCCGTGATAGACTATAGAGATGCAGTACACCGTAACGAATCTGCAACTTTTTATAAGGGAGTCCACAATAATGGCATCATACTTAAAACAGCATTGGTTCTCGAATGTTCGAGCCGACGTCCTCGCGGGCATTGTCGTAGCCCTTGCGCTAATTCCTGAAGCCATCGCTTTTTCAATCATCGCAGGCGTTGACCCGATGGTTGGTCTATATGCTTCCTTCATCATCGCTGTCGTGATTTCATTTACAGGCGGACGCCCAGGAATGATTTCCGCAGCAACCGGCTCAATGGCTTTGCTCATGACCCCACTCATTCGTGAGTATGGGCTTGATTACTTACTTGCTGCGACAATTCTTACCGGGGTTATCCAAGTGATTTTCGGGATTTTTAAAGTTGCAAAGCTGATGAAGTACATACCAAATGCAGTCATGATTGGATTTGTGAATGCCTTGGCAATTCTCATTTTCATGGCGCAAGTTCCTCACTTTCTAGGAATCTCAACGATGACATATGTTTTCGTAGCAGTGACGTTGCTCATCGTTTATATTTTACCAAGATTTTTCACAGCGATTCCTGCCCCCCTTATCGCTATTGTCGCACTTAGTATCGTCGCGATTTACTCAGGGGCCGACTTACGAACTGTTGGAGACCTCGGTGCGATTACAAAATCGTTACCGAACTTTCTAATCCCAGACGTACCATTTACGTTTGAAACCTTGATGATCATATTACCTTATTCCGTTGCATTGGCGATTGTCGGCCTGCTTGAAACATTGCTCACTGCAACGATCGTAGACGACATGACCGCAACAGACAGTGAAAAGAATAGGGAATCCCGCGGACAAGGAATTGCCAATGTCATTAATGGCTTTTTTGGAGGTATGGCTGGTTGCGCAATGATCGGTCAGTCCGTTATTAACGTTAAATCCGGAGGTAGAACACGACTGTCCACATTTGTAGCAGGTGCGTTCCTCATGTTTCTGATTATCGTTCTGGGTGACTTGGTGGTTCAAATCCCGATGCCTGTTCTTGTGGGGATTATGATTATGGTTTCAATCGGGACATTTGACTGGAGTTCGTTCTCCTATATTCGAAAAGCGCCTAAATCGGATGCGCTCGTTATGCTGACAACCGTTATTATTGTTGTTGCAACGAATGATTTGTCTAAGGGTGTTATTGCAGGAGTCGTGTTGAGTGCCGTTCTCTTCGTTGCTAAAATCTCTAAGATACATGTAGAGCGCATTGTTGAGGATGACTCCATCCGCTACGCTGTGAAAGGTCAATTATTCTTTGCATCCGTTGAGAAGTTCCATGAAGCATTTAGTGGAGATGAAGCGGCTAGTCGGATCATCCTGGATTTCACAGATTCCCAAGTATGGGATGATTCCGCAGTTGTTGCCGTCACAAAAGTAACTGAATCCTATCGTAGTCGTGGTGTGAATGTAACGATTATCGGATTAGGGGAATCCAGCAGGCGTCTGCTCAATGAGCTTATGACCTGACTCTATTGATAAATGAGGTGGCAACGATGTATCAGAAAATCATGCTCGCTGCAGATGGATCTGATAACTCCATTCGTGCAGCTAGAGAAGCTGCACGGCTTGCTAACTGTTCGGATGACTCTACGATTACCATTGTGTTCGTCGCGGATTTTGACAAAGCAAAAGAATCCGTATTGCACGCAAAGAGTAAGGATTCGCTAGAACTGACACGTAAAAAGCAACTCAAACCAATCGAACTGGTCTTGCGGGAATACGATGTGCCTTACGAAGTCCAAATCCTCCATGGAGATCCAGCGCCTGTGCTAATCGACTATGCGCATACAGAGTTGTTTGACCTCGTCATCATTGGTAGTCGCGGGCTCAATTCTTTCCAGGAAATGATTCTTGGCAGTGTCAGTCACAAAGTGATGAAGCGTCTTAGTTGTCCAGTATTACTCGTAAAATAACAAAACCGTCACCCAATCGCGGGTGACGGTTTTGTTATTTTACAGAACTATCTAGATCACTCCATATGCTGAAGTGCTTTTGCTACGGACACTGTTCTCTTCGCTTGGTAATCTACAGCTGCTTGAATGGCTTTACGGTCTGTCTTCATTTCACCGTCCGGGCCAACAGCGACACTTGTTCCGTATGGGTTACCTCCCGCTGCAAATAACACAGGATCTGTATACCCGGGTGCTACAACAATTGCTCCCCAATGGTACATCGTCGTATAGAGTGATAAAATCGTTGCCTCTTGCCCACCGTGTTCGTTTTGTGCGGATGACATCGCGCTTACTGCCTTGTTGGCGAGTTTGCCTTGTGCCCATAGACCTCCAACAGTGTCGATGAAGCTTTGCACTTGTCCAGGAATATTACCAAAGCGTGTTGGAATGCTAAAAATGATTGCATCCGCCCATTCCAAGTCTTCCGGTGTCACTTCTGGAATATCTTGCGTTGCGTCATGATGTTTTTTCCACGCTGCATTCGATTCGATTGCAGCTGCTGGTGCCGTTTCTTTCACTTTCAACATCTTCACTTCAGATCCTGCTTCTTCAGCGGCTGCTGCCGCCCATTCAGCTAGCTGATGATTCGTGCCCGTTGAACTGTAGTAAACGATTGCTGTTTTTGTCATATTTATCTCTCCCTTTTATCTTGAATAGAATGATGCTGTCACAATAGGTAACTGAGTTAATTGATATTGGAAAAACGCCAATACTGATAAGCCGTAACTCCACTCATATAAGCAAGTCCTTCACTTCTGCTTTGATGAACAGGAATCCATCGATTGGTTTCCCCTTTTCTTAAATAGATTTCATGATTCGGTGACTGGTCATGGAAACCAGTGAGGTCATACGTTCCATTCCTTCTTAGGACTGCCTGGACTTCATAGTTTATATCTGGAGCTGTCGTCAATGGGTTGCCCACTGCGTGTTCTAAGTTAAATCTCGTTTCATCTCTTCCATAATCAAACTTTTTCATAATAATTTTTTTATCGGATGCCGTTTCGCGGTCGCGTATTTTTTTATCCAATCCATAGGCAACACTTTCACCTATTCTTTTTGTGAACGTAAGGGGATCATCCGGGTTGTTCGTATGGATTTCAATGTCTACAAAAGTTCGAAAGGCATCGGACTCCGGGTCAAATTGTCGATCGTCACCTTTAAAATACCGATTAGGGGAGAGTACATTCGGGTTCTCAACTAGGTCGGCCTCAAGAAACGTTTTGTATCGGAAGTTCCATTGGTTGACGGTTGCTGGTTTTTGATAATCATAAATTGAAGTCAATAACGCAGAGGGGCTATCAATAGATTTCAACATCGTGAACCCTTCAATGTAGGCTGGTTTTTCCTTGTCTTTTGGTAAAAACAATCCCAAGGCTTTAGCGATGAAAGATCTCGCATTGTTGAAGGTCACTTCAGATTGAACAATGGACCGCTCACAATAGATCGCGTACGTAATTGGTTCATCCATCTTAAAGTCCCTGTCGATAAATCGATTAGTATCCACCTGGTCTAGCTGTTCTCCATTGCGATAAATGATATACGTCTCTGTGTCACTCAAACGTTCCCAAGACAATGCGATTTGAGTTCTAGCGATGATTGTCGTCGTGACAAGTGACTGAAGAGGATTGCTTTTGTTTTTCTCCATGGAAAATGTGGAAGTCTGCATGACGACCACGTCCTTCACTTCATCATTTACATATCGTTCGATTGTATATTTATAAAACGTGTCCGCTAAAAGATCAGTATCTTGAAAATCAGGGGATGTACCTTCATAAATGTGCTCGCCGTCTTTATACACGTGGTACATTCCACCTGCATCATCCCACTCAAATGCAATTCGACCAACTTCATGGGTGACAGATGTGATTTCAAAGCGATCCGGCATGTACATGGCCTCCTTTCACGTAGTAGTTGTATTTTGCCCTTATTGCCAATTTTTAAAACTATGATATAGTGAGGGAGAAAACTGAAAACGATTGCCCACTGGGGGAGTCTTTGTAAAAGACTGAGACGCGTATAGATATGCGGACCCTTGGAACCTGATCTGGCTCATACCAGCGGAGGGAAGTGGATCGCACATGGACGAGTCTAGTTCTTTATAGATTCCTTGAAATTTCCTATTACGCGAGCCGCTCCTTCGACTGATGAGTCGATAGGGGTGGCTTTTTTTCGGTTCATTCATCGAAAGGGGCGGTTTTAAATGACATTTTGTGAAGAAGTTCGTGAGCTTTGTAATGAAAGCTGGGAGGCTAGTTTTAACCATCCGTTTGTTCAACACTTGGCAGCTGGGACACTACCTGAAGACATTTTCAGATTTTACGTTCTCCAAGATTCGTATTACTTGAAGCATTTTGCAAAAGTCCATGCACTGGCTGCTGTGCAAGCAAAAGATTTAGCAACAACTCAACGCTTTGCACAGCATGCGGAAGAAACATGTGGGGCTGAGATTTCGCTGCACGAAGGATTCTTTGAATTACTCGACGTTACTGATGAGGACCTCAACTCGTTTGAGGCAGCGCCAACAGCTTATGCCTATACTTCTCATCTGTACCGAACAGCCATGAATGGGGACATTGCGGATACGCTAGCAGCACTACTCCCCTGCTATTGGTTGTATTACGAAATTGGTGAACGATTGAAAAACGCTACGCCAAATCATCCCATTTACGATAAGTGGATCGCGACATACGGATCCGAATGGTTTGAACAAGCGACCCGCGAACAAATTAACCGCATGAATGAACTGGCGGATTCTGTTTCATTAGAAAAACGTGAAGAACTGAAAGCCCACTTCGTGAAAAGCAGCCATTATGAATTGCAATTCTGGGAAATGGCTTGGACTCAACAACAGTGGGCAGCCGATTCTAAAACGGAGGTAAAGCTTTGATGCGACAGCATACCATTCTCACAGACCTGAGACAGACCAAACCATTAGTACACTGCATCACGAATATTGTGGTGGCTAATTTCCAGGCGAATGGCTTGTTGGCTCTCGGAGCTTCTCCAATTATGGCGGATTCCTTGAAAGAAGCTGCAGATATCGCCGCAATTTCTTCTTGTACCCTTCTGAATATAGGGACATTAGATTCGACAACTGTCGATTCGATGATTGCTGCTGGAAAGAGTGCTGTACAACATGGACATCCCCTCGTGCTTGACCCTGTAGGTGCGGGTGCAACTGGATTTCGTAAGCAAACAGTTGATCACCTGTTAGACACGTTGGATTTTACACTGATCCGAGGAAATGCAGGCGAAATTGCAGCGATTGCTGGTGTTGCATGGAATGCCAAAGGTGTTGACGCCGGAAGTGGTGACGTTGATATTACAGATGCAGCAAAGCAAGTTGCTCGACAGAATAACTGTTTAGTCGCTGTAACGGGTGAAACGGATCTGGTTACTGATGGAGAACGAGTGATTCGGATATCTGGCGGACATGAACTTATGACGCTTGTAACCGGTTCAGGGTGTCTCCTCAGTGCAGTGGCTGGAGCATTTTTAGCAGTTAGTAATGGGGATACCCTTCAAACAGTAGCTGAGAGTCTTGCATTCTATAAAAAGTCTGGAGAAATCGCAGCTGAACAGTCATTTGGCCCTGGCGATTTTGCTATGAACTTTTTAAATACGCTTCATTCCATAGAATCTCAAGATGTTGCCGACAATCAATTCCAGTACGAACAGGAGGTGATTTCGTGACCTCAGTAGCGTTAACGATTGCGGGTTCTGATAGTGGCGGCGGCGCGGGCATTCAAGCGGATTTGAAAACGTTTCAGGAACTCGGAGTCTTTGGTACGTCAGCACTGACTGCGATTACCGCGCAAAACACACTTGGTGTGCACGCTGTACAGCCAGTTGATGCAGGGATTGTTGCAGCACAAATACAGGCGGTGCTCACTGATTTTCCGGTAAAAGCGATTAAGACCGGAATGTTATTCTCTGCTGAAATTATTGAGACAATCGCGATTGAATTAAGGGGATATCCAACAATTCCTTTGGTCATCGACCCTGTCATGATCGCAAAGGGCGGCGCTTCTTTGTTGCAGAACGAGGCAGTTGTAGCATTAAAAAATCACTTACTCCCTGTAGCGACGCTCATTACACCGAATATTCCAGAAGCAGAAGTATTGACGGGTCAAACAATTTGTTCAGAAAGTGATATGGAACTCGCTGCGAATACACTGCTTTCCATGGGAGCTTCTGCAGTTCTATTAAAAGGGGGCCATCGTGAAGATGTTCCTTATGCGGAAGATTTGTTCATGACAGCAAGTGGAGAGCACTTTTTAATGCGATCCAAGCGGATTGTGACGCAGCATACACACGGAACGGGTTGTACGTTTGCAGCGGCGATTACTGCGGAGTTAGCGAAGGGTCATTCATTGGGAGAAGCGGTTGTAACAGCAAAGCATTTTATACAACTAGCGATTGAGGACGGAATTGAGCTTGGGCATGGGCATGGACCTACGAATCATGCAGCATTCCGGAAGAGTGGTCAGTTGAAGACTAAGGAGGTGGAACTTATTGAGAGACGTTGACTTACGTGTGTATTTTATTATGGGTTCGTTTAACGCTCCTAATGGGGATCCCTTACAAGTGCTTGAACAAGCGTTACACGGCGGGATTACGTGCTTTCAATTACGCGAAAAAGGACCGGATGCGTTGCAAGGGATTGAAAAACTGGCATTCGCAAAAAGTTGCCAGCAGTTATGTAAGGCATTTGGAGTCCCATTCATTGTGAATGATGATGTGGAGCTTGCAGTTCTGATTGACGCTGATGGTGTACATGTTGGTCAAGAAGACTTATCTGCATCTGTAATACGCAGTAAAATCGGTACAGAGAAATTGTTAGGGGTTTCGGTACATTCCGTTGTAGAAGCAACCATTGCTCTCGCTACTGGAGCAGACTACATAGGGATGGGACCCGTGTATCAAACCGTTTCCAAATCAGATGCGAGGTCAGTGTCAGGTACTTCAAAGATTTCAGAAGTGGCTGCAATCTTTCCCGAACTTCCGATTGTCGGCATTGGTGGGATTACCGCAACTAATTTGGACGTTGTGATGAAAAGCGGAGCATCTGGAGTTTCCGTCATTTCAGCAATTGCGCGTGCAAAGAATCCAGAAGCAGCTGCTCGTTCAATCGTTGAGGCAGTTCAGCATGTCGAGGTGAGTATCTAATGGGTACACGCAAACTAGCAATCATGGGGTTACTCGTTTCGATTGCGGTTGCAGGTTCCGTATTTGTTTCTTTCCCTGCTGGAATAGCGCGAGCATATCCGATTCAGCATGCCGTTAACGTGGCTGCCGCTGTATTTCTCGGTCCCGTTCCTGCAATTATGATTGCTTTCGTGACTGCGGTTATCCGAATTCTAACAGGAACAGGATCATTGCTCGCATTTCCAGGCGGAATGATAGGTGCAGTCTTTGCTGGCATTCTGTTTCAGAAAACTGGTCGAGTTTGGACAGCCGCGGTAGGAGAGATGATTGGAACTGGTCTCATCGCTTCTCTGTTTGCAGTACCATATGCTGCTATTTTGATGGGAACGTCCGTGGGGGCTTTCTTCTTCCTCCCCCCTTTCCTCGTTTCCAGCGTGAGCGGGGCAATTATTGGTGGGGTTCTTGCGGCACGTTTGCTGCACCATCCAATTGGAAGACGACTACAACATTTGTGAATAAATACTGCTGGACTGTGAGCTATTGGCGTTACTGTCCGGCAGTTTTTTGTTTTAGATGGTTGTGGTTTATTTGTGGATGTTTATGCGGACTAGGTTTATGAGCACTTTCCCACTTTTATGATCACTTCTCATGCTTTATGAGTACTTTCCTGCTTTTATGATCACTTCTCATGCTTTATGAGCACTCTCCTGCTTTTATGATCACTTCTCATGCTTTATGAGCACTTTCCTGCTTTTATGATCACTTCTCATGCTTTATGAGCACTTTCCTACTTTTATAATCACTTCTCATGCTTTATGAGCACTTTTCTGCTTTTATGATCACTTCTCATGCTTTATGAGCACTTTCCTACTTTTATGATCACTTCTCATGCTTTATGAGCACTTTCCTGCTTTTATGATCACTTCTCATGCTTTATGAGCACTTTC
>NZ_JBPFDS010000008.1:0-70403 GCF_059415065.1 Sporosarcina sp. SAFN-010 | reverse complement strand
CTGCTTCTATGATCACTCCCCATGCTTTATGAGCACTTTCCTGCTTTTATAATCACTTCTCATGCTTTATAAGCACTTTTCAAGATTCACTGCATCTTTCCCAATACTAAACAAACAAATTTAAGAGCGTCCACGAAAATTCTTGGACGCCCTCTTATTGTTCACTCATGTTCCCACAAATGGGTGATCTGTGCACCCGCTTCAGTCAATCTTAATTCATAGACGTCAGGATGCTTAACTGCTTGCCACTCTTCAAATCCAATGCGCTCATTAAAACAGCGCATGAGCAACACAAGTAATAAGCTATGCGTAACTAATACCGTATGGTTATTGTCTGGTAGTTCATCGATAACTTCACACGCTCGCTGTATCGCCTCGTTCGATGTCTCACCATCTTCATATGATAGATTCAAATCTAAAAATGTATCTTCCACTTTTAACAACCAATCATCAAATACTTGTGAGCTCATTTGACGCTCCGCTAATCTGCTATCTTCCTCAGTATGAATACCAAGTTTGTCTCCTATTTCGTTTGCAGTCTGCCTCGTCCGCATCAAAGGACTTGTAATAATTCGCTCAATTGGATAACGTTCTAAAAACTGTGCTAGTTCAGATACGTGTAGAATGCCTTCAGCTGTCAATGAATCTTGAGCGGTAAATCCTTCTGCCTCTCCATGATTCACAAGATAAATTACTTTCTCCATTGAATACCCTCCTCATCGTTAAATCCCAATCGCAACAATTGTAAAAAGCCGCTCCCAAAAATAAGTAGCGGCTTTTCCAATTAATCGTTTCGTACTACCGGCATTGAACAGCAACGGAATGAGCCACCCGATTTAATAATTTCAGAGAAGTCGATTTCGATTACATCGAAACCTTTACTGCGCATCGCCGCATTGACCTGGGGATTCTGTGGAAGACTGAACAGCCGCCCGCTTCCAATTGACAATACATTCGTGCCCATTGTAAATTGTTCTTCTTTGTTAACTTCGATAAGATTGTACATCGACTCTAGGCTCTTGCGCGTTTCCTCATCGAATGCTTCGGGAAAGTACAGTCCGTCCCCAGAAGAAATCACGTTGAATACACAATCGAGATGCAAATACTTTTCATTGAACGGCACCCGAATGACTTCATGATCCGGGAGGCTTTGTTCTAAATGCAGCACAGACTCTTCACTCGTTCGGCTACTAATTCCTACAAACACACGGTTACGGTCTACAATCACATCTCCGCCTTCTACCCTGCTTTCTGACACCCGGAAAGGAATGTTTTCTTGTAGAAGCCAGTTTTGAAGAGCTGCTTCTTCTCCTTTACGAATATCACTTGCCATATCAGCAAGAAACAACCGATCGCCAAGTGTAAATCCAATATCTCTGGTGAATACTTGCTCCGGATAGCGCTCTGAAGAAGGGAGTTTAATGACTTCTACATTGTGTTCTTTCAGTTTTGCTTCAAATTCTTTATGTTGCTGCATCGCTTTCTCACGATCGATATTTTCATCTTTATATTTCTTTTGCACATCATTGATAATATCTTTAATCGCCATATATTTAGGTTCACACAAAACGACCCGACGTAAAGTATCGTATTCTGTTACACACTTTGCAACTGACATTTTAGAATAAGTTTGATCTTTCTGGTTGTCCATCTCTTGAGTAACAGGGGAGTTCATAATTGTTCATCCTCCAGATAAAGTTGTTTAGTATCTTTACTATTTATTCCCCTTGGCATGATCTTTCAAACGAATATGACGGCCTAATAACCATCCGTTTTTATGAATAAAAAAACAGTTAACGTTTCAATTGAACGTTAACTGTCGATGAGTTATTCTGCACATTTTGTCGATTTCCCGGGAAATAATTCGACATTTCGGCCTTCTTTATAATAATCTTCCATCACGTCTTCAGGTACCATTCCGCCACCAGTAGACCAGACAAGATGCCGCGCTTCACTCGATTTCGCATCCGCTACGCCTGAAGATACAGTGTGAAGTGCACCCATCATTCCTGCAAGTGCAGATGGCTCTGCATAAATGGACTCTGCATCTGCAAGCATGCGGAGCAATCCAAATAATGTATTGTCTTTCACAGTGTAAATCCCCTCAAGAAAAGGTTTCATGACATTTCCAACAAAACCTGACGGTCGACCTACTGCTAGTCCATCTGCAACTGTTTTGTTGTCTAGTCCTATTTCTTGTACACTAATTTTGTCGTGTAACTCTGTCATCATTCCAAGTAACATGCATGGTGAACTGACAGGCTCTGCAAAATAGCAATGTACGGCATCGCCAAAGGCCAACTTCAAACCAAACGCGACACCACCTGGTCCACCACCTATACCACATGGTAAATAGACAAACAGAGGATGCGCCTCATCTACCACGATTTCTTGTTCTGCAAGCTGTGCAGCAATACGTTCGCCTGCAACTGCATAACCGAGAAATAGGGCACGTGAATTTTCATCGTCCACAAAATGGCACATTGGATCCTGTTCAGCTTCACGACGTCCTTCTTCTACGGCTTTACTGTAGTCATCCTCGTATTCAATGACAGTAACCCCTTTGCTTCGGAGTAATTCCTTTTTCCAAATTTTTGCATCGGCTGACATGTGAACAGTCACTTTGAATCCAAGTGCAGCACTCAAGATCCCAATGCTCAATCCAAGGTTACCCGTCGAGCCAACCGCAATTTTATGGGAAGCGAACAAATCTTTGAAATGTTGCTCTGAAAACTGACGATAATCCTGATCTTTCTTAAGAAGACGGTGTTCTACTGCTAACATTTCCGCATGTTTTAATACCTCATGAAACCCACCTCGTGCTTTAATGGATCCAGATACAGGTAACGCATTGTCTTGTTTGATGAGCAAGGTGCCTTCAAAATGGACGCCGGTCTCCTCGATTAGCCGCTCCTTCATGACTGGGATTTCGGTTAGGGGAGATTCAATGAGTCCCTCGGTGGCCTTCGTTTCTGGAAAAACATCTGCAAAAAATGGTGCAAATCGTTTCAGTCGATCCGATGCGTCTTTCACATCGGCTGACGTCAAAACTGATGTTTTGAGTGCTGACGCTATAGATGTAAGATGGGGATTCTTCCATAAAACCTCTTCTTTGTTTGCCATATGACTAATTAGTGGAAAATCAGTCGCCAATCTCTCCATTTTCTGCATAAATACCCTCCTATAAATGGCTTCACTAATTATTTCCCTTTGGACCAACCTTTTTCTTTGAAACGTTTCACAGCTTCAATTCGACTGCCCGCTGACATTTTGTCTAAGATAATGGAGATGTAATTCCTCACAGTCCCCGGTGTTAAGTGTAAGACGTTCGCAATTTGTTTCGTTGTTTTTCCGTCAGCAATCAATTCCAGTACTTCTGCTTCTCGTTCAGTCAACGGACTTTCGATTTCTCGATCTTCGCCATATGCAATGTCTACAAGTTCAGGCGCGTAAATGCGACGTCCCGCCATAATCGTCCGAATCGAGCTAACCAAATCTTCTATCGGGCTATCTTTTAGTAAATAGCCTCGAACACCCGCTTTTCGCGCTCTCTCAAAATAGCCAGCTCTTGCGAATGTAGTCAAAATCACGATTTTACACGGTTCAGCACGTAAATTTTCGGCGGCCTCTAGACCTGTTAGCACTGGCATTTCGATATCCATAATACAAATATCCGGGTGTAATTCTTGAACAAGATTTACTGCCTCATCTCCATTTCTAGCTTGCCCAACCACTTCCATATCATCTTCTAAACTGAGCAATGAGCCGAGCGCTCCTAGTAACATGCCTTGGTCCTCAGCTAACACAATCCGTATCATGTACCTCTCACTCCTTTACGATATGTCTTAAAATAGATGGGATCTCGAACGTCAATGCAGTTCCACCATCTTGTTCATTTTGGATATGAAGAATTCCATTCACAAAGTCCAGTCGCTCTCGCATCCCGTTCAAACCGTTACCGGGTAGAGCATCTGCGCCTTCTAATAATCCGATTCCATTATCCGCGACTGTAATAGAAAAGTCCTCCGATACGGGATGAAATGTAATCGTACAACTAGAGGCAAAGCTATGTTTGACTACATTCGTTACAGCTTCTTTCAAACACATACTTAGTACATTTTCCACTATTGGGGTAATTTCTCGATATGAAGCCTCTCCTACGACAGTGAGTTCAATTTCAGCTGCACGCAGTACTTGCTGTACTCTGGTTAGTTCTTCGGAAAGACGCACTGCTCGCATATTGGAAACGAGTTCCCGTACCTCGTTGAGTGCAACACTCGCAGTTTGACGGATGTCCTGTAACTCTCGCGCAGCACGTTCAGGATCACGTGTAATTAGTTTTCCTACCAAATCACTTTTAAGTCCTATAAGCGATAGTTTTTGACCTAGCGTGTCATGGAGATCTCGTGCAATTCGTTGTCGCTCTGCTACCACAGTCAATTCAGATATTCGTTCTTGTGCATATACTAACTGACCTTCCAATTTCTCTTGCTTGTTACGATTGTACAAGTTGAAAGGAAGTAGAACAACACCAATTAACGTCAAGATCAAGAAGTGGACTTGCGGTAAAAACAAATCAATCTCGATGAAGAATCCTGCAACGATTGCACTGATTGTCAGCGCAATATGAATGCCATACATTATGAAAAAGCCAACCGCCCGTCTGATGTTGCCGATGAAAAACGCTGTAAATAAAGCTAGGTATACGTAGCCGAACAACAACGTCAGTCCAATATTTATCGCCATTTCAAACGCAAGCCACATGTAAACAAGTCCGCTTTGAGATTTGAACGAAAAACGATAACATAGTAAATATAAAAATACCATGGCAATACCTATTGCGATATTAATGGGTTCAGACGTTCTGAAGATAAAGAAAAAGGGCAGCACGCAGAAAATGACCCAGATGTAGATGCTTAACCATGGATATCGAGGAAACAAATTGTACCAACTATTCATCTGCATCCCTCCCATTCCATTCCATTTCTCTTTAGTTTACCGGTTAAAAAGTAAAAAAGCCATCTCTTGATGAGATGGCCAGTAATCTGCATTATTTCGTGTCAAATGTAGTTTTCTTAGGTTTCAACTCGATGGAAACATTTTTTAGTTTCGCTGCTTTTTGAATCCCACGGAAGGTTACAAATGTTTTGTGCTCAGGGTCATACAGTTTATAACGCAGTGATTCCAAACTCTTTTTCATATCGATTGTCGTTGCTTGTTGAAGTGGTGGCGTCAATTCATGAGCCATCTCTAAATTATAGTTCGGAACTCTTGGAGCCAAGTGATGCACATGGTGGAAACCGATGTTACCGGTTGCCCATTGAAGGACTTTCGGTAGTTTGTAATACGAGCTACCTTCAACTGCTGCTTTCACATAATCCCATTCAGTTTCTTCCTCGAAATACGAATCTTCAAATGTGTGCTGGATGTAGAATAACCAAATGCCAAGCGCACCTGCTGTGAACATTGTAGCACCTTGAACAATAACGAACGCTTTCCAGCCAACAAGCAAAATCATACCTGTATAAAGCACAACGAGACAAACATTGATGAGGTACGTGTTCATCCGTTCTTTTTTACGGGCATCTTTTCTATTGAATCTGCTGGAAATCAGAACGAGATACAACGGTCCAAATCCAAACATGACTAGTGGGTTCCGGTAAAAACGATACGCCAAACGTTGCCAAGAAGACGCTTCTTGATATTCCTGAATCGTCATGACCCAGATATCACCTACGCCGCGCTTGTCGAGATTAGAGCTTGTTGCATGGTGTATTGCGTGCTCACGTTTCCACTTTTCATATGCGAACAACGTGAGAACTCCTGTAATCGTTCCTACAATGTCATTTACTTTTTTGTTTTTAAAGAAAGAGCCATGTGTGCAATCATGAAAAATAATGAATGTCCGAACGACAAATCCTGATGCTACCACACAAATCGCTAGTGTTAACCATATGGATACAGACAACGCTTGATACGCTGCAAACCATAGAATAAGTAGCGGTGGTACGGTATTGACAAGTTGAATAATACTTTTCTTTAAATCTGACTTTGCAAATGGAGCAACATTTTTGTGTAGCTGTTTTGTTTTTTCTTTACTCATGACAGCCTCCCGATAAGCGGTCCGATTGCTCGGCCGTTACTTAGTACGTTAATCGTACAAGGAAACATTCCACTACAATAGGCATGAATGTCATGAGTATTCATATGTTAAGTGTCATATTTTGTGAATGTTTTCACAAGGATGCACAAATTATTTAAGCATCCCACCATCAACCTCAAGAACTGTTCCGTTGATGAACGATGCTTCATCGGAAGCTAAAAACAAGTACGCATTCGCTATGTCTTCTGAAGTGCCAAAGCGTGGAAAAGGCGTCATCTGACGAATCTGAGCAATAATCTTTTCAGGAATTGTTTCTATCATTTCTGTCTCAATAAAACCTGGCGCCACTGCATTCACGGTGATGCCCTTAGGACCGAATTCTTTAGCCCAAGTCTTCGTCATTCCGATGATGGCTGCTTTTGATGCAGCATAATTGGCTTGCCCTACGTTTCCACCCGTACCTGCAATTGATGACGTGCTTATAATGCGTCCAGTACCTGCTTCGATCATACTTGGTAAAAAAGCTTTCGTACAATTGAACACTCCTGTAACGTTCACGTCAAGAACACGACGAAACGCACTTGCTTCCATTTTTAACGTCATTGCGTCCATTGTAATCCCTGCATTGTTGACAAGAATGTCGACCCTACCGAATTGCTCGATAATGGCAGCTGCCACACTATTTACCTCTTGCTCATTTGCTACATCTGCCTTAAAAAAAGCTGCATCATTTCCTTCAGCATGTAGTTGTTGAGCTATCGCTTCACCTGCCTGTTCATCAACGTCGATGATGATAACTTGAGCACCTTGCTCACAAAAAATACGAGCGGCTGTCGCACCTATTCCTTTTGCTCCACCAGTGATTACAGCGGTTTTTCCTGATATTCGCAATCACAACGCCTTCTTCCTTTTAGACTCTCTAGTTACTCACATTTTACCATAGTTGAACAAAACAGGCACCGCTACTTGCGAGTGCCTGTTCGTTTTACCTATTTGCATGGACTGCGTTTTTCAAAGCCGATTGCTGGATATTATAATGCGATGCATACCAAACAGCCTTTCCGTTCTTTATGAGTATTGCTTGAGGGGACTCGTGCTTCACACCTGTATCCTCGGCAATTTTCCGCGAGACGTCTTTACTTGTTTGGACAATTACACAGTATTTTGGAACTTCGGTCTCAAAGTTTTGAAACTCCCGATAGCCTGCTGCACTAATAGGGCACGTCGTACTGTGCTTGACGATAAGTACAGGCTCATTACTAGACTGTTCTACTATCCCATTCCATTCTTCGGTTGTATGAAGTTCTTGCATGTAGATCCTCTCCTTTTAGTTATATATGCTAAATTCCCTTGTTTGTTCCCGATTAAACGACGTCAAACGCTTCAATACTTCTAAAAATCGGTTGATATCATCGTCACTCATTTCATTCATCGCAGCCAGTTGTAGCCAGTTTCGTTCTCGCAAGTACTTACTTTCGTAGTGCGTTCGGTAACCATTTAAAAACAAGTCTTCTCCTAACTGATGTGCAGACTCTTCCTCATTGAAGATGATAGTTAAAATTCCTGGGCTGGCAGATATTCCTTGCCCAAGGATTTGGTAGCCCATCCGTTCAATAGATGTTCGAAGAGTGTCGGAACGTTTACGAATGGTATCATAATGGTTTTCAGGGTCACTCATTAGAGCGAAAATGGCTTTATCAAGCGCATGAAGAAGGTTTGAGGATTGTGTATAAGGTATCCCTTCTGTAGCGCTATAATTACCAAGATCCAGGTAGCGTGGTATTTCCGGGTCAGGTTGTATGTCCTGTTCGTGAAATACAAGTGCCAATCCTGAAAAACTACCGAGACCTTTTCCACTAACGGATGACGCAAAGTCGACCCCTTCCAAGTTAATTGGAACAGTCCCCAGTGAACTTGCACAATCGGCTGCAATGCGAACGCTACGCGCTAAACACACGTCACGAATGGTATCCAAATCGTTCAGTACACCGGTGGACGTCTCGCAGTGAACAAACCATATCCAGCTATACAAATTGGAATCTAATACTGCTTCGATTTCTTCCGTATCGAACAAATCTCCCCAAGCCCTTTCTAGAGAGTCAAATTCCAACCCGAATCGCCGGGCATGATCACACAAGCGAGCGCCGAATTCCCCGTTGTTGAGAATGAGCCCCTTTCCAGGGAGACGCTTGAGCTGCGCGGCAACCACGTCATTTGCAAGTGTGCCTGTCCCTTGTAGAACTTGGACGTGACATGCTGCTGTCAATACTTTCAGCTGTTCCTGAACTGACATTAGTAACCGGGAGTATGCAGGTGAACGGTGAGAAATCGAATCCGTACATAACGCTTGTTGTACAGCTTTTGAAGTCGTAGTTGGTCCTGGTAAAAAGTTCAGTATCGGCTTTGCAATCCTTCCAGCGACACTCGTTTCGTACGTTTCCTTCGTGAGTATCATAGGAATAAAAGTTGCCTCTGCCGTTCCGGTGGGCTCAGCAAATGGCACAAATCCAAGTTGCCGATACAACTTCAACTCTCGAACAGTACCCGAAATGACCGCAGCATCATACCCTGCTTTCAAACACCAATTTACCAGTGCTTGCAACATGCCCAGGAAAGGACGCCCCGTTCGATATTGCGCTTCTATGGAAAGCAGTCTGATTTCCACAAGATACCGAGGGGGATTTGCAAGTTTTTCCTCCACGGGACCAATTTTCTTGTCCAGGGAGAATGGCCGGGTTGAGCGTACAGCAATCATTCCAATTACTTTTGAGTCTTTCATGCATAGTAAATATGTATTCGAGTTATGAAATTGATCCCTCAATCGTCTATCTTCATTTGGAAGATGCTGAGGAATTTCTTCAACGAACGTTTCATAATTCAGCTTATGGATTTGTTCTTCATCCTGTTTGGTCCTTGCCAATCTGTAAAAGTAGGTCATCTTGTTTTATTCCTTCCTATTGAGATTTGAAGATCTGCTCGATGTGTCCATAGCAACAGTCCAACTACGAGTAATGCGAGCAGAGTTACCTTCGCGTCATTTAACCAAATGCTACAAGGGACAATCGTTATCGTCGCGAACACACTGGCTGCTGTAAATTTCTTGATTGCCGGATACAAAACAGCGAAACCTAACAAAATAGCGAGGATCCATATCGGATTAAAGACAAGCACGCCACCGATGAACGTTGCGGCTCCTTTGCCCCCTTTAAAACGATGAACAATTGGATAACAATGACCAAGCATAACAGCCGCTAAAGCCAGCAATTCGATAACAGGTCGACCATCAATCCAAAATGCTATAAAAACGGCTAATGCCCCTTTACCCGCATCAAGTAAGAATACCAGCAAGAATGCTTTTTTACCGAATATCCTCCCTGTATTTCTTGCTCCCGGATTTCCACTCCCTTCAGCTAAAACGGTCTTCCCTGAACGTTTTCCGATTTGCAATGCCGGTAGAAAATTCCCTAGTAGATAAGACATCAGTGTTAGTAAAAAAATCATTCCACTACTCCATTTCTAGAAGTTTAACTATATTGCTTGCAATTCATAATCAGCTTAGTGAAAATTGGTGAGAGTGTACTTAGTATAGAAAGGTTTGAAATCCATGCGTGAATTATCAGGCCGATTGATAACGGCCCTCGTTTCCTGTCTCGTTCTTGCTGTGGTTTTTGGATATGTTGCTTTATCCATTGGAAATGGAAGCATTGTTCAATTTGATACAACAATTATTCATTTCGTTCAAGGTGCAGAAGCCCCTTGGCTAACTGAAGTGATGAAAGTATTTACGACAATCGGCTCAACAAAAGCCGTAATAGCTATCTCCGCGATTACTATGGGTTTATTACTATACTTTCGACAAAAAGCACAAACAATCCTGTTTCTTATCGTGATTGGGGGCACCGCTGCTCTGAACTTTGTGCTGAAGCTATTCTTCCAACGCACACGTCCAGACCTAAATCGGCTAATTGAAATTAGCGGCTACTCTTTCCCTAGTGGACATACGATGATGGCTACAAGTTTATACATCATTCTTGCATTTATTCTATGGAGAAATGCGAGAAAGCCAGGGCGTATTCTGTACGTTATCAGTGCCATTTTCATGATTTCAATGATTTGTATTAGCCGCATATATCTCGGGGTCCATTACCCAAGCGATATTGTTGGTGGAATTTCAGCAAGTACATTTTGGTTACTGATTTCAACAAGTGTCTACTCCATATTCATGAATAACAGACAAGCTAACTCCAACTTATCCGTTCGCTGATCATCATGGTGCACACAAGGAGGACAATCCGTGAATCCATTCACTGAAAAAACGATACAAGCCATTCAATCCATTCCTCCAGGCTACGTCATGACGTACGGACAAGTAGCAGCGGCTGCAGGAAATCGGCGGGGTGCGCGTCAAGTTGTACGCGTGCTCCACTCCATGAGTACAAGTCATAACCTTCCATGGCACCGGATTATCAATGCAAAAGGCGGGATTTCGACTCCGGCTAATGCAGAAGAAAAAGGGAATCGACAGCGCCAGCTATTGGAATCCGAAGGTGTCCATTTTCTTTCTAATGGCACAATCGATTTAGCAATCTATAGATGGTTTGGTTTTGATGGTGACGAGGAATAAGTTAACGTAAGAATGTATTTTTATAAAGAAAGGTGCATCTACTATGTGGAAAGACTTTAAAGAATTTGCGTTCAAAGGGAATATCTTTGACTTAGCTATTGCAGTCGTCATTGGTGCTGCGTTCGGAAAGATTGTTACATCACTTGTCGAAAACATTATTACTCCTTTAATCGGATTAATTTCTGGCGGGATCGATTTATCCAAGGAACAAGCGAAGATCCCGGGGACGGAAACAATCATTACATACGGCGCCTTCATCCAATCCATAATCGATTTCCTAATCATTGCCTTTTCAATCTTCATGGTCATTCGATTACTCGCGAAGTTTAAGAAGAAGGAAGTTGAACAACCTGCAGAAACACCATCCATCGATGCAAAAGAGGAACTGCTGAAAGAGATTCGCGACTTACTACAAGCTCAGCAATCGGCAACAATCGAAACGACAACTGTGGACAGGCACTTACCACCAAGTGATTCCACTGAGTAATATGAAATAGATCTCCCCTACTTTCCTAGGTAAAATGACATTGCTGAAAACCACCTAGCATGGTACAGTAATGGCATGGCATGGTAAAGGAGGGGCTTCTTCATGTGGTTCATTTATATTATGTTTGCGCTGTTTGCGTTTGTTCTAGTTGGAAGTGTTGCAGGAGTAGCGCTATCATACAAAAATCATAACTAATTTCTCCAACCACTTCTTAATTGAAGTGGTTTTTTATATGTAAGCTCAGTCATTGGATAAACCGAATATAAGTCATAGATTATTCCAACTATTCAACTCACATGTGGGACGGTATAGTGAATGAAAGGAGATGTGATGACGATGAAACCCATTTTTAAAGGAATCGACCATATTCAAATTGCAGCACCTCCAGGTTCAGAAGAAAAAGCACGAGCATTTTATGGAAAGCTGCTAGGTATGCTGGAAATTGAGAAGCCTGAAAATTTGAAAGCCCGTGGTGGATGTTGGTTTCAATGTGGCGCACAAGAAGTTCATATTGGCATTCAGCCTGATTTCGTCCCAGCGAAAAAAGCACATCCGGGTTTTACGGTAAATAACCTTACTGTGCTAAAAAGTCAGTTGAAAGATGCAGCTTGCCTAATCAGTGAAGAACCACCAATTGCAGGACGAGCTCGTTTTTTCACCCACGATCCTTTTGGCAATCGTATTGAATTCCTGGAATACGTGTAAATGTTTGCTAATCCACCTGTTTTCATGACAATAGAATACTCTTCTCCTCTGCATCAAGGGAATCGAGTTCAGCCTCTGCCTCCTCCAACTTCCGATTCAGTTGGGCTTGGATAAGTCGAACGTCTTGGAGCACGCCGTTTAACTTGCTCTTTCCTTCTGTAATGCGTGAGTGGACTGCAAAATCCGAAAAGATATTATCAAAAAACAGGTCTGTAAATGTGAAGATATCGTTTTTATTCACTTGGAAAGATGCAGTCGCAGCTTCTTGGACGTCCGATAGTTCTGTTTCATAGTGACGCAATGCTCGCTGAGCTTGATGAACGAGGTCATCGGAACTATTCACTTCCGAGTACTTTAATGCCGAAACGAGTAGCCCACCGCCAAGAAACGTATCCCACATCGACAGACCTTCTGCATTGTTCAATTTGTCAATGGCACGATCAAGTGCTCGTACTGCTTTTTCTCCCGCTTCACGTGCTTCTTTCACCTCGCGGATCATTGCCCGCACCCGGACTCTATCATCAGCAATTTTTTGTAAAGTAGCTTGCGATGCAGAGTCATTCTGTCGAATCCAGAGTTCTTTTTCTTGCAAGAATTCGTCCCAATCTTCTTGAAGATGCACATAATTGGGGCTAAGGGATGCTTCTTTTAACAAAGCCACTTCCTCTGTTAAATCCTCTACATGCTTTTGAGCCTCATTAAAAGAGACTTCTGCTGCCGCAGCTTCTGCAATTTCCTTTTCCATTTGCTGATCCCATGATCCCGTTAGTTCTTTGAGTTTATTTAAAAACGAAAACTTACCAAGTCTCATGACATCCCGCTGCTCTTTTGTTAGTTGCTGTTCCAATCTATTCCTTTCTGAAGTCGCTGATTGCAATCGCTGTTCAGCATCCGTCAGTCTTCTGCTGATCCGATTCGATTCATTTTTTAATAGGGTAAGCGCCATTTGACGCTCTTGCATCGTTTCTTTCATTGTCAAAATCCCCCTTTTCCTATATATACGGTTTCTTTTGGAAGAAGGTTTCATTGTTATTGGGAGTCTTACTAGAAGACACAAAAAAACGACCGCTGGATAATAGCGGTCGCTCTCATTAGTGTGCCATTTGAATTCGTTGTTTACGGTGAAGGCGTCGTGCTGGAGCAGTTTCAAACAATCGTTTTTCGCCTTCGCTCTCTGGAATCACGCTAGGTACAGGTGTTGGGCGATTATCAGGTCCAACCGCCACCATCGTCAAGAATGATTCAGTTGTAAGTTTGCGTTCGTTCGTCAATAAGTTTGATGAATGCACCATAACGAATACTTCCATTGACGTACGACCCGTTGATGTGATATTTGCTTCTAGCTCTAAAACATCTCCAACGACCGCAGATGACAAAAAGTCCACTGAGTCGATGGACGCTGTTACAACTGGCATTTGTGCGTGCTTCATCGCCGTAATTGCTGCAATTTCATCTATATAAGCGAGGACTTTACCACCAAAAATTGTTTCCATATGATTGGCATCTGGAGGAAGTACCAACTTTGTCTGAATTGTTCTCGATTCGCTCATTTTTCGTGATTCGATCATTTCTATCTTCCTTTCCTTGACCGCTGTCGGTTAGTACACATTTATTATACACGTATGCAAATTCCCTCACAGGATTCCTGCCTATTCACTATATCGCCGAACCGTACATAGTCGTTGAGCATAGGTCGTTTCTGAGAGAACACACAATTCTACGGCACCCTTTTTGCTCGAAGTCGCGTGAATCATCTGTCCCTCTCCATAGTAAAATCCAACGTGGTCCACATGACCCGATTGTTCATCCGCAAAAAACAATAGGTCTCCTCGCTTCCACACTTTCGGGTCATCCAGTGGAATTCCTTCCCCTTCAACCGCCTGATCACTCGCATCCCTTGAGATGAACAGCCCACATGCTTTGAACATGTTATATGTCAATCCGGAACAATCATACCCATACGAAGACATACCACCCCAGAAATACGGCAAATCGAGAAATTCCACTGCCCGTTCTGCCGCTGATGCTGCAGAGTGTTTTTTTAAATGATGAACAGACGAAGCCACACAAACGTCTTGCTTCCGCACAAGCCGGTCACCGTCAGGAGTCTCAACGAAAATCCATTCTCCTTCTTCCTTAAGCATTGGTAATATCGTATTGAACGGGACAACTAATTGTGCCGGAGTACGATCCAAATACCAAAGCTGACACTTCGGAACATCAACTCGTATAACTCCTTCGGGATCGGTCAATGGTTCTAATTCCTTCAATTGCGCGAGCGGAACCCATCCCGGATATCCACGATCATCTTTCGTAGTACGCTGCCAAACCGCAATGATGCTAGCCCAGCCGTTTTGGACAGACTCCACAATCACCGGCTCTCCGAAAATGAGCTGACTCTGAATACGCTTCTCTTTGCACAACGCAAAACGCTCTTCTAACGTCATCGCTGCAATCCATCGGTTCATACTTAACGGATTCACTATACCTGCTTCATCCAGTTCTCTACTAGATTCAGGCGTTGTCCAGATTGTCGCGACCGGTACTGCACATGAATACATTGACTTCATCTGCTCCATTGTCATCGATCCCCTTTCCCGTTTGAACTGCTACTCACTCGACGCCTGGTAAAATTGTCAATGTTTTCTGGTCCGCGTCCAGTCGGGCGTTCGAGCCCAGTGGGACTGCAAAATGCGGCTCACAATGTCCAATCTTAAAACCACTCACAACTGGCTTCCCAAGATCCGCTGTATAATGGCGTAATACCTCATCAAGCGTTAAAGAGATTTCCTTTTTCGGTTCAGCTTTTGCAAAGTCTCCAATGACGATACCCGCTGCATCCGAAAACTTGCCGGCAAGTCGTAGCTGGTTCAGCAAGTTATCGACACGGTACGGTTCTTCTCCCACATCTTCAATAAGGAGCAGTTTACCTTTTGTATTAATCTCAAACTTCGTTCCAATACCACTAGCAAGTAATGACAAGTTCCCACCTGTCAATTCACCAGATGCAACACCAGGAGAAAGTGTTTCCAACGGACTAATCGCTTCAGAGTAATGCAATTCCATCGGTTCGAAAAGCTGTCGGAACATTTTTGCGGATAGGTCGTGAAACGTCTCTTTTCCTACACATGAGGCAAGCATCGGTCCGTGAAACGTTATAAGATCCGTATAGTTTGCGATAGCCGTGTGAAGGAAGGTGATATCACTGAACCCCCAAAACACTTTAGGATTTTCTTGAATGAGCTGGTAATCCAGTCGATCTGCGAAGCGCGCAGATCCGTAGCCCCCACCTGCACAAATAATACCCGCAATTTCCGGATCAGCGAACATCTCTTCTAAATCCGCTAGACGGCCTTCATCTGTTCCTGCAAGATATCCATTGACGTCTTTCACATGGTTCCCTAGTTTCCACTTCAATCCCAAACTTTCTAAAAATGCAAACGAACGGGTTAAACTTTCCTGATTGGGCGGACTCGCTGGTGCAACGATGCCAATTGTATCTCCGACCTTCAATCGTTTAGGTGCTATTTTCAACAGGTTTCCTCCTCACAATTTTCGCTATTTCTTTAAGTCTATCACACAATGTGCCGCGTGAAGAATGAGACCGATTTCCACATGAATTGCAAACAAAAAACCCAGTAAACTAAGCTGCTGGGTCTGTTAGCTATGTAGTAAATCATGAGAGTGCTGATGTGGTTGTGGAGGCAATCGTTGCGATGGTTTCAGCCATAATAGCTTGCTGGATAAGAACATTCAATTCTTTTGAAAAACCGTGGACTTTATTATTTTCTATCACTTGCCGCAAAAAATACCCAGAAGCGAATGAAAATGCCAACGTTTTATGCCACTTAAACAACTCTCCTTTAGCGATGAAGTTCGAGAATCCAATCAGCTCTTCAACTAGGTTGTCCTCACATCCAAGAATGGCTAAGAATCCTATGACCGGGTAATGCATCGGTTTTAAATTGACACGCTTACGAATATGGGACAACAGTTGCTCTGCACGAATCACTCTCTCTTTTTTATATGAACAACAATCCATTGTTAATACTTGGGTTAACCATTGGAGCTCATTACCTGACTTAAACCCAACTTTGTTCAATTCGTCAAAATAACGGCGCATGATTGCGGCTTGTTCAACTGGATCGTTGTTTGCTTTGCCTAACAGCATCGCATATGAATAATCCTCGTCTGAAGTCAGTAGAAAATGCTGTTTTTTCATGGCATCATATAACCGCTTCGCTTGTTTGGCTTCAGCTTTGAAGGTTGCGGGATCAGATGTCATCATCATAGCCGCTAAATAGGAATGCACGGTATTTTTAAACCCCGTCTTTCGAACCGTCTGTTGCTTCGTGAACAATAGCTGTACAGCGTCGTCCGCCGATAGCGTGGGACTGTCCAAAAAAGAAGTGAGCATCGGTAAAAAATCCCCTTTGACTGGCGATAACCATCCACTCCTATTTTTTAACGCATCCATCGTGCGTAAAAAACTTTCTGGATTAAAGTCTTTTTGCGAGAGCACATAATACACTGCAATAGTGAGAACTGTTTTTTCATCCACAGACCAACCTGCTAAAGATGTCACTTTCTTATGTGTCCATTCCATTTCTGATTTAACGACTTCCCAAATCATCCCGCATACCTCCCTTCATCATTTATACGATTTCTATAGGAAAAAGTTTCAAGTTCATGCACAATTGACTAAATGTACTTATGCGGTAACTGGGTCATGTCACTGGCTAACCGCTGTTCGACTCGCTTCTATAAGGGATTGTATCTTCTCAAGATTTTCTTCATGAAACGCCGTAACGATTGCACTTCCAACAATCACACCATCCGCAATCGAACTGAAATGACGAACTTGCTCTGGCGTGGAAATTCCAAAACCAGCAAGCACAGGCACATTCGATACACCTTTCAAGACCCTTAAATGATCCATCAAATCTGAAGCAAAGCTACTCCTAACACCTGTAATCCCATTCACCGTCACCGCATAGACAAAGCCTTCTGCTTTCCGTGCAATTTTTTCAATACGCTCTAGAGAACTCGTCAACGATATCAGGGGCACCAGTGCAATATCCTTACCAATGAGTGCATCTGATAGTAATCCACGTTCCTCATGCGGCAAATCTGGGATGATTAATCCTTTAACTCCTGCTCGTTCACAGTCTTCAACAAATTCTGATACCCCATAAGCTAGAACCGGATTTAAATACGTCATGACAACTAGAGGAATCGAATGTAACTGTGCTTGCAATTCACTCATCACTTTCCGTAACGTAACACCTCTTTTTAGTGCCCGACTTCCCGCTTCTTGGATCACTTCTCCATCTGCAACTGGATCAGAAAAGGGTATGCCAATCTCAATTGCATCGGCTCCTGCTTCTTCGAGGAAAGAAATGCGTTCATGGAGCATATCTAGCCCGCCGTCCCCCGCCATCATATAAGGGATGAATGCCGACTGACCTTTTTCATTTCGTTTACGGATGGCTATTGTCAATGTGAATTCTTTCATTGAACGCCACCTCCTAACGCATCGCGCACCGTCTGCACGTCTTTATCTCCTCTTCCTGACAGACAAACGACAAGAATTTCATCAGGATTCATCTCTTTCGCCAAACCGAAGGCAAAGTGGATGGCATGTGCACTTTCAAGCGCTGGAATAATTCCTTCTTTTTGCGCAAGCAACTGTACACCTTCAAGCGCTTCAGCGTCAGTTACAGACGTATAGTGTACCCGACCAATATCATGGAGATGACAATGCTCTGGACCGACTGCAGGGTAATCGAGTCCCGCAGAAATCGAATGCGCTTCTTGGATGGACCCATCTTCATCTTGCAACACGTACATATATGCCCCGTGCAACACACCTTCTTTCGCTTCAGCAATGGCAGCTGCATGCTGTCCAGTCGAAATCCCTCCGCCCGCTGCTTCTACGCCATACAAAGCGACGTTCTCATCTTCTACAAATGGATGAAACATCCCAATCGCATTACTTCCACCGCCGATACAGGCAACCACTGCATCAGGAAGTCGCCCTTCTTTCTCTACAATCTGACGCTTCGTCTCTTGGCCGATTACTTGCTGGAAATCCCTCACGATTTTAGGGAATGGATGTGGTCCAAGTGCAGAACCGAGAATATAATGCGTGTCTTCCACATGTGCAACCCAGTATCGTAATGCCTCATTAACTGCATCTTTCAGCGTACCAGCGCCTTTGTCGACCGACTCGACTCGCGTACCAAGTAGCTCCATACGGAATACATTTAATTCCTGACGACGGATATCTTCTTTCCCCATGAAGACTACACATTCCAACCCGAGTAATGCGCAAGCTGTAGCAGTTGCTACGCCGTGCTGACCTGCTCCCGTCTCCGCCACAATTTTACGTTTCCCCATACGCTTCGCAAGTAATGCTTGGCCGAGTGCGTTGTTGATCTTATGAGCACCTGTATGGTTCAAGTCTTCACGCTTTAAGTAAATTCTCGCACCGCCTGCAGCTTCTGTAAGACGTTCAGCGAAATATAATGGATTTTCTCTTCCCACGAAATCTTTCAAATAACCATTCAGTTGTTCAATAAACTCTTGGTCTGCAAGTGCAGAATCATGCGCTTCCTCCAGTTCCGATAACGCACCCATCAATGTCTCAGGGACGTACTGCCCGCCAAATCTTCCATACCTTCCTTTACCCTCTACTGTCTGAATCATGCTCATCTCTCCTCATTTTTCAGCTTAACCGTTTTGATGAATTCTCGGATTAGCTGCTCGTCTTTTCTCTTCTCAATCTCAACACCACTCGAAATATCCACCATTACCGGGTTTACTTGCCGAATCGCTTCACCTACATTTTTAGCATTTAAGCCTCCCGCTAATATGAATGGACGCTCCTGAAATCCTGTTTCCTTCAGGATATCCCAGTTGAAAGTTTTTCCGCTGCCCCCTTTAAATTCAAGACCTGGCGCGTCAAATAATGGTGTTGCGTTATAGGCAGACGCCCTCTTGGCATCGTCCGAATCTTTAATTGAAAATGCTTTAAAGGCAGGCAGACCGACTTTTCCGATGAATTCAGGGGTTTCCTCTCCATGGTATTGCACAATGTCTAGTGGAACTGTTTCATAGATTTCTTGAATCTCAGTCTGAGTTGCATTGACAAACACGCCTACTTTCAGCACGGATTGTGGGATATGAACTGCCAGTTCTGCAGCCTGGTCTGCGGTCACTTGTCTGCGCGACGGGGCGAAAACAAAACCAATGGCATCAGCTCCTGCATCCACTGCCGCTCGCACATGCCGCGCTTCCGTGAGTCCGCATATCTTCACCTTTGTCATTGGCCACTCACCTCAAGATCCACTTGAAGGGAGCGAATTGCCTGATCAGGTGACTTACTTCTCATAATCGTTTCACCGACCAACACAGCTCTTGCACCCGCTTTAGACACGCATTGTGCATCAGCTATCCCTCCGATTCCACTTTCACTAATGAGAACTTTACCTGATTCAAATGGGAAAACCGAAGCGATTTCCTCAGTCTTCTCAAGGTCAACTTGAAATGTCCGTAAATCTCTATTATTTACTCCAACCAGCTGTGCACCTGCTTCTAAAGCACGATTTAACTCGACAGAATCATGAACTTCGACCAACACTTCCAATCCAAGTGAGGTTGCATAGACATGCAGTGCTTTCAACTCCGCATCGGGCAACGCTGCAACAATTAGCAATATAACGGATGCCCCTGCAGCTAACGCACAATCGATTTGAATGGGATGAATGATGAAATCTTTACAAAGCACCGGGATATGAACCGCTTCCGCCACCAACTTCAAATCTTCAAATGACCCTTTAAAAAATGGCGTATCCGTCAAAACAGAAACACATGCTGCGCCTGATTGTTCGTATATCCGAGCTTGTTGGACAGGGTTTACGGTTTCTTGAATAACTCCTTTCGATGGCGATGCCCGTTTTATTTCCGCAATCACTTGCAACTGGTTCGAGTTTTTTATGGTATCCAGTAATGAGGGACGCGCTACGATTGTTTGAGTCGGTCGAACATTTGGTTCTGCTAACATTCGGGAAACTTCTTGTTCCTTCTTGCGCAAAATATCATCCAGAATGGTCATAACACCACCACCCTATCAGAGCACTGTGCACAAAAGGCAGCCACTTCTTCTAATTTTTGTTTGGCTCTTCCTGTAAGAATGCTATCTTCAGCAAGTCGAACTCCCTCTTGAACAGTTCTAACGATACCTTCTGTAAATAATCCAATGCCTGCGTTGAGGGCAACTGTATCAAACTGCGGTCCACGCTGCCCCTCCATAATTGAACGAATTATCGCAGCATTACACGTTGCATCGCCACCCCGGATTGCTTCCAGACCAGCTGGCTGCAGCCCGACATCTTCGGCTGTTAACGTAAACGGAATCAGGTCACCGCGATCTGCAAGAACGAGTGTATTTCTGCCTGCAAGCGTTGCTTCGTCAGGACCTCCTGCACCCGCGACAACTACAGCCCGCTTCCTGCCTAGCATATTTAGAACAGAGGCATACTCCATAACGAATTCTTTCCGATTAATGCCCGTGTATTGTGCATGAAGTGGAATGGGGTTTGTCAAAGGACCGACTAGGTTAAAGATTGTCGGACTGCCAATTTGTTTGCGTATCGCTCCAATCCGTTTCATCTTCGGATGCACGTTCGGTGCGAACAAGAATGCAATGCCACACTGCTCCATCATGGCAGTTGTTTCCATTAGGGTGAGATCATTTCTCACCCCTAGTTCTTCAAGCACATCATGGCTTCCAGCAGCACTCGAAATCTTCCGGTTGCCGTGTTTTGCAACGCGGACTCCGGATGCTGCCATGACGAACGCTGATGCAGTACTGATATTGAAACTGTTTGAACCGTCTCCTCCTGTTCCGCAGTTATCCATATATGAACCTCTAGGAAATTCTGGGCGAATTGCATTGACAGACATGACAGAAGCTAATGCCGCCACTTCATCTGCAGTTTCTCCCTTTTGTGCGAGAGATTTAAGAAAAGTGGCAATCTCCTTCTCATCTGTACCGTCATTCAACAACAAACCTGCAGCACCTTCCATCTCCTGAAACGTAAGATTACGCTTTGCTTGAACGGCTTGTATGTAGCTCTTCATAACTAATCTCTCCTCTTCTCTACTGTTCTCGTCTCTTTTTTCGTCTTTACTATTCTAGTGTTTTTCCTGTATTAGACTTGTTAGCGATTTGGCTTTATTGACTGTCTCCATGAATTCCGAATGTGGATTGGATGCTTCAACAATTCCGGCGCCTGACTGGACACTTACAACGCCGTCTTTCACGACCATTGTACGGATTGTAAGGGCAAAATCGATATTACCGTTCAAGCCGATATATCCGATTGCCCCGCCGTAGATTCCTCTTGGTTCTGGCTCTAGTTCATCAATCATCGTCATCGCTACAGGCTTCGGACTGCCAGTGACTGTTCCCGCTGGCAAACTCGTTTTAAGAGCATCTAACGCGTGCAATCCGGGTGCAAGTTCTCCAGCCACTTCTGATACAAGGTGCATCACATGTTCATATCTAACGGTTTCTTGATACGCCGTTACTTCAACACTTTCAGGATCACAGAACTGCTTCATTTCACTTTGACTCAGTTCAACTAGCATGTCATGTTCCGATAACTCTTTTGGATCTGCACGCAGCGCTTGTTCCAGCTTCTCATCTTCTGCCATAGTAATCCCCCGCTTACGCGTTCCTGCAATCGGATTCGTTTGTACACGCCCTTCTTGGACACGTACTAGACTTTCAGGAGATGCACCAATAACAAGGTGATCATCAAATTCCATATAATACATATAAGGTGATGGATTCCGTTCACGCAGTAGTCGATACAGCTGGAAAGGATCTCCTTCAATATCGGCTACTAATTTACGTGATAGGACGACTTGCTCTGCTTTTCCTTGCCGTATGTCATCGATTATGTGTTGGACATTCGCTTCAAATTCTTGTTGGGATACATTGCTTCGATATTCGGATACCTTCACATCTGTTTCAACATCTGCAACACCCGTTCCAAGCGTTGCAACAAGTTCATCCAAATCAGGTGCCTGATGGGTAGGATGAATTTCTGTATGCAACAATGTCACTTCCTCTATCTGGTGGTCATATATGACGATTGTGTCGTAAATATTAAAGGTTGCACTCGGGAAATCTGGGTTTGCTCCGTACATCTCTGTTCTGCCCGCATCGTACCCGAAATAGCCTACAGCCCCGCCAGTAAACGGGAAGTCACTATCGTCCGTCACCCTCGGCATAAGCCGCTTCAGTAGTGTGAACAACTCTCCTTCATGAACAAACGAAGAGCCGTCCATGTAATTGGTTTCTTCTACACCATCACGATGTCCTTTGTACGCTTTCAAAGGATTAGCGCCTATGAAGGAATAACGGCCATTTTTCGTATGGCCTGAAGAACTTTCCAACAAAAATTTATGTGTACCTTGCATTCTTTGAAAAAGCAAAGTAGGTGTTAAAGTTTCTCCATTAAACCGTTTAGCGGTTACTCGTAATCCCATTTTCTCAATTGTCATTCGATTCTCTCCCATCTCATATAAGTTCTCGAAAACGACAAAAAGCCCCCTGCATCCAGACAGTTAAGTCCGATTGCAGAGGACGGAAAAATCCGCGTTGCCACCTCAATTGGAATACAGACGTATCCCCACTTCGTGTGCTTTAATCAGCACTTCCCATAACGCGGGAATGGCGTCCTTGAAAAACCTGTAACAGTTTTTCATTAGGCTCTCATAAGTCCATTCACACCATAAGACAGGTCGGTTTCCACCATCCACCGACTCTCTGGATCTGCCTAACGCGGTGCTACTCTTCTTATTTCAATGATTTCTCAGCTATGCTCTTCTCGTCTCATCTCTGCTCTCCGTGGGCGGTGTCGCTCCCGACACCAACTACCCATCTGAAAGGTGTAACCAATCTTACAACCTATCATTCCTCATGTCAATCATTATCTTTTCTGACAACTACATTTTATTTTAGAAGCTTTGATTGGCAGCTGAAAAGGAGCTACAATAAGAAAAACGGTAATCAGACAAGGTGGGACCTCATGCGTATTAACAAATTTCTAAGTGAAGCAGGAATTACTTCACGGCGCGGTGCTGACAAATGGATAGAAGCAGGACGTGTCGTCATTAATGGGACAACCGCAGAACTTGGCAGTAAAGTCGAAGACGGTGATCTCGTTGAAGTAGATGGTAAACCGGTATCTGTTGAAGAACAACTCGTCTATCTGATGTTGAACAAGCCTGTCGGAATCACAAGTACAACGGAACATCATGTCCATGGAAATGTCGTCGATTTTGTAAATCATCCCTTGCGCATCTTCCATATCGGCCGGTTAGATAAAGATTCAGACGGCTTGCTACTACTTACGAATGACGGCGACATTGTGAATGAAATCTTGCGTGAAGAACACGGTCACGAAAAAGAGTATATCGTAACAGTGGATCGTCCGATTACAGATCAATTCATTCGTGAGATGGAACAAGGAGTACCCATTCTCGATACAGTAACCAAGCCTTGTAAAGTCCGGAAACTCGGATCTCGGAAGTTCAACATTACGCTAACGCAAGGGTTGAATCGCCAAATTCGCCGCATGTGTACGGCACTTGGCTATAATGTCGTCAGTTTGCGTAGAATGCGTATTATGAACCTGACACTCGGAAATCTGCCAGTTGGTCAGTGGCGTGATTTAACAGACTCGGAGCGAAATGGCCTTTTCAAGGAACTGAACTATACGCCTAAACGATGAAAAACCTCTATCCCGTACAGTCGGGATAGAGGTTTTTACTTCACTAAACGTTTACCATTTCTAAGAATTGTCGAGTTCGTTCATTTGAGGAGTGGTTGAAGAATGTGTCAGGGTCTGCGTCTTCGATGATGATTCCTTCGTTCAGCATAATGACGCGGTCTGCAACTTCTTTGGCGAACTTCATCTCATGGGTAACGACAACCATCGTCATTCCTTCGTCTGCCAAGTCTTTCATTACTTGCAGGACTTCCCCTACCAACTCAGGGTCAAGTGCAGACGTTGGCTCGTCAAACAGCAATGCTTTCGGTTCCATTGCGAGTGCGCGGGCAATCGCAACACGCTGTTTTTGACCACCTGACAACTTATTTGGATAGACATCTGCCTTATCGGACAAACCCACTTTTTCCAGAATTTCAAGAGCTGTTGTTTTAGCAGTAGACTTGGCTACCTTTTTGACCATGATTGGCGCTTCCATCACATTTTCAAGCACCGTCTTATGAGGGAATAAGTTGAAATGCTGAAATACCATCCCCACTTCAGCCCGGACTTTTGAAAGATCGTCTTTTTTCTGATTCACTCGTTTTCCGTCAATCGTAATGACGCCTTCATTGGTCAATTCCAAGAAATTCAGGCACCGAAGGAATGTACTTTTCCCCGATCCACTAACACCGACGAGAACAACAACTTCTCCTGGATGCACTTCCATATCAATTCCTTTTAACACTTCAAGTTTTCCAAATGACTTATGGACGTTTTCTGCTTTGATCATCGTATCTGCCCCCATTATTTATCCACATCCAATTTGTTCTCATACCACTTCAGTAACGCAGTGAAAATCAGAACGAGAATAAGATAGTAAAGACCGACTACGAGAAACGTTTCAAATTGCTTGAAGTTAGATGCTGCAACACGATTGGCAACACCGAACAATTCAGATACACCGATTACGTAAACTAACGAAGAGTCTTTCAATGTAATGATGAACTGGTTGCCTAGTGGCGGTATTGCGCGTCGCAATGCTTGTGGAAATACAATACGTCTCATTGTCTGAGAACTATTCATCCCTAACGCAAGACTCGCTTCTCGCTGACCTCGGTCAATCCCTTGAATCGATCCTCGGAAGATTTCCGCAATATAGGCTCCATTATGGATACCTAGAGCAATTGCACCCGCCCAGAAGTTTTCCAGTATGATAATCGAAGTGATCCCGAAGTAGAGGAACATGATTTGTACGATTAATGGAGTTCCTCGAATCAGGGTAATATATAAGTTTGCGATGGTCTGTAATATTTTGGAGTTGGAAATCTTCATGAGTGCGAAGATAATTCCAAGAACTGTTCCTATCACGACTGCAATCGCTGTAATTTCGATGGTCAAAAGACCTGCTTCTAGGAAGCCTTTGTAGGTTTGCATGAATACCTCATAAAAGGTTACAAATAACTCAGGCACCGGCACACCAGCTTTCCATTAAATAGGTGATTAGTTCAATCATTCTAATAACTCAACACCTTCTAAATCGATGTCAAGAAGGTCGCGACCGAACCACTTATCTGAAATCTCTTTGTACGTTCCATCATCAATAAGTGCTTGAAGTGCTTCATCCAATGCTTTTGTCAATTCAGGATTTTCCTTATTTACAGCAATCGATGGCTGTTCTACCCACATCGGTTTTCCGACTTCCTTCACTTCAAATCCATTATCGATTGCTTCATACCCAACAATATCAGCAGTGATAACAGCATCTAGACGACCTTTTACTGTCAAATCTTTAAGCGCTACTACGTCACTACTATAGTACTGGACGTTATCGGATAATTCTTTTGCAGGCGCTTCATACGTGGATTGCGCAACGACACCAATTTTCTTACCCTCAAGATCATCTGGACCTTTGACTTCGTCATTATCTTTTGCAACAAAGATCATTCCACCAGAATAGTAGTAAGGCTCAGTGAAATCTGCTTGTTCTGCACGTTCCTTTGTGTATGCCATCGAACCGATAATTGCATCAAACTTCTTACCAACTAATCCCTGTAAGATCGTTTCAAATGGATTTGTTACTGGATTCGGTTCAAGGTCCATCTTTTCAGCAAGCGCATTTCCAATTTCAATATCAAAACCTGTTAGTTCTCCGTCTTCCTCAAAACTAAACGGTTTGTATACACCACTTGCTGCAAATGTGAATTTCCCTTTTTTAACTAAATCGTAGCTGGTATCCCCAGATTCACCAGCATTTCCAGACGATTTGTCATCATCATCTTTACCACAGGCTGCAAGCAGTAGAACCGATGCAGCAAGCATCAATAACATCATCTTCAATTTTCCCATTCTATGAAACTCCCCTTTTGTATTAGCCTATTGGCTATTTTTTGTGCTCTCTATTGCACTTTCCCTAGTAGAATTCATTTAAACATGAAAATTACAAAAACAGTAATGAAACTGTAATATTAGTTTTAATTTCGTAGCTTCTCTCCTTTCCTCCCCTTGTTAAATAGTTATAAATTAAATACGGTGGAGATGGTTTCCTAGTACCGCTTATTCACAATGCATGATCCTCTCCTTTGAAAGTGTAGGTTGTTCTATTAAAACACAAATTGACTGATAAATGAATATTTATTCTGAAACTTGAATAAACAACTGTTTAGATAATAGCTTAATTGTTTCCTTTTCATCTAGAACGGGCATAAGCATTATTAAGTCTGAATGATAGAATGAGCAAATATGAGGTGATTGGCGTGGCGTTGTTACATAAAGAAAAAAAGAAAGAGACTTTAGACAAAGTACAGCTGGAGAGAGCCATAATTCGGGTGCTTAACGAAGGAAAGAAAGATACGTTTCACGAAATCATCAATGCATTAGAAAAGTACGAGATTGCCTCCCAATATAAGGAGCTTCCTAGGAAACGAAAAACATTATTTTTGGAATGGCTCTCTATTCAAGAACTAACCGAATTGCTGCGCTATCTTAGTAAAGATGAACAACTCTCTGTACTAGAAAGGATTGGACCAGATCGTTCTACTGAAATTTTACATAAGATGCAAAATAACGATTTAGCTTTTTTATTAACAGGGCTTTCTAAAGGAAAAATTGATGATTTAATTGCTAAAATGCGGCGCGAAGAATTGGAGTCCATTCTCCATATTATGGATTATCCTCCTAAAACGGCCGGCCGCGTCATGACTAACCGTTACATACCTATCTCTCCGCAACTCTCTGTTACCGATGCTGAGCAAAAACTTAAAAAGTTCGAAAACCTAGCTCACTTTATCAATTACTTATATGTAGTGGATGAAGACCAGCGACTGATCGGGGTGGTCACCTTTAGAGATTTACTGCTTGCAGATGATGATCAGCGCATAGCTGACATTATGAGGACAGAGCCCATCCAAGTCGATGTGCTCACTAAACAGGAAGACGTTGCCAAACTGATTGGAAGATACGATTTCGATGCTATCCCTGTCACAACAGGTGATCATGTACTAGTCGGAACCATCTCTGGTGATCAAGTGCTGGACATCGTCGTCCGTGAAGCAGACGAAGACATTGAAATGCTGCTAGCCTCAGGTAAGTCCATCGACTTCCGGACGAAACCCTTAGTTGCCGCTCGTCGCAGACTGCCATGGCTGATTTTGCTTTTATTCATAGGACTGGTGTCTGGCAGTATCATTTCGAAGTTTGAAGACACATTGAATGCAGTTGTCGCCCTCGCCTTTTTCATGCCTATGATTGCTGGAATGACGGGTAACACGGGTACGCAGTCGTTAGCTGTTGTCGTACGTGGATTGGCATCTGAAGAAATGACATGGAAAAAAACACTTAAGTTAGTGATGCGGGAAATTGTTGTAGGAGTTGTCATAGGGATCACATGCGGCTTGCTCATTGCAATCATCGCATTCTTTTGGCAAGGAAGTATGGTACTTGGTTTTGTTGTCGGTGTTTCCCTTCTTTCGACACTCATTATCGGGACCATCGCCGGAACGATAATCCCATTACTCCTTAATAGGTTCAATGTCGATCCAGCCGTCGCTTCTGGTCCTCTTATTACCACATTAAACGATATATTATCGTTACTTATTTACTTCGGCATCGCAACGATGTTCCTTTCACAATTGAGTTAATGGCAAAAGCCCGCACATCCCTTTGTTTATGGGATGTGTGGGCTTTTGGCCGTATAAAAACCTTAGTATGCAATTCCTACTCTAGCATGAAGATGATTGCACGCAACCAACTCATTCTCAGCAAAGTGTGCGGTGTCTCCGGAAGAAATTTGTTTCCCCTCCACGGGCAACCAGTTGTCTAACGTCCGGTAGGTTCCTGTAATTTCTCCATCCGGTAAATAGGTTGGGCAAACGATGGTCCAGTCCAAGTCGGATGCTGACAGCGATCGATACGCAGCATGATGCTCCTCTGCAGCTGTTGTCAGTTTTCGATTGGAATCTCCCGCTTCATAACGAAGTCGTTCAGGGTCCATCCGGCTTTGCAAAATGCCAGCTGTACCAATCGTTAGAATCCTCTTTATATGTTCATTTCTCATAGCCTCGATTATGTGAGGAGTCGCTTCGCTCAAAGTCGTTGTTTTATCTGTTCCAAGCGCACTCACCACCGCCTCACTTCCGAGGATAGTCGTCGCAATAGCAGCTTGGTCCTTGGCATCTCCTTGAATGACGGTCAGGCTAGGATGAACTGGCAACTTCTCAGGATTTCGGGCCAGGGCTGTTACGTGATGTCCACTATCAAGCAATCGCTGCAATAAGATAGAACCTACACGACCAGTGCCACCGAACAGTGAAATTCTCATGATTGCGTCACTTCTTCTTTCGACTCGCGCATAGTTCCTGTTTCCGCTAAACGAATGTGCCAGCTTAACGCTTTCTCAAGAATATGAGGGGTATGTCCACCACGAAGTGCTGCTTCTTCATAGTATGCCCATAATTCCTGGCGATACGAAGGGTGTGCGCATCGGTTAATGATCAACTCCACCCGTTCTTTTGGCGCAAGTCCCCGTAAATCTGCGTATCCTTGTTCAGTGACTAGGATGTCCACGTCGTGCTCCGTATGATCGACATGGGAAACGAATGGTACACAACTTGAAATCGCGCCCTTTTTCGCAAGAGACTTGGTCACAAAAATAGCCAAACGGGCATTACGAGCAAAATCTCCTGACCCGCCAATCCCATTCATCATTTTAGTCCCTGTAACATGCGTGGAATTAACGTTGCCATATATATCGAATTCGAGTGCTGTGTTAATGGAAATCGTACCAAGTCTGCGAATAAGTTCTGGATGATTCGAAATTTCTTGTGGACGCATAACAATTTTCTCTTTATAAAAAGGTAGGTTATTTCTTAAAATGTCCATGCGTTCTTCAGTTACAGTAATCGATGTGCATGATGCTGATTTCACTTTTCCCGCATCAATGAGTTCAAACACAGAGTCCTGTAGTACTTCAGAATAGACTTCTAAATTTTCAAATTCGGAATCTAACAAACCATGAAGAACCGCATTTGCTTGCGACCCAATTCCTGATTGCAAAGGGGCTAATTCTTTCGTCAACCTGCCTGCAGCAATCTCAGATCGTAAAAACTGAAGCAAATGTCCAGCCATCACTTCCGTCTCTTCATCTGGTTCGTCGATTGTCGAGAACGAATCATATTCTTCCGTCAACACAATTCCGATTATTTTATCCGGATCAACAGGTATTCCATAAGTTCCAATCCGCTCATCTGGATGAGTCAAAGGAATCGGCTCACGATCACCTAACACACCTGGATCGTAAATATCGTGCACGCCTTCCCACTCTTCAGAATGGGCAACGTTGATCTCTACTATTATGGACTTCGCATGTTCTGCAAAAATCAAAGAATTCCCAATAGAAGTCGAAGGAATAATCGATCCATCCTCCGCAATTGCAACCGCTTCCAGAACAGCAATATCTACTTGCGGTAACACACCACCCCGGATCAGTTCAGACGTATTAGACAAATGATGATCGACAAATAACAAATCCCCATTATTAATACCTTTACGCATCGTAGCATCTGCCTGAAACGGCAGCCGCTTATTTACAATTCCCGCTTCTGTAAAGAGTTTATCGATATCATGTCCTAGCGAAGCCCCTGTAAATACATTTACTTTGAAAGACTCCGTTTGAGCTCGCTTTACGAGTGCTTCCGGAATTGCTTTTGCGTCACCTGCACGTGTAAAACCACTTAAGCCAAGTGTCATTCCGTCCTGAATCCAAGATGCAGCCTCTTCTGCCGATACCACTTTCTGTTTTAATGATTCCCGTCTAATTCTGTCCAACTGTCCATCCATTTCCGACAGCTCCTTAATGTAATAGTCTAAGATGATTTCTGATCTTTCTGTGTAAATAGTTTTATGTAAGCCGATATAATCCTTGCATATCTGTTCATCTTACATGATACCTTCGCCACCAATTCACTGCAACCTGTCTAAAGATGTGTCTAAAAAACGAGAACTATTTGTATATTCCAATGTAACAGATAAGTTTATCTCTAAATGGCTAGAAGGTCTAAAGGTGCAGTGTTATAATCGAATCATAAGTACTAGGCACTTTTACTCAATTATTAACATATAGCTAATATTAAAAAACCATTAACCGTCCTAAGTGAATTTCACCTAGTACAAGAAAGGATTCCGTGACTATGGTGTTAACAGATGCTCAAAATATACCTTCACTAACACGACTTCTCGATGAAAAATTCTGTGTGTCCATAACAGATACGAACGGTAAGATTACGTATGTCAACAAACATTTCTGCGAACTGACTCAATTTAATCCAGAAGAGCTGATTGGGAACACGTATCAGGTACTCTCTCCGAGTCATGATCCTCAAATGGTATTTGAGGAGATGAACCTTACCAATGATGAAGAGCCCGTTAAGCATCTGATCGTTAAGGGTCTTGCAAAGGACTTAACTCCTTATTGGGTCCGAGCTACAGTAGTACCTGTCATCAGCGAAGACCAAGTGGCAACCCACTATATTTCCATTGATTCGGACATTACGGAAGAGCGCCTGACTTCCCAAAAATATGATGAAACATTAAAAGTGTTACATAATTTACAGTCTGCACTGGATCATGCCTCTGTCATTGCTGTTACTGATGCTGTGGGTGTCATCAAGTATGTAAACCCTAAATTTTGTGAACTCTCCAAGTACGCAGAAGAAGAGTTGTTAGGAAAGACACACCGAATCATTAATTCAGACTATCACCCTAAAGAATTTTTCAGAAATATGTGGGAAACGATTCAAGGTGGTGAAGTTTGGCGTGGTGAAGTAAAAAATAGAGCTAAGGATGGTTCCTTTTACTGGATGAACACAACCATCGTTCCTTTTTCAAATGATAACGGAAAACCCTATGAATATATCTCCATTCGAACTGACATTACTGCACGGATCGAGGCAGAGAAAGCGCTGGAATCTGCATTGAAGAATGATTTTCGGACGACTGTTAAGAACTTGCAAAATGCAATTTTCAAATATGAAGCAGATGAAAATGGACGTATTTTCATCACTTTATTGGAAGGTCAGATTTGTGAAAAACTAGGTCTGACGAGCAATCTGATAAATACCCGGGGAGAATCAAATCCTTTCAGTCGTCTAGAGCTTCAACAACTACGACCATTTGCATACGCAGCCCTTAATGGGGAGCCCTGTCAATTCGAACTCGATTATTTAGACCACAGTTTTATTATTTATTTGTCTCCCGTACAGGAAGATGGAGCGGTAATCGAAGTCGTAGGAACGTGTGTCGAGATTACCGAGCGGAAAAAGGCAGAAAAACTTGTTGAACATATGGCATTTTATGACGCCTTGACCGGCCTTCCTAATCGCAGACTATTTAAGTCTCAGGTCAACGAAGCCATCAAAGTGGCTGATACCTTTTCCATTCTATATTTAGATTTGGATCGTTTCAAAAACATTAACGATTCCCTAGGTCACTTCATTGGCGATGAGGTGCTGAAAGCAGTTGCCGAACGACTTACCCTTTGTCTTGGACCGAATGACTTAGCCTGTCGTCTCGCTGGCGATGAATTTGTCCTTATGATAAGAGAGACTGATAAGGACTTAGTAAACGAGATCTCGCTTCGTATCATTGAAGAGATTTCGAATTCCTATACATTTAAATCGATTGAAGTGTACATCACTCCAAGCATAGGAATTAGTCGTTTTCCGTTTGACGGTGAAGATTATGACACTCTACTGCGAAATGCAGATACAGCATTATTTCTTGCAAAGGATCAAGGAAAGAGCACTCACCGTTTCTTTACTCAAGAATTGAATAATGACATGATCGAGAAAACATTGCTTGAAATGGATTTACGTCAAGCAATCAGTCGAAATGAAATGGAACTCCATTATCAACCCCAATACGATATGAAAACGGGAACCATGACGGGGGTTGAAGCGTTAGCGCGATGGAATCACTCCCAGAAAGGGTTAATCTCCCCTGGACAATTCATCCCTATTGCAGAAGAAAGCGGCCTAATTCTACCTATTGGATTATGGGTGTTGGAAACTGCATGTGCTCAAGCCAAGCAGTGGCAAGATCGGGGATTTCCAAACATCCGAATGAGTGTGAACGTTTCAATTCGTCAGTTCAAACAACCAACTTTCATCAACAATGTTCTCAGAGTTCTAAAGAAGACTGGATTGGATCCTACCTATTTAAACATTGAAATCACTGAAAGCATGACAACGGATGTGGACTACTCACAAAAGATTTTGCAGCGACTGCATACCGAGGGAATCCACGTCAGTATTGATGATTTTGGGACAGGGTATTCATCTTTAAGTTATTTAAGTAAATTTCCGATTACGCATTTAAAGATTGATCAAATCTTCTTGCAAGATCTCAGCAGTAGCAACACTGCGATTATTAAAACCATTATTGAACTTGCAAAAAATCTAAGCATCGATGTCATCGCAGAAGGTGTTGAAACAGATGAGCAAGCCACATTTTTAAGTACGCTTCGCTGTGATGAGGTTCAAGGATTTCTCTATTCCCGACCTTTACCGAAGCTTGAAATTGAGGAACTTCTACAAAAGGTCACTGCTTAAAAAGCCAGCCCAATATGCGGGCTGGCTTTACTTCATTCATATCGATAAATCAATATACGTTCATCCTCATTGTCAATTGACAGCATTGGGATGGGGATTTCTTCAATTCGTTCAAAAGGAGTTTGTTCTTCCAAAAAGTACACGAAGGCAGTCGTGGGGTAATAAAGGATGATATCTACCTGTCGCTCATAACGGTCAACAGAGTCTAACACATTGCGAATGACTGTCTGGAAAACCTCCACTGAAAAAGGGTTGAAAAAGTAGAAGACATTTTGTCTAGCTTGAATCTGATACGTTTCTGCAGTAGTTTGTTCAAATTCAATAGAGCCGCGAAACCGTTTCTGTGAAGCTCGAAAATCTGCGAGATTGACAAACGCTTCTTGTAACAAACGTCCATTCAAGTCGACGCCTGTGACAATGCTTCCAAAACGATACGCGCTATAGATAGGGACCCTTCCTTTGCCGCACCCGAAATCCACGAGATGATCCGTGGAACGTAGCGGATAGATTTCAAATAACGCTTCCAATACGCTGTACGGCGTCGCTTCATAGCGGTTATAATGCGCTGAACTTTGTAAGATTTCAATTGTGCCTTCCGTACGAATACGAAGGATTTTGTCCATTTCTTGATCGGTCATTCCTCACCCTCCTTTTCTTTCACTTGAACATGGACCGATTCGATTTGGTTTTCAAAATTTCTCCCATCCAGCCTTTCTTTTTCAAATAGAAATAAAGACCGAATGTAGTGGACAGAATGACGGTGAGTGCAAAGGCATAACCGTGTGCCCACTCAAACTCCGGAATCGACTTGAAGTTCATTCCCCAGATCGCCCCGAAAACTGCAGCCGGGGTAAAGATTGTCGTAATCACTGTGAGCGTTTTAATGATTTCGTTTCCTCGCTGATTGGATACAAGACTCTCCATGTCTGTTAGAGCCTCCACTTCTTGGCTGTACTCTCTTATCAGCATCTTGATTCGTTTTATTCTCGTGCATAGCCGCTTATACTCAAGTGTTCCAAGTTGTTTTTCTTCAAAAGTCTCTTCAATCGTCATTTGAACTTCGACTAATGGAATGACTAGGTTATTCCAAATAATCAATTCATGCCTGCTTTGTGCAATACGTTCTAGTAAAGCCATATTATTATTTTCTTTGATTTCCCAAATCATCTCTCTTAGACGATATTCAAACTGATCAATTTGCTCAAGAAATTTGTGCAGAACCGCATTTAGAAGGACGACAAATGCCTGAACTGCATTTTCCGAACCCTCCAGTTTTGATTCCATTTCTTCACGCGCTTCTTTCGGGAACAGGTCCTGATTTAACTGTGACGTCAACAACGTATCTTTCGTGAGAAAAAATGAAAAAGTCTTATTTTCATCTTTACTGTGCATGCTTTGTTCGTACGTAAGTCTCCCCCAAAGTGCCTCCTCATCCCGAACGGCCGTTGAGTTACCGATGACATCTTGTTTGTTCTTTTCAAGGGTTTCAAGCCACTTACTACTCATATGGGATTGATGGGAAAGTTCTGCCTTCAAATCGGTTTTCTGCTCGACTTCAATCCATTCCCAGTTATCATGCTTGAAAGAAAAATACACACCGATTCCTCTCTTTCATATGGTTCTTTTCTCTAGTTTACCTGTTCTTTCTACTGAAGCAAACTTGTGAAAGAGGATTTGCATCTAAAGAATACGGGAAGAAATAGATATCGTGTGACAACTTAGCCATTAGCAAGACTTTTCCAGGTGCGTACTATACAATAGAAGGTGAACAACGCGACTGAAAATACCTTGCTCAATGCTTTCTGTTTCACTTATAATGGTTTTTACAAAACATTTTGAAATGATTGAAAACAACTGGAGGGATTATGAATGCGCGTACGTGACTTATTAGTTTCTAGAAATTATGTAACTACAGTTAATGACAAAGATACTGTAACCGAGGCACTTGATAAAATCCGAAAAAGTGGCTTTCGTTCCGTTCCTGTCGTGGATGCGAATGACAACTACAAAGGAATGATCTACAAAATCCATCTTATTGAATATTTGTATGAACAGAATGGTAACGCAGATGCGACGCTGGATACGATTATAAAGCACCACGAGGATTCTATTGAAGAGACATCATCATTCTTGGATGCACTATTAAAAATCAAAGCACTTCCTTTCATTTCGGTTACCGATCACGGCAAACTAGTCGGTATTCTGACACACAACAAAATTGAAGGCGTGTTCCAAGATGCATTTGGTGTCAACACGGGTGGGTTGAATCTAACAATCTCCTCTACGGAAGCGCGTGGGATGATTGAAAAACTGGCACGCACCCTTCGCGGTGAAAACATTGAAGGCATGCTAACGCTCGATAACGGTTCCGTGCTTGTAAGACGTGTTGTTCTAACACTCGAAGGTGAAAAAACTGAGGATGAAGTCGAAGCACTTCGTGCGAAATTAGAGAAATCCGGTTTCCGAATTCTTCAGATGGAACGTCTTGTAAAACAAATTTAATCAAAAAACGGACACCTCGCTTTTTTTGCGCGGTGTCCGTTTTTCATGTTTGTTATACGGGATCTTCCTCTTTGAGTGAGGGTCCACTTTTTGATTTTAATACGATGGCAACAATCGCTATAATGATTACACTTAGGACTAATGCAGAACCAATAAAGAAATACTGGAAACGAATCGTAGGGTGACCCATAGAGCGGGCGATTGAATCTAGCACGAGTGGCGAACTGAACTGACCGATGTAAATACAGCTAGACACAACTGCAATGACCCGGTCACTGTTCAACGGATTGACTAAGCCCAATGCTTTGATATTAATGAGCGGGAACAAGATGCCCTGCCCTAGACCAACGAAACAAACCGCTGTCAGAATCACAGGAATGGATGACGTTAACGCGAGACATCCGAATGCCAAGCCCATAAACAAGAGACTTATAGGAATGAGAAACTTCTTTAACGCATCCTGAAGTTGTGCAAGCGTCAAGCTCGTAATCATTCCACCAATCGTCGTAAACGATATGACAGCTCCTGCAACACTCGATCCCCCGAGTTTTCCTTGTTCTAGGAAGAGCGCCATATTGGTCGCAATCCCATAATAGACGAGCATAATACTTCCTGAGGCAAGTGCGTATCCATACACCGAAAGAGGTAATCTCTTTTTAGGACCCGATCCGTGTGGTTGAACAGGCTCATTTTTCGGCAAGAAAAAGTAAACGAGTATAAAGATAATCGCGCCCATCCAATAGACGTTAAAAGGAACCTTCCAGCCGAACGTTGCAAGAAACCCAGCAAGCGTCATCGTGACGATTCCTCCGAGGTTACTAAACGCGGAACTATACCCCATCATTTTCACTTGTTCTCTTCCAACAAAGTGGTCGCTAATAAGCGAAATGGATAGTGGCATGACAAGTCCTACCCCAGCACCAAGTACAAATCGGAAAGCGAGTAACATTTCAATCGTATTTGTGAATTGAGCGCCTACACCACTGATGATATAAATCGTCAAGCCAATCATGACGATCGCACGTTTGGAGATTTTGGTCGTTAAATAACTGGATACAAATGAAAACGGAATAATGATTAACGAAGGTGCAGTTAAGATTAGCTTAATTAAAATCGGATCGGCATTCGGAAAGTTCGAAGCGATCAAACCGATCGCTGGTGAGATTGCGGCACCTGCCATTACAGTTGCCATTGCAATCGAAATAATCGTTGGGGCTAACATTCTTTTGTTCATGAACAGGCTCCTCCATCTCCAACTTTTTTCAGCTGTCTTAATACTTTGTCAGTGGACAGCTCCACCGGATTTTCTGTTCGAGCATTCCATAATAGTAGACCGTGTGCTAACGACAAATGATATGTTGCCAGTTCCTCAGGATCCCCTTCTATGAATTGCCCTTCTTCTTGACCTGTTTTAATAATGCTGCCAATCCCATCCACAGCTTCTTTGTATAATGCAACAATTTCTTGTTTAGTAAGCTCGTTCAAATGATCAGAATACAGAGCTTGCAGGACAAGAATGTGACGGTAAACCCCTTCTCGAATAGAACCGGAATGTGTGGCTTCCGTCAGCCACTCCATTTTGCCGAGTGCTGTCATTTCAAATTCAGTTGCCTCTTCAACCACCTCTATGAAATCGTAGAGGATATCTCGAATCACTTCTATATACAATTCTTCTTTCGACGCAAAATAATGATAAAAAAGTCCATGACTGAGGTTCGCATTCGAAGTAATATCACTGATTTTTGCAGCTGCAAAACCTTTTTTACTGAACATCTGAATTGCAGAACGTCTTAATTCTAGCTGACGTTGGTCCCGGATCTCCTTAAACTGTTCCTTATTTCTTGGACTCATTTAACACATTCACCATCTCTTTTTTATTGATTGACTAACAAGTCAATGTTGAACAGTATATGTTTCTTGCTACTCCGTGTCAAGAAGAGTTGCATGATTTCCATAATTTCAATCTTGTACTGACCGTTTAACAAAGTGCTTTATAGGGTATAGATACTAGTTGACTAGTTGATTGGAGGCGTTGGTGTGATTAAGATTTCCATCCGCAGAACGTATAGATTTCAAGAAATTGTGAATACTTTTTTGAAAAACGGGTTTAGCCACGTACTCTTTCGCCTAGGGATTACAGAACGCAGAGCTGCAGCAAAGATGAAGAACGAACCTCTGGATATGAACCTTCATAATATTGGACAAAAATTGAATCGGACTTTGCAAGAGCTCGGTCCGACATTCATAAAGTTAGGGCAGATTGCAAGTACACGACGCGATTTAGTACCCACTGAAATTATACGTGAACTTGAAAAACTTCAAGACCATGCCGAGCCCTTTTCATTTGAGAAAGTCCAGCAAATCATTGAAAAAGAGCTGGGAGCTCCGCTGGATGAACTATTTGAATCCTTCAACGACAAGCCACTTGCAACTGCATCAATCGGTCAAGTCCACGCTGCCTACTTATATAACGGTGAGAAAGTAGCTGTTAAAGTTCAGCGCCCCGACATCCGACAAACCGTGGGTACGGATTTATCCATTCTAAAGGAAATAGCGTCCATCATTGAAAACAACACGGATTGGGGAAAGTTATATGGTGTCCGTGCCATTATTAACGAGTTTGCAGATTCACTACTCAGTGAGCTCGATTACGAGACTGAAGGGAGAAATGCTGAACGTATCTCTCGACAAGTGAAAAAAGATCCGTCTGTGTACATTCCAAAAATACATTGGGAGCTTACCACCAAAAAAGTATTGACGATGGAGATGATCGAGGGAACTAAGTCTGATCATATCGATTTACTAGATGAACAAGGATATGACCGGAAACTACTCGCGAGAAAACTAGTGAATTCCATGTTTAGTCAAGTGCTTGATCACGGATTCTTCCATGGCGATCCTCATCCAGGAAATATATATATCATGCCTGGAAATGTTATTTCTTTTATTGACTTTGGAATGATTGGAGTCATGGATGATCAACTCAAACTCCAGTTCGCAAAGCTAATTATGGAATTGGAACGCGGCAATACAAAGGGCATCATCAAAGTATTGGATGCAATGGGGATATTACAAGACGAAACAGATATCAAAAGCCTACAAAAAGATTTAGGTATGCTCAAAACTAAGTATTATGACGTTCCGTTAGAAAACATGAGTTTGGGAGACATCTTCATGGACCTGTTTGGGGTTGCCTATCGTCATCAAATTAAGATCCCGAGTGAAATTACAGTTTTAGGGAAAACGATATTAACACTTGAAGGACTGATTTCAAAATTAGATCCCAATATGAGCATCATGGATGGCGTAGAACCCTTTGGAAAGAAACTTATCAAGGAGTATTACAGTCCAAGTTCCCTACTTAAATCCGCTTGGGAGAGTGTGAGCGAAAATGCAGAGATTCTCGTAAATATTCCGCGAGATTTCAAAGATATAAGTACAGCTGCAAAGAAAGGCAAATTGAAGCTGGATATTAACTTACGACAGACCAGTTTCATTCTTCGAAGAATGGATATCATTAGCAACAGACTCGCTTTCAGTGTCATTCTTCTTGCTTTCAGTATTCTTATGACCGGACTAATCATCGGTTCTGCTATCGCTGGAGAAAATAATATGTTACTTAACCTTCCTGTTATTGAGGTCGGTGCGATTGTCGCATTTTTAATGTTTGTATTTCTTCTCTTTTCCATTTTCAAATCTGGGAGAATGTAGCGGCTAGTCTAGTCTTAAGAGACTTAGTCGCTTTTTTACACGCTTTAGCAAGTAACCAATTTTACTAGGTAAAAGGAATTGATTTTGCAATTCCAGTATATTAAGTCTAGAGTTGTTAGTGGAGCAATTCCGAAAAACGATGAAGGAGGAAGACGCTTGATAACATTTGAAAACGTGTCTAAAAAATATCCAGATGGATTTGAAGCATTGAAAAACCTAACCTTTGATATTCAACAAGGGGAACTATTTGTACTGATTGGACCAAGTGGTAGTGGGAAAACAACTACGATGAAAATGATTAATCGATTAATCGAGCCTACAGGCGGAGATATCAAGATTGACGAGAAAAGTGTCTCGTCTGTCAATCCCGTAGAGCTACGTAGAAGTATCGGATATGTTATTCAACATATCGGTTTGTTGCCACATATGACTATCCGTGAAAATGTCGGGCTCGTCCCTCAACTCAAAAAAATGGAGGAAAAAGATTATCGCCAGAAAGTGGACGAACTGATGACTATGGTTGGATTGGATCCAGTTACATATGCAGATCGGTATCCTCAAGAACTAAGCGGTGGACAGCAACAACGAATCGGTGTGATTCGTGCGATGGCCGCAGAACCGCAGATTATTTTAATGGACGAGCCTTTCAGTGCGCTTGACCCTATAAGCCGTGAGCAGCTCCAAGATGAATTGGTAAAACTTCAGCGCGATGTGAAAAAGACGATTGTGTTCGTAACACATGATATGGATGAAGCCCTTAAAATCGCCGATCGTGTTTGTATTATGAAAGATGGAGAAATTGTACAAATCGACTCTCCAGAAGCGATTTTACGCCGCCCAGCCAATGAATTTGTACGGAATTTCATCGGAGAAGATCGCTTAAACGAAGCGGTTATACTTCCCTCACTCGAATCTCTTCTTATCAAACCCATCTCCACTCTATATAAAAGAGGTCTTGCAGAATCACTGAAAACGATGCAGAAAAAACGAGTCGATACTTTGATTGTCGTTGACGAAAACGATCATTATCTTGGTGTGGCATCTATTTGGGATGTACAAAAGCATTTCAATGACGAAACGCTTACGTTAAACGACATCAAAAAAACAGACCATGCGAAATTCTATATCGATGAACCCGTCGCAGAAATTTTTACGAAGTTAAATGAATCAGGTTACTGGTTTGTCCCTGTAGTCAATCGCGATGAAAAATTACTAGGTCTCGTCAGTCGATCGAGTCTCGTCGAGTACGTCGTTGATGAACTACTCTAAACTGAAAGATAGGATACATTTTGACAGGAGGTCTTTACTATTAACGAAATATGGAATGATACAGTAGATGTCTTTACAAATCGATGGCCCACTATTTGGAGCCTATTTCTTGAACACGCAACCCTTTCATTAATTTCTATCGGAATCGCAATCCTCATTTCAGTCCCCCTTGGAATCATTTTGACACGCAACACAAAAATAGCTGAGCCAATCATCGGGGTCGCTTCTGTACTACAGACAATCCCGAGCCTGGCCTTGCTTGTGTTCCTTGTTCCATTTATGGGGACAGGCAAACTACCTGCAATTATTGCACTCACCATTTATGGCTTGCTGCCAATTTTGCGCAATACATACATCGGTATTCGCGGTGTTGACCGTGCTACTGTTGAAGCAGGTATTGGTATGGGTATGACGAGCCGACAAGTCCTTACGATGGTTGAATTACCGCTTTCGTTAGGTGTCATTATGGCGGGTGTGCGGACAGCAACTGTTTTAATAGTTGGTGTTGCTACTATTGCCGGTTTAATTGGAGCTGGCGGGCTGGGGGATCTCATTTTCCGAGGTCTTCAGACGTACAATTCAGGACTGATCCTTGCAGGGGCAATTCCTTCTGCTTTGCTAGCTATCGTGCTCGACTTCATCTTGAAAAAGGTAGAAGGAATGGCGCAACCAGGTAAACTTTCCCGCAAAACTAAAAAGAATATAACGCGCGGTGCGATTGCTGTTGTAGCAGCCGTTGTCCTAGTGTTTGCCATTACCTCATTCACAGGTGAAAATAAGGAAACCATAACGATTACCGGTAAAAACTTCACCGAACAAGAGATTATGGTCTATGTTCTTGGTCACTTGATTGAAGAAAAAACAGACTTGGATGTAAAATACGAATCATTCCTCGGCGGATCCACTCTTGCTTTTGAAGGACTTCAACAAGGCAGTTATGATGTCTATGTAGAATATACAGGAACTGGTTTAATGAACTACTTGAAAGAGGATGCCATTAACGATCCCGACGAAGCGTATGATTATGTGAAAAAGGTATTTAAAGAAAAATATGATCTAGTTTGGTTGGATCCAATCGGTTTTAATAATACCTATACACTCACAGTGCGACAGGAAGATGCGGACAAATATGGACTTGAAAAAATGTCTGACTTGAAGCGGACTGCTGACTCCATGGTGCTCGGTACAGAACCGGAGTTCCAAGAAAGAAAAGATGGATATCCTGGCTTCCAGGAACTTTACGGGTTCTCATTTAAAGAGGCAAAAACAATGGACACAGGTATCATGTATAGTGCCATCAAAAACGGAGATGTCGATGTTATCGATGCTTTCGGTACAGATGGACGCATTCCTGAGTTTAACTTAAAAGTGTTGGAAGATGACAAAAATTTATTCCCACCTTATTACGCAGCTCCTCTCATCCGTCAAGATGTGCTAGACAAGCATCCAGAATTGGAAGAAGTTCTGAATATGCTAGCTGGCCGAATTGACGATGAACGCATGCAACAGCTGAATGCTCGTGTTGATATCGACAAAGAGGAATATGAAACCGTTGCCGTCGATTTCTTGAAAGAAGAAGGTTTGATTGATTAACTCCAAAAAAACCACGTAGAAAGGTGAATTCCTTTCTACGTGGTTTTTTATGGAAAATCGATTGATCAGACGATGAAGTACGCAATTACTGACAGTAAGATTGAAGTAACAGTCATTGCTGCAAGCGGGCGAAGTGCTCGCGCGCGCAGATCGCGTAGGCTTACGTTCAATCCAAGTCCGACCATAGCTGCCGTTAGGAGCCAAGTTGTTAATACGGAAATGAATTCATAAACCCCATCAGATACTGGAATGATTGGCCCGAATACATAACTTCCTAATACACTTAAAATGATGAAACCGACCAGGAACCATGGAAATTCAATTTTCGCATCCGCTTCGTCTGTTCCCTTACTTTTACGTTTCATAATCGCGATGAAGATGAAGCATAATGGAACAAGCAAGAACACGCGACCGAGTTTCGCAAGTAGCGCGATGGCAAGACCGTCTTCACCTGCAGGAGCTCCTGCTAGCGCAACGTGTGCAACTTCATGCAAGCTGATGCCTGACCACATACCGTATTGAATTGCATCGAGTGGTAAAAATGGACGTAATATCGTATATCCAATGGCAAAGACTGTACCCATCAATGCAATAATCCCTACACCAATTGCAGTATCTTCGTCTTTAGCTTTTACAATCGGTGCAACTGCAGCTATCGCTGCCGCTCCACAAACTCCCGTTCCGACACCTAGTAAGAGTGAAATGTTTTTATCTGCCTTAAACATTTTAGCAAGCCATAGTGTCATGAAGATTGCGAAGATGATGACGCCCACATCACGTACAAGCAAGCCAAGACCATCGCTAAGTACGGTATCGATATTTAGTTTAAGACCGTACAAAATGATCGCTGTCCGCAATAAGCGTTTAGATGAAAAACCGATACCTGAACGAATCGCTTCAGGGTAGCCAAAAAATTGTCGAAATGCGACTGCAATGATAATGGCAGAAGCTAGTTGCCCAATATGGTCAAAACCTGGTAGCTTAGCTAGTAAGTAGCCTAAAAATGCAATAAAAAATGTAAATGCAACTCCACCGATCCAAGCAGCTGGCTTCGATAACTTTCTCGGTGAGGGCGCTGTTGATGATGAATTCATGTGGAACACCTCCTGTCGTTCAGTATACGCTCCTAGTTCTCATAAGGAAAATAACAATATATAATAGCTATCATAAGTAAATCCATATGTGAGGAAGGGATGAGTAAGTGGATCAAGCTTTAAACGTCTTTGTGACGGTCACTGAAAAGAAAAGTTTTTCACGTGCAGCTGAGGATCTTCATATGACCCAGCCTGCAGTAAGTCAATATATTCGTTCCTTGGAAGAGACGATGAATGTGCGCTTGCTGGAAAGGACAAACAAGTATGTCCGACTGACAAAAGCTGGTGAAATTGTGTATCACCACGCGAAAGAAATCGTTGGATTATATGGTCGCATGCACCATTTAGTCAATGATTTGTCGCACGAAGCTAGCGGACAGCTCTCGATTGGTGCCAGTTATACGTTCGGTGAATATGTGCTTCCTCATATATTGGCTCGATTGCTCGAAGATTATCCACGCATTCAACCAGATGTGACAATTGGCAATACTGCAGAAATTGCAGACCTCATCATGAGTCGACAACTTGATGTAGGCATCGTTGAAGGTCGGTTCAAAGAAAATCGGCAACTGACCACACAAGCTTTCGCGGAAGATCGGATGATTCTTGTAGCGTCAGCAGACCATCCACTTTCGTTAAAAACAACAGCAATCGAATGGAAAGAGTTGATCGAACAGACGTGGATCATCCGAGAAGAGGGTTCCGGCACACGAGAGGCTGTAGAAGCTGTGTTTGAACGCTACGCCTTAACTCCTGCCCGTACGATGCAGTTCAGTAGTACCCAACCCATTAAGGAAGCCGTTGAAGCAGGGCTAGGAATTAGTTTGTTGTCAGAGTGGGCTGTTCAAAAGGAGATTCGTTATGGGGAGTTAGTGCAATTACCCGTAAAAGACTTACCATTTGTCCGTCAATTCTCGATTGTAACCAGTTCGCAGTACCAGACAAAGGCGCTAAAAGTCTTTTTGGAGCTATTGCTCAATAATCGTGAGTTGAAACTGTTTCGGGAGTGCTAATGTAAAAACTTTCCACTTTTACGTAGTGGTTTTGATTTTCGAGGATGTCCGGCACAGCGCGTGATTTCTCCGACAAATCTGGGGTTTTGTTGATAACGGGACACAATTCTAGTGCATTAAGGGATTAATTGGTAGCGCTACGCTTGTTGAAGGATGGAAATTCTTTAAAAGTAGATGTTCTCTGGATTTTTCAGGGGTTATCCAATGGAGCAAGCAGGACTTATGAGCGGAATATAAATTTTATGAGCGTTATTTTTAGTTTATGAGCATTTTTCGAGGTTTATGATCACATTTCTGAATTTATGAGCGGATTCCCAGGTTTATGATCACTTTCTGAGATTTATGAGCAGATATCAAGATTTATGAGCACACTGACATCCTGTGAGCATGATGCTGTTTCACTCCAAGTAAAAAAGGGCTTTGCGAAAGCCCTTTCCACTTAAATCACTTGATTAATTTCCCTGGGTTCAATAAATTCTCGGGATCCAGCACTTGCTTGATCTTCAACATGACGTCATACGCAGCGCCATGCTCATCTCGCTGGTATTTCTGTTTGCCAACGCCGACACCATGCTCTCCAGTACACGTTCCACCACATGCGAGCGCACGTCGGACGATGGTTTCATTGTATTCATCTGCGATTTTGAGTTCTTCAACATTTTCATGGTCGATCATTAACAATACGTGGAAATTACCATCTCCAACGTGTCCGACGATTCCGCCTTCAAGCCCTGTTCTGTCGAGTTCTTCACGCGCAAAAACCACAGCTTCAGCTAGTTTAGAAATTGGGACGCATACATCCGTCAACATCATCTGTTTGCCTGGGAAGCCATGTGTATAGGCATATGCTGCATTGTGTCGCGCTTCCCATAGACGATTGCGACTCGCAGTTTCCGTTTCGAACAAGATCTCTTTGCAGCCGAAGTCTGCGACTATTTCTTCTGTAAACGCAACGTCTTGTGCGAGACCGGCTTCGTTGCCATGAAACTCCAAAAAGAGTGTTGGCAGTTCCGCGTAATCCGTTTCACTATACGCATTCACTTGTCGAATGGATTCCGTGTCGACCAGTTCCACACGGGCAATGGGAATGCCAGCTTGCAAAATTGCAGGCACCGCTTCAATGGCATTCGTAATGGACGTGAATGTTGCACGTGCAGCGGTTGTTACTTCCGGAATTCCAAACACACGGAGTGTCAATTCAGTAAAACATCCGAGAGTTCCTTCTGACCCGACAAATAATCCATTCAGATGATAGCCTGAGGACGATTTGGCCGCTTTGTTCCCTGTGTGAATAACAGTTCCATCCGCTAGAACCACTTCCAAATCTCTCACCTGATCACGCATGACGCCGTATTTCACGGATGTCGTACCACTCGCGTTCGTTGCCGCCATACCACCAAGTGTGGCATCTGCTCCTGGGTCGACAGAGAAGAATAGCCCATGTTTTTTTAACTCTTTGTTTAATGCAGAACGAGTCACTCCAGGTTGCACAGTCACCAGCATGTCTGAAGGATTCACTTGAAGTATTTGGTTCATCTCAGTGAAATCGATTGTAATTCCATGATCATATGGGATTACGTGTCCCTCTAGACTGGAGCCGACCCCAAATGGAATTACAGGGACGTTTAAATTCCCCGCAGCTTTCACAATCCTGCTCACCTCTTCAGTGGATCTGGGGAATACTACAAGATCCGGGAGGCTTGGCGTATGGTAAGATTCGTCCTTGCTATGTAAGTCGCGTACTGTCTCGTTTTGTGTCACTTGCTCCTGTTCTAAAAAATCCGTTAATTCGGCAAAAAGTTGATCAACTGAAGTAGTCATCCAATCCATTCCTTTCTTCCTTAATTTATATAATTTCCACAATTATAACTCATTCTGATCTCGTTTGTAATTCAATAAGCAGGGAATACTATAAGTAATGCATAATCTATAGGAGGCCTTCATCATGAGAAAATCAGCATCTATTGCAGGAAGCGTTCTTGCGACAGCCTTACTTCTAGGCGCCTGTGGCAACAATGACACGAACACAGAAAAGGACACAACAACCAGTACGGAAGATACGACAACTGAGTCTGGAGCCGTTACCGATGAGTCCACTAACAAGGACACTTCTTCGGGTACAAGCGATTCCTCGACAACTAATGACTCGACAGCGTCAGACAGCGACCAGGACTACATGAAAGAGAAAATGGACAAGCTGACTTACGACGAATTTGAGCTGGAAGTCGATTATGGAAAAAACAAAGAATATGAAATTGAAATCGAACAAGACAACGGCAAGGTGGAATCGACTGTTGAGGATGAACTTTCCAATTCCAATTTGCATGGACGGGAAGCGTTCGATGAGATTTATCCAAGATTAGAAAAGCTGGACATTACAGAAACCACTTCAAAAGAACAAGCCATTCAACAAGCATTGGAAGCGTTCGATTTGAAAGATGATTACGTTAAATTTGATATTGAAATCACGATGCCTGATGGTCAAAAAATCCAGTTCGAAGATAAAAAATAAGTAAAAGCGGAACCGTCAATTCGGTTCCGCTTTTCTTTTTTAGCTATGTGCTTGTACAAATTCAATAATCTTCTCGGATGTTTCCATCTGTAGAATTTCAGGGATATACCCTTCCCATTCCGCTTTAGAAAGATCCGCGAATTGCGCACGTGCTTTCAAAATGCTCGAAGGGCTCATTGAGAACTCATCCAATCCCATACCGAGTAAAACAGGGATGGACAGTGGATCTCCCGCCACTTCACCACACATACCAACCCACTTGCCTTCTTTATGAGCCGCTTGAATCACGTTATGAATGAGGCGCAACACAGACGGATGATTCGGCTGATACAAATACGAAACCGTTTCGTTCATGCGGTCTGCCGCCATCGTATATTGAATCAGATCATTCGTACCGATTGAGAAGAAGTCGACTTCTTTTGCAAACAAATCTGCGATGACTGCAGCTGCAGGGATTTCCAGCATCATCCCTACTTCATACGTATCGCTGATTTCTATGCCTTTAGCCTGTAGCTTCTCTTGTTCTTCAAGCAACATGCCTTTTGCACGACGGAATTCCTCCAGCGTAGCAATCATTGGGAACATGATCTTCAAGTTGCCGTGAACACTTGCGCGCAGCAATGCACGCAACTGAGTACGGAACATTTCTGGATGTTCAAAACAAAGACGAATGGCGCGCTGCCCAAGGAATGGGTTCATCTCTTCAGGCGTACTGAAATAGCTTAACTCCTTGTCGCCGCCAATATCTAGTGTCCGGACAACCGTTGGACGTTCTCCCATGGAAGTCAGAACAGTTTTGTAAGCGTCGTACTGCTCCTCTTCAGTTGGGAAATCACTTTTCCCCATATAGAGGAATTCTGTACGGAACAAACCAACGCCCTCAGCTCCGTTTTTATCCGCTAATGGCAAGTCTTCAGTTGACGCAATATTCGCGCCAACTTCAACGTGATGTCCATCACTTGTAACAGTCGATTCAGAAACAAAGCGCTTCAACAATTCCTTATCTTGCTCGAACGTCACTTTCTTCGTTTCATAAGCTCGCGTGTCTTCATCAGTCGGTTCTAGTAAAACCGTTCCGTCCGTACCATCGACAATCAGAGAAGTTCCCTGTTCAATCGACGCCATAGCAGTTTTCGTTCCGACAACCGCTGGAATCTCCAGCATTCTACCGAGGATTGCAGAGTGCGATGTACGCCCTCCGATATCCGTTACGAATCCTTTGACGAATTGTTTATTCAATTGAGCCGTTGCAGAAGGTGTTAAGTCATCTGCAATAATGATCACTTCTTCATTGATTGTAGAAGGATCGGATACATGAACACCTAACAGTTTAGCCAGGAGACGCTTAGTCACGTCGCGAACGTCTGCAGCACGTTCTCTCATATATTCGTTGTCCATCGCTTCGAACATCGCTGTGAAGGTATCCGCAGCTTGTTGCAAGGCAAACTCTGCGTTGACGCCTTGTTCAATGCTACCTTTAACGCTGCTCTCAAGCTCTGGATCATTTAGCACGAGTAAATGCGCGCTAAAAATTGCCGCTTTGTCTTCCCCGAAGTTTTCAGCGGCTTTCGCTCGGATCGCTTCTAGTTCAACTGCCGCTTCAGCTTTAGCAGCTTCAAATCGGGCAATTTCCAGTTCAGGTTGCTCAATAGTTAGTTTTTCAACTGTCAGGTCTGGCGTTTCCAAACGGTATGCTTTGGCGATCGCTATTCCGTCAGATACACCGATGCCTGTAATAGTTTGTTTCACTCGCCGATACTTTCTTTTTTCATAATATCATCCACTTTTGCGATCGCCTCTGACTCGTCAGCGCCGTCTGCTGTGATTTCAACTTGCGCACCGGATTCAATCCCCATGCCCATGACACCCATAATGGATTTCAAGTTAGCAGTTCGCTCCTTGTACGTAATTGTTACTTCTGATTTGAATGGTGTTACTGCTGATACGAGCATGGAGCACGGTCGTGCGTGCAACCCTTCGCTACTTGTAATTGTGTACGTTTTCTTTTCCATAACTAAATCTCTCCTTTAAAGTCAAAACTGGATGCGGTCGCTGTAGTGGGCGACGAGTGCATTGTTATGTGATTCGTTGCCCCCTATATTACCACTTTTAAAAACAGGCGGCTCTATTCCATTCTCATTCATTCGCACGACAACCTCACAGAACAAACCATGAAGCAACGCATTCCCAATTACTGACGACGCAGGACCGCATTGGATCCCATCGATGTGCATGATTCCGTCGCCTGGAGGGACTTTCGTATCCAGCACAGTTGACACTGATGCTTCCAGTCGTTTACCTGAAGAATGACGAGAAGGATGTTCTTTTTCAGTATACAATAAAGACTGAATGGAAACCGTATAAGAGCCTTGCGAATTCGCATATTGCGCCACATCAATCGGCACTGGGTTCCGCCCTGAATTCGAAATGATGATGACGACATCTTCTGGTCGAATGTCGAGGCTCGTTAGAAAGGTTTTGCTGAAGTCAGGATCTTTCTCGTTTTCGGATGAAAGCAGCGCACCTTCGTGCAACATGAGAGGTCCAATGGAAATGGGTTGGACACAGGCAAGACTTCCGGCTCGAAAAAAACCTTCCTGTGCAAGCAATTGGGAATGCCCAGACCCGAAGAGATGAATGATTCCACCTTTTGCAATTCGATCGGCCAGTTGTGTAGCAGCCTGTCCCACCGGCTCTTTCGCTGCGCTTCCTGCTTCTGTTAAAAGTGTAGTGATTTCGCTGAAGTAGGAATTCATGACATTCACCTCCCTATTTCACTAATAAATTTATATCGATCTGCCCGATACGTACTTCGAACGACTTCAAAAATGCGACCATCGTCAAGTGTACTTACACGTTCGATGAGCACAACTGCAGCGGGAAGTGCAATATGCAAGTATCCGGCATCGTCTGTTTTTGCAAGTGCCGCTTCCATCCGCTGTGTGGCTTGCCCGATCACAAGTTTCTCCTGTTTCTCAATGAATGCGTACAAGGAGCCTTGCAATGCTTCTGCAGAGAGTGTAGGAAACAACTCCACAGGCAAATACGATCGTTCAATCGCCATTGGTGTATCGTCAGCGTATCGAATCCGGACCACCTTATGGACGAGTGCTTCTGAAGAAAGCCCGAGCCGTGTAGACAGTTGCGGATCTGGATGTACTTGGCTGAAGCTGATCAGTTTCGTTCCAGGTACGAATCCTCTTTCTTTCATGTCTTCTGTAAAGCTTGTTAATCCGTTTAGTGGCTGTTCCATCTTTTCTTCTGCAACAAACGTACCGCGGCCTTTTTCTCGGTACAGCAAACCATCTTTCACTAAATTGGTCAGCGACTGACGGACTGTCATACGACTAACCCCAAACATGTCCGTCAATTCACGCTCAGATGGGATAAGGGACTTTACGGGATACACGCCTTGAGCGATTTGTTCTTTTAAATAATCCTCAATTTGAACATAGATCGGGATGGCTGATTGCTTATCTAGCATGATCGCCACCGCCAGTCGAGTTTTTTAACCCTTTACAATTCCTCATTATATTCATACCCAACTACACCACCACAAATCGTATGCTTAACCGTCCACTCTTGGTCTAGAATGACGACATCCGCGTCATTTCCAGCAATCAGACTTCCCTTTTTCGTCAGACCCAGCTGACGAGCTGCGTTCCCAGACGAAATCTTTGCAACATCAAGAGGGCTTATTCCTAATATACGGACGACATTTTTGACCGCATGTTCCATCGTCAAAATACTTCCCGCCAGTGTTCCATCCGAGAGACGTGCATCTGTTTCTGATACATGGACTGGTTGTCCGCCAAGGTCGTATTCGCCCGGTTCAAGTCCCTTAGCACGCATGGCATCCGTGATGAGGATAAGTCTGTCCGCACCTTTCACACGGTATGCTAGTTCAACTGCTTTTGGATGGCTGTGGATGAAGTCCGGAATCACTTCTGCACATAGTTCATCGATAAGTAGCGCCCCACCAATGGCACCCGGCTCGCGATGATGGAACGGTGACATCTGGTTGTATAAGTGAGTGGCTTGAACAGCCCCTGCTTGTGCCGCCTCTTCCATCTGAGCGATTGTTGCATCCGTATGACCCATCGACGCAACAATACCTTCAGCTGCAATTTTTCGGATGAAAGACAACCCGTTCGGCACTTCTGGTGCAAGTGTGACCATGCGAATTTTGCCTTGAGCCGCTTGTTGCCACGCATCAAACTGTTCTGCGTCAGGAGGACAAATGTATTCAAGAGGCTGTGCACCAGCACGTTTCGGCGATACAAAGGGTCCTTCCAAGTGAACGCCTAGCATTTGTGCTTGTCCAGCTTTCGTAGTAAATGACGCCGCATTTTCCAGAGCTGTTTCAATCGCTCCAGGCGCTTGCGTCATAGAGGTCGCTAGAAATGATGTAGTTCCTTCTTTCGGAAGGACATCTGCCATCGTTTGTAGTGCTTCTTCCGTCGCGTCCATCACGTCTGCTCCAGCTGCTCCATGAATGTGCATGTCGATGAATCCTGGTAATACGTATCCGCCATGGGCATCAATCTGTTGATCGGCTACACGCTGTATGGAAGTACCAACTTCTCGGATCACGCCATTTTCTATGAACACTTCACCTTTCTCAAGTATTCCATTTGGTGTCACAACGGTTCCATTTGTCAGTAAAATTGTCTGTGTCATTGTTGTCCACTCCTTAAGAAAACACGCCGGAAGAGTGACTGTCGTCTCTCCCGCCGGCGTAATCAGTTATTATTCATCAACCTTAACGATTGAATCAGTTCCTTTACGTTGGAACCCTTTTTTCAAGATGTGCAAGTTGCCTTTTTCCACGTTAGTGAAAATAACCGGTGTCACAACAGATGGTGCGTTTGCTTTGATGTAGTCCAGGTCAATATTCAACAATGCATCGCCTCGTTGAATGAGCTGACCATTTTCCACAAGCAATTCAAAGCCTTTTCCGTTTAACTTCACTGTATCCAGACCTACGTGAATAAGTACCTCCACGCCTGTGTCTGTTTCGAGTCCAATCGCATGGTTTGTAGGGAAGACACTAACGACTTTACCGTCAATTGGTGAATGAATCGTTTTCCCTTTCGGCATAATGCCGAAACCAGGTCCCATCATTTCTTTTGCAAATACGTCATCCGGAACTTCTGAAAGCTCAATGATGTCTCCATCGATTGGCATATGGAAATCAGATTCTGGCAATGCTTTCACACTGTGTGGCTGTGTATCCAGTTCCATGGACTCTTCAGTCTTTGGAGCCGGGTTACCGTTCGTCGTACGTCGTTTCATCGCTTCAGCTAAGAATTCAACAGCTGTTCCAATTACAACTTGAACGTTTGTTTTACTAATCTTCATGTAGCCCATTGCACCGTAACGTTTCAATTCTTTTTCATTGACAACGTCAGAATCTTTAACAGTTAAACGTAAGCGTGTTGTACAGTAGTCAATGGCTTGAATATTATCGAGACCACCAAGTGCTTCAATTGTATGATACGCCTTCACTTCAACGATATCATCGCTGTAGACTGCAGTATCTTCTACCAAATCTTCGTCGTCTTCACGACCAGGTGTTTTCAAGTCGAGTTTGACGATTAGGAAATAGAAGACTACAAAGTAGATGACACCGAATACTAGCCCAATTACTAATAAGGTTAGTGGATTTTGTGCCAATCCATAGTTCAAGACATAGTCAATCGCACCTGCCGAGAATCCAAATCCGTGATGGACGTCAAACATATACGATACGATCATAGACGCACCTGTTAGCAATGCGTGCACTACGTATAGAACTGGTGAAAGGAACATGAATGCAAATTCGATTGGCTCTGTAATTCCTGTAAGGAAAGAAGTGAATGCAATACTGAATAGCATACCACCGACAATCGCTTTCTTTTCCTTTTTAGCTGCCGCATACATCGCAAGACAAGCTGCCGGAAGACCAAACATCATAATTGGGAAGAAACCGGACAAGAATGGTCCTGCAGTTGGATCTCCCTTAAGGAAACGGTTAATTTCCCCTTTAACAACTTCACCGCTCGCATCTGTAAATGATCCGAAGTCGAACCAAACCACTGTGTTGATAACGTGGTGAAGACCCGTAGGAATTAGTAGACGGTTCAAGAATCCGTAAGCACCGACCCCAAGAGTTCCTGCACCAAGTACCCAGTTACCAATACTATCGATAACACTTTGTATTGGTGGCCATGCAAAGAAGAGAACACCCGCAAGTGCAGTCATTGCAGCTGCTGTAACGATAGGAACGAATCTTCGTCCTCCGAAGAATGCTAAGAAATCCGGTAGTTTAATATTATAAAAGCGGTTATAGAGAACACCGGCCACAATACCGGAAATGATACCACCGAATACACCCATATTAATGGACTCATCGACTGCTTTTAAAGCACTAGTAAGTACTAAGAAACCGACAGCTCCGGCTAATGCCGCTCCGCCACTATTATCATGAGCAAATCCCATAGCAATACCAATGGCAAAGATTAGAGCTAAGTTACCAATAATTCCATCTCCCGCTGCAGCGATTAGCGGAATGTTCAGCAGGTCTGGTTGCCCAAGTCGCAAAAGCAATGCAGCTGCCGGCAAGGTCGCAATCGGAAACATCAAGGATTTACCGATGCGCTGAATAAAGTTCATCATCTTCTTCTCACTCCTTTTTAGTTATCTTACTATTCACTATACCGTTATACCGGTCTAGTTGTCTATACCAATTAAACCAAAAAACTAGAAAGAATGTAAGCGTTTTTACGAATTTATGTTTAAAAGTTTAAAAGTATGCCAAAAAAAGTGATTGCAAAGGGATCTGCAATCACTTTTTTGTTTTACTTTACTGAGTCATCTTAAGCATCTACACGTACGATACCACTTGTGCCTTGAGTTTGTTTCCCCTCTTTCAACAAATGGATCTTCTCTTTTTCGGTGTTTGTGAAAATAACAGGAGTTACAGCTGACGGCGCATTTGCTTGGATATAGCCTACATCAATTTTTAATAATGCATCTCCGCGACTGACTAGCTGTTCGTTCTCCACCAACAACTCAAAACCTTCACCATTTAACTTCACCGTATCTAACCCCACGTGAATCAAGATTTCAACACCGGTTGACGATTCCAGTCCAATCGCATGTTTAGTCGGGAACACGCTGACTACCTTTCCATCTATAGGCGAGCAAACGGTATCCCCTGTTGGGTCAATCGCAAATCCTGGCCCCATCATTTCCTGTGCAAATACGGGATCCGGCACTTCTGACAATGGAATAACAGTTCCATCCATTGGCATGACAAAAGAATCTTCACCAATCCCCTTTTCTACGGACGTCTGTGCTGCAGGCGTCTGTTGCACTTCAGCTGAATTGTCCCCTTTTAACGATTGAGCCATCTTTTTAAAGAAATTAGCCATTTCTTTCACTCTCCTTCTACCTTTTCATGTCTATTGTTAACTAAACGTCGCTTCACTATCCCAAAGCTATTCGTTACTTTCCACAAAAGTGCTTGGCAAGCGTCTCCAGCATTTGAGGGAGACGAACGAAAGCACTTTCAATATGCAGTCTTTCCGTGCGTTGGTGAGCATCCTTACCGAATGGACCAACATTTAAAACAGGTGCGTCAAGTGCCTTCATTTCTTCAAATGGCATCCAATAGGTTGAGCCCCATACAGGTGTATTCCGCTCAAACGATTTCCAGCCTGTGCCTTCATCTTCATAATGGACATAGCTCAAATCGCTAATTCCATTGAAATAGTGGATTTGCGATACTTCTGTTCCGAGTGTAGTTGCTTTGTCTTGCATGAGTGTGACAAGCTCCTGAACAAGGGCATCGTCCGAAGTATTCACAGCCGGATAGTACGGTGGAGCAAATAGCAGAACGGTTGCCGGTGCTAGCTCTTGACATTCTATCATGAGGACATCAACGATTTTAAATGATTTGTCGCGATCGTCGAGTTCCCAGTCACCTGAAACCTCCGTAATAATCCTCTTTACTTCAGCTTCGCCCAATTTATTGTTGGCGTAATCCATCAACTCTTCAAACTTGAGTAGCTTGATTTCACCAACTTTAGGAACCCCTTCACGCTCACAAATCTCGGTGTATGTCGTTTCACACGCCTGGACAGAATCTTTTGCGATGCCTTCGAATAGTTCCATCACTTCCGCTGCAGTCCGTCTCATAGTAAAAACGTTATACAGTGCAGTAGAGCGATATGGGGTTTGCACAGAGTAATGTGCTTTTAGATCTTTTTGCTGTAGTGTCACAGGCAACGGTGTTGTTTCCCCATGATCGGTTTCTTCAAAGATATTGTTCCATTCCATCCGTTGCGTTAAGAAAGAAGCCATAAATGTCGAGGTAATTCCTTTTAACGGTTCCCCGACATGCGTTTCTTTGCCATAAAACAACGCGGCCGGCATAATTTTACCGATGGAACCCGAGTAAATGTATTCTCTTGGGTCACCTGGCTCTTGAGAGAAAACGGGTTCGCCATTTAAAAACAGCGTATATGTTAAATCGTGTTCCTGTTTCATCCGAACGAGCGACTTAACTGCGGTACGCATACCCGCAGAACTCACTTCTTCGTCAGGAACAGCAAGTAACACTAAGTTCAATGGCCATTTTTCCGATGCTGCTTTTTCGATTAAGGACATATGTAATGCAAGTCCCATCTTCATATCCATCGTACCTCGACCAAACAAATACTCCCCTGATTCCAAATCAGCCAAGGCTTCGTCAGGAAGTTCCTCTTTATATTCATGTAATTTTGCGGTTAGCTCTTCAGGATGGAACGCGAATGGCTCTAGTGCACCATATTCTTCTGTCCAAACTGTGTCAAAGTGGCTGATGAGCACAATCGTATCTTGTGCTTCATGATTTTTATACAACGCAGTGACTGAATTGCGACCTAGACCTGCATCATGCAACTCCAACTGTTCGGGATGTGCTTCGAAATAAGGAACACTTTTCAACTTTTCAGCGAGTCTATGCGGGAAAGCTTTTTCTCCTTCTGTGGTTGTCCGACTTTCCCAATTCACAAGTTCGCACAACAATGCTCGTAATGTTTCCGGTGTATTCCATTGCAGTTCTGTTCCAGTATGTTGGTTTGCCATTAAAAACCCTCCTCTTTAAATACGTGCTGGCATCCTGACAGCATTAACCTGTCTGCTTTTGAGTGTACGCTTTTTGTCGAAAAGAGTCATCCCCTACAGGTTAATCATCTGACTTGCATCTATACAAACTTTTGTTTATTATGTAAACATAAGTTTAATACATGTAATACGAACGGGAGGTGTTTACAGTGAACGAAAAAGAACAGCAGCTGATCTCGTTAATCAGGCAAAATCCATATTGTTCCCAGCAAGAGCTCGCGGAAGGTCTTGGACTTTCCCGCCCCGCCGTCGCCAACTTGATATCCGCACTGACGAAACGTGGATATATCGCAGGTAGAGCCTATGTGTTAGCGCCGGAAGATGAGATTATTTGTATCGGTGGTGCGAATGTCGACCGGAAGTTCCATGTCACAGGACCGGTAGCACCTGGTACGTCGAACCCCGCAGGAATGTCAGTTACAATTGGCGGTGTCGCTCGCAACATTGCTGAAAATCTTGGTCGTCTGGACCATCCCGTTCGATTGATGACCACAGCAGGCAACGATGCAGACTGGGATTTAATTGCAACGCATTCATCTCCCTATATGGACTTGACGTCAGTGCGGTTATTACCTGACGCCTCAACTGGCTCGTATTCTGCGGTGTTAGACAATCACGGTGAACTTGTAATTGCCATGGCAGTAATGGACGTATATGAGTCACTAAACGTCGACTACATCGCTTCACTTGAACGGCATATGGCTCGTGCCAAGATGATTGTCATAGATCTTAATGTAGCAAAAGAAACTGCAGAAGCGATTCGAGATGTAGCTGTCCGTCACCAAGTTCCACTTGCAATCGTCCCTGTTTCCGGTCCCAAAATGGCGCATTTGCCAGACACGCTTGAGGGGCTAACTTGGTTCATCTGCAATGAAGATGAAGCTGAAACGTTAACTAGTGTCACGATTCAAAATGACGACGACTGGAAAACAGCTGTTTCCGCACTCCTTGACTCTGGAGCAGAACATGCCATCATTACCCGCGGAAAAAAAGGGATTATGGCAGGCGACCGCGCGACGCGCACGATCCATCATCATGCCGCAATACCTGGAGTCTCTGTAGAAGACGTAACAGGAGCTGGAGATGCGTTCGTGTCGGGAGTGCTACATGCTGCAGTAATGGAACGTACACTCAATGACGCGATTTCCTATGGTCTTGTGAACGCAGCAAAAACGTTAGCATCTACTTATACAGTAAGACCTGAACTTACCGCCAAAGGACTAGAAAATGAACTGGAGGAATACAAATGAAATCATACATCGTCTTCTCAGAAGAAGTCTTAAACGCTAAAGCCGCTGGACAACCAATCGTGGCACTTGAATCGACTATCATCTCTCACGGCATGCCCTATCCACAAAACGTGGAAACCGCTCGTGCAGTAGAACAAATCATCCGTGACAACGGTGCAGTCCCTGCAACAATTGCTTTGATCGACGGGCAAATTAAAATCGGATTGTCTTATGATGAGCTTGAAATGTTCGGGAAAAGTGACAATGTCGCAAAAGTTTCACGTCGTGATATCGGGTACTTGCTTGCAACGAAACAATTAGGTGCGACTACAGTTGCAGCGACAATGATTTGTGCAGACCTCGCTGAAATCCGCATGTTCGTGACAGGCGGAATTGGTGGCGTACACCGTGGCGCTGAAACAACTATGGATATCTCTGCAGACCTGGAAGAGCTGGCAAAAACAGATGTCGCTGTTGTTTGTGCAGGTGCAAAATCGATTCTCGATATTGGTCTTTCTATGGAATACCTTGAAACAAAAGGCGTGCCTGTGATCGGATATGAAACTGATGAACTACCTGCATTCTATACACGTAAGAGTGGATTCCCTGTGAACTTCCGTGCAGACAATCCAGAAGTTGTTGCTGAAACACTTGCTGTGAAATGGCATCTTGGACTTGCAGGTGGAGCCGTGATTGCCAATCCGATTCCTGAAGCAGACGAACTCGATCCTGAAATGATCAATGGCATCATCGATCAAGCCCTTGCTGAAGCAAAAGAAAAAGGAATTAAAGGAAAAGACGTTACACCATTCATGCTCGGGAAAGTGAAAGATCTCACAGATGGCAAGAGCCTAGTAGCTAACATCGCCCTCGTGAAACACAACGCAGTCGTAGGAGCTAAGATTGCTGTGGCATTAAGCAAAACTAAATAACAATCCTTTCAAAAGAGTACTTCATTCGAGAAGTACTCTTTTTTTGTGCTCCATTCACCAACTTCCTATTACTCGGTAAAACGGTACCTACTAGTTTAAACCCATTTCATAAGGGAAATTCGAATAACATACACAACTCTGAAAAATGGGAGGGTTCACATTATGGATATTAGGAAGGAAGCGGCTGAGTTGAAGAGTCCATCCGACTGGTTAGCCGGTCTGGAATGGTTTTTCTTCATTTTCGCCAACATTGTCATTATCCCGATAACCGTCGGGAAAGCGTTCAATCTCCATCAAGACAGTATTATTTCTACGCTCCAACTGTCTTTCATAGTGACGGGAATTGCCTGTTTACTGCAGGCGTTTTTCGGTCACAAACGAGCAATCCTAGAAGGCCAGTCAGGTCTTTGGTGGGGGATGATTCTCTCCACTGTGAATCTCGCAAGCTCACAAGGAGTTTCTATGAGTGAATTAGGGGGGAGTCTTACTGTCGGAGTCCTGATTTCTGCTGTGATGACTGTCGCCATCGGTCTGTTCGGATGGGGCCCCGCACTTGCTAAGCTGTTTAACCCAGCAGTTATGGGCGTCTTCATGCTACTGTTCGGATTCCAACTTATTAAAATCTTCCTCGAAGGGATGCTAGGCATTCCAATGGGGAATCCACCAGACGATGCAAAAATCCAACTTTCTGTTGCAGCGCTCACGTTCGTTATTGCTGCCGCTATGATTGTCATTAACATCAAAGCTCCGAAAAAAGTGAGTAAATACACGTTGCTTGGCGGTATAGTCGTAGGCTGGGCTGTTTATGCACTCATATTTGGTCCAGAGCATACGGTGAAATCGGATGCTTCATTTAAATTTGAGTTATTCCATTTAGGAAAACCTGCTTGGAATATAGGGATCATTGCGATGGCCGTTATCACTGGTCTTATGAATCTTGCAAATACATTCGGTGCTTTAAAAGGTACGGAGTCAAAAGATTTGTATGACGAGGAAACGAGCAAAAAACAATATAATCGTAGTTTGACCATTTCGGGTGGACTTACAGCAGTGAGTGGGCTATTCGGTCTTGTCCCCTACGCACCTTTCGTGTCTTCAATTGGTTTTCTCGAACAGTCCGGGATCGTCAGACGGCTTCCATTCATCATCGGCAGTGTACTGTTTCTTTTGATGGGTATCATTCCTCCAGTCTCACACTTTTTCTCGAACATACCTCTTAGCATTGGGAGCACTGTCCTGTTTGTTGCTTATTTGCAACTGCTTAACTCGTCTTTCAGTTTCTTTGAGGAAATTCGGCTCAACACCCGTAATGTCTATCGCTCCGCAATCCCGGTGTTCGTTGCCGTTGTCATTATGGTGATGCCGGATTCGTATTTCTCATCCTTACCGGGATTTATCCAACCAATTATCGGCAATGGGCTTTTAATGGGCATTCTGATTGCTCTCATTCTGGAGAATACCATTAAATGGGACCACATTAAAAATTCATAAAACCAACAAGAAAACTCAGAATACAAGTTTTATTGGAATTTTACTGGGTATTCAAAATAGTAGTAGCGATTAACAAGCTAATCTGAAAGAGGAAGGTGAAACAATGAATTACGAATCTAGCAGAATCGGCGAAGACATTGACCCTCGGTACGGCAGCTCTTTCATGGCAAAGAAAAATGCTGTCGCCACCCCTAACAAACTCGCCTCAATGGCAGCTAATCGAATCCTCAACAAAGGCGGAAATGCTATCGACGCCATGGTAACCGCAAACTCTGTGCTAGGTGTTGTATTCCCCCACATGACGGGTGCAGGAGGAGATTCGTTTTGGCTCATCTATGATGCAAAAACAGGTAAAAGATATTCGCTGAATGCTACAGGGCATTCAGGTGAAGACGTAACTCTCGACAAGTTCGACAAAGAGGAAGGCATGGATATCCGCGGGCCTAAAGCCGTCACGACAGTACCCGGGGCCGTGAGTGGATGGATTGAAGCTCACGAACGATTTGGAAAGCTGACAATGAAAGAATGTCTGGAGCCCGCAATTGAATATGCAAATGAAGGCTTCCCCGTCGGGCGATCTCTTGCAAAATTCTCAGAAGTTGCACTAACTTTACTACGCACCTACCCATCCACCGCAAAAGTCTTTCTCAAACAAGGCGTTGCCCCCTACATGAAAGGCGATACGATGAAAAACCCAGACCTAGGGAAAACACTTGAACTAATTGCTGAACACGGCATGGATGCTTTTTACAAAGGTGAGATTGCAGATAAGGTAACTGAATTCCTACAACAGCATGGCGGACTATTGAAAAAAGATGATTTTGCACGCCATCAGGCAACTTGGGAAGAGCCAATTGAAGTCCAATATGGCGATCGGACAGTAATTGCCCCCCCGCCTAACTCCGCAGGTATGGTGACCCTTCAAATTCTTGGAATGATGGATCATCTAGATATTACAAGCATGAAAGGTCATGAGGAACAGTTCATCGACGCATTTACCCGTGCAACAGCGTTCTCTTTCATGGATCGTGATGAATTCCTCGATGATCCTGATTTTAATAAAGTTCCGACCGATGTACTCCTGAGCAAAGAATATTTCAAGGAACGAGTGCAAAAAATGCATGATCCAGCTCTTGGACCTCCTGAAAACGGATATGCCAATAAAGGAGATACAACCTTTAGTTGTGCAGTGGATGATGAAGGCAATGCTGTCGGTGTCATTCAAAGTCTGTATTGGGAATGGGGTTCTGGCGTTGTCGCCGAAGGAACTGGAATGATGCTACAAAACCGAGGAAGTTATTTCTCACTCGACTCAAATGCTCGTAACAAATTAGAGCCTAACAAACGACCCGCACACACACTCACCTGCTCCATGGTCTTCCATGAGGATAAACCTGAACTTATCGTGGGAGCCATGGGTGGTGACGGTGAGCCACAGACGCAAGCTTTAATCATTATGCGTTTATTGAACCAAGGATACTCCGTGCAAGAAGCAATCGATGCCCCAAGATGGTTGCTGGGTCGGACATGGGGTGAAAACGTACGGGGCTTACGTCTGGAAGGACGTTATGATAAGCAAATCGCTGAAAAACTGAAAGACCTCGGTCACGTAAATGTCACCATGATTGAAAACTTCAGCGACCTGATGGGCCATGCCCAGGCAATTCGCATTTGGCCGGACCGCATTGAAGCAGGTGCCGATCCTCGTGCGGGCGGACTTGCCATCGGGAATTGATCGATATGAATGCATTTCAACTATATCAAAAACTCGAAGGGAGATTTTACGATGAACACTGAAACTGATAACGAGACACAAACAAACCCTCAACCTATTAAAAATGATAGAGGTGGTCACATTTGGGGAGCCAATAATCCTGAAATTGACCGTCAAAACCCGGATATTATAGTGCCTCCTGACACAGACAACGGTACGATGCCCAACTTGAAATTCCCTTTTGCTCACTCACATATGCGTGTCGAACATGGGGGCTGGTCCCGTGAGGTTACGATACGCGAAATGCCAGCTGCTGAAACAATTGCTGGTGTTAATATGCACCTTGAACCTGGTGGTGTCCGTGAGCTACATTGGCACAAAGAAGCTGAATGGTCTTATATGATTAAAGGAAAGGCACGTATTACGGCTATTTCACCAGACGGACGTGAATTTGTCGATGATGTAGAAGCCGGAGACTTATGGTATTTTCCTTCTGGTGTTCCTCATTCCATAAAAGGACTGAGTGAAGGTGCTGAATTCATCCTCGCATTTGACGATGGCAGTTTCTCTGAGAACAGCACATTTTCAATTACGGACTGGTTTGCACACACTCCAAAAGACGTGCTTGCAGCAAACTTCGGAGTATCAGAAGAGGAATTTGAAAACATTCCAAGTGGTGAAGTCTATATGTATCAAGGTGCTGTTCCTGGTCCGATTGCTGAAGACTTGCCCCCAGACACAAATGAATTTGTGGAATGTCCATTTAGCTTTAAGTTGATGGATGTCGAACCAGTTGAAACGAACGGCGGTAAAGCTTGGATTGCAGATTCTAGTAACTTTAAAGCATCTAAAACAATTGCTGCTGCTTTAGTAGAAGTAGAACCTGGGGGTATCCGGGAACTACACTGGCACCCGAACGAAGCAGAATGGCAATACTATCTTGAAGGACAAGGTCGCATGACTGTTTTCGCCTCTGGTGGCAAGGCCCGTACGTATGATTATCAAGCAGGCGATGTAGGATACGTTCCGTTTGCAATGGGGCACTATATCCAGAATACAGGTGACACACCACTGCGTTTCTTGGAAATGTTCCGCAGCGATCACTTTGCAGATGTGTCCCTAAACCAGTGGATGTCACAAACACCTCCAGAACTCCTTAAAGAACACTTGCCGCTTAGTGATGAATTCATTAAAAACTCGTTGCACAGCGACAAACGCCCCAATGTTAAATATAAATAATGCACATGAAAAAACCACAGCCGAATCGCTGTGGTTTTTCCTTTTATTATACAACTTCTGCTTTACGTCCAATAAGTTTGTAGTACACAAGATACAATGATGGAATCATCACTAATGTAAACAAACTCGAGAAAGCAAGACCAGCAATGATTGTAATTGCAAGTGCTTCAAATAGTGGATCACCCGATACAGCTACTGGAATCAAAGCAACAATTGACGTTAGTGATGTCAAAATGATTGGTTTGATACGCGCGTAGCCTGACTCGACAATTGCTTCAATGACATCCATATTGCCCAAGAGTCGACGTGCTTCCACGAAGTCGATTAACACAACCGCGTTTCGCACAACAATACCCGTCAACGAGACAATCCCCATGACACCAAGGAAGCTGAGAGGCGTCTGTGTGATGAACAATCCTAGAATCGCTCCAGAAATACCGAGATACACCGCGAATAGCACGAGGAACGGTAAACTGAACGACTTAAATTGGAACGCAATGACCAAGTATACAAGTAGCAAGACTACTAGGAATAGAATTCCGATTTCAGCAAAGAATGCTTGCTGGTCTGAATTTTCTCCCCCCGTTGAAATTGTATAACCTTCAGGTAAGCCTTTCTTTTCTGCCTCGGCAGCATCTAACATGTCATCTTTAAATCCATCAGCATCGCCATACGCTTTTAACGTAATTGCGCGCTCCCCTTTTTCATGAGGAACTTGCGCTAGTAACGATGTTTTTTCTGAAGTGAGCAATTCATCCAATGGGATGAGTTTTGGTGGACCTTGAGTCGTCATGGAAGGCACGGCGCTATCTGAGAGATCTACAGGTTCCCCCTCATTCACTCCTTTTTCCTTTAACACGACTTGCTTTGAAATATCCCCTTCATACAACTTGAACAAAGGGACGCCTTGCGTCAACAACTGTAATTGGTTCGTTACTAAACTTAAGGAAATTCCATTCTCCTCAAGTGCTTGTCGATTCGGAACATATTGGACAGCTGGAACCGGTTCTCCTAAGTTATCCGTTACAATGTCGGCGCCTTTTTCAAGCAAACGATCTTTCAAGTCATCGCGCAGTTGAGCGAGTTGATCGATATCATCGCCTTTAATTGTAACGGTTACAGGTGCTCCGACAGGCGGTCCTTGGACAATTGTATCGAGGAAGATTTCCGCATCGCTGTAACGTTTCCGTAATTCTGGTTCCCACTTGTCGATGAATTCAGAAGCGCTCGTGTTGTCTTTTTTGATACGGAACACGGCTTGCCCTGTGTTTTCACCCGTGTTATCCATGGAGGAAGCAAACAGATTAGGTAACCCGCTACCTGTGAAAATTGCCGTTTCTTTTACGTTTTCATCTTCATTTGAAACTTCGTCAATGATCTTTTGGATTTCGTTATTGGTTTCGTCAATTGTCGTCCCCGCTGCTAGTCGGACGTCCATTGTCACTTCTTCTTTGTCAGCAGCCGGGAAAAATTCGAACGGTGTTAGCATTGCTAAGAATAGCAATCCTGTCGCGATAACTAACCCACCAATACCTACAAGTAACGGTCGCTTCAATACGGTACGCAACACTTTTTCAGAGTAAAATACTGAGATTTTCTCCAAAGGTTTACCTAAGAATCCCGGAGTATCTGAGATTTTTTTATTGTGTCTTTTCGTTTTGATGAATTGAAGCATTGGAACGAGCGTAACCGATAATACAGTGGATGCAATAATTGTTGTGATTAAGATACTGGGGAGTGCTTTGATGAATGCGCCATTTCCTCCAGATAGTAATAGTAACGGTGAGAACGTCACAACAATTGCTAAACTGGAAGAGATAATAGATGTATAGACTTCTTTAACACCATTTACAGCCCCATCCAGAGGTGAATCTCCTAGTTTATATCGTCGCTGAATGTTGTCATTAACGACGATACTATCATCGACGAGAATCCCGATTGCGATTATGAGCCCGATGACTGATATCTGGTTCAAGTCAACACCCATAAATGGAATTGGAATGAGGCCGACAAGCACAGATGCAAGAACGGTCAATGCGACTGCAAACGAACCGTACAGTGTCAGTCCCGCAGTTGTCACCACGAGAACAGCAATGACTGCAATGAGTAGTGAAACATACAAACTATTGAAAATTGAGTTCACATTATCTGCTTGAGATTCATATGTGTGAGACGTTACTTCTTCAGGAAGGTCTTCAATATAACGATCCATCTTCTTTGCGATGGTCTTATCCATAGAAGGGATATCTTGCCCAGGCTGAAGGAAAATCGTATAAGAAATTGCAGATTGTCCGTCAAATGTGACAATGTCTTTTGCTTCTTTTGCTTCTTCTCCGATATCCGCTACTTTAGCCAATGGCACAGCAGCATCACCAATTTGTAATTGCTTTAGTTTTTCAATCCCCTCATCTTGCTTTACTGTCAAAACAACACGTTCTTTTCCGTCATCGTGCGTTCCGAGTGAGAGTGGCTGATTCGCTTGTTGCAACACATTGAGTACATCAAACGGTTGCAGTCGATTTTCCGCCAATTTTTCAGGGGCGAGTGTAATCATCAGTTGCTTTTCCTTAAACCCTTTGACGGTTGTTCCAGCAACTCCTTCTATAGACTGAAGATCATCTGAAAGGGTTCCAAACGAGGTCTCTAAGCCCGCAAGCGCTTCTTCGTCTCCCGTAAACATGTACGAAACGAGTGGAAATGCTAGGTCGAGTTTTTTCACTTCAGGTGTTTGCGCGCTCTCTGGCAACTCACTAGCAGTGGACTGCACTTCTTGTTGCAACTTACTGATTGTCTGATCCGAGTCAATTCCGTCTTTCAACGACAATGTAATGATAGATGCAGAATTCGCAGAAACGGAATTCATCGTATCGATACCTTCTACTTTTTTAACCGCCCGCTCTAGTGGATTCGTTATTGTCCTTTCTACTTCCGCCGGTTCTGCACCTGGTAAAATGGAAGATACCATCACAAGATCGACAGGGGTTTCAGGAATTTCACGTTTTGGGAGCGTTAAAAACGTATAAATACCAACTAGCATGAGGATGAAGATAAGAAAAATAAATAATTTACTGCGCTTTAATAGATAGACCATGGGTGTCCTTCCTCTCTCTTTCTGATAGCGCTTCCAATGCAATACTACCTCTATACTTTATCATGCCACAGCCACCTACCAATCTCAATTTAGGAAACTCCAAAAAAATCCTAATCATTGTTTGACAATTCCTTTCGAATCTTGTACATTACATAAGGACGAACAATTGCATCACGTCCCAAACAAATTATTCGCTTTTAGGAGTGTTCAATAATGGATGTAGTATTCGATTATGAAGATATTCAACTAATTCCCGCAAAATGTATCGTTGACAGCCGATCCGAATGTGATACTTCTGTCAAACTAGGAAAGCATACGTTCCGCTTACCTGTTGTCCCTGCCAATATGCAAACAATCATTGACGAAAAGATTGCTATTCAACTCGCTGAAGGCGGTTACTTCTATATTATGCACCGCTTTGACCCTGCATCACGCCCAACATTCATCCGGGATATGCATAGCCGCGGACTGATTGCTTCGATTAGTGTCGGAGTTAAAGAAGACGAGTATGGGTTTGTGGAACAGCTTGCTCAAGATGGACTCGTTCCAGATTATATTACAATCGATATCGCACACGGCCATTCAAATGCCGTGATCCGTATGATTCAACATATTAAGAACCATTTGCCTGAGAGTTTCGTCATCGCTGGTAACGTGGGAACGCCTGAAGCTGTTCGCGAACTTGAGAACGCTGGCGCTGACGCAACGAAGGTCGGAATTGGTCCTGGTAAGGTTTGTATCACTAAGATTAAAACCGGATTCGGTACAGGCGGATGGCAGCTCGCTGCACTTCGCTGGTGTGCAAAAGCGGCATCGAAGCCAATTATCGCAGATGGTGGAATCCGTACACACGGCGACATCGCCAAATCTGTCCGTTTTGGCGCTAGCATGGTCATGATTGGTTCATTATTTGCCGGTCACGAAGAATCACCTGGTCAAACAGTGGAACGTGATGGCGAACAGTATAAAGAATACTTCGGTTCCGCTTCAGAGTTCCAAAAGGGCGAGAAGAAAAACGTTGAAGGTAAGAAAATGTTCGTTGAGTACAAAGGTCCCCTTCAAGATACGTTGACTGAGATGGAACAAGATTTGCAGTCATCGATTTCTTATGCAGGTGGTAAGAAATTGGATGCAATCCGTACAGTGGATTATGCAATCGTCAAGAACTCCATTTTCAATGGTGATAAAGTTTATTAATCCTTATTTTAAATAACTAATAAAACCGGAATCCCATCACAGGGACTCCGGTTTTATTAAGGTTATAGAGAAAATATCGAAATAAATATGATTCCGATCGTTAGTGAGATTACTATTGCTGCGATAAACCCGATTACAAACACGACGAGAAGTACACCGAGACCACGCCATGCTGAGAATCCATGGACAATGCCGATTCCTTTACATGAGATGACTATGCTATAAATCCCTAATGCAAACGTCAGGAACATAGAGACCAAGTACACACCCATTGGTAAGTTCGTAATCGCAAACGTTTCCACAGGGGGCGCTTCGAATGCCAACTTTCCATATCCTAAGATAACTAAGTAGTTGACAGGGGCTAGCCAGATAGATGGTAGGGTCGCACCCGGCGCTACGCGAAGCATTTCTGAGAATGTACCGGTTCCGCCGAACAACCCTTTTCCAATCCACTGATAAAGTGCTGCACCAATCACCCATGATATGAGTGCACCCACAAATGTTAGTAAAATGAATAGCGGAATGAGTGCCCCCATCGGTAAAGCACTGAATAATCCTGAGGTCCCCGCTTGATACCCTCCTGACGCAAGTGCCGCAATGGCGAATATAAGAATGGCATAGCCAATGGATGTCTCATTCTTCAAATACTGCAAGGTTGCAGTCGGTCTGCTCCAAATAGTGAGCAATGGTTTTAAATTCATGAATCGTCCTCCTTTGAACTTGTCACTCCCCTCGGATCCAAAAGATGGTACACTGATTTTTAGGGGGTGGAATTTTTTGAAAAGAAAAATTGTAATTACACTCAGTACACTCGTTGTCATACTGCTTGTAGCGCTCGTTTTTGCTGGCAATTACTTTTATGACCAAGGAATTAAGCGCGGTACTGAAGTAGAACTTCATAGTGAATCTGAAGCCGTTAATGATATCGCCAGTGAGGCGGACCAAATGTTACTGAAAGAAGCTAAAATTTGGTATGCTGAACAGCCAAAAAACACCATTACCATGCAATCCTACGATAACTTAAAGCTGAAAGCTCAATTTATCAAAAACGATAAAAATAATGCACACAAAGCAGTCATTCTTGCCCACGGCTTCCGCAATACTGGAGAAGACATGGGAAAATACGCAAAGTTCTACTACGACCAAGGATTTGACGTCCTGCTTCCTGACGCCCGAGGTCATGGAGATAGTGAAGGCGATTATATCGGCTATGGTTGGCACGAACGCCTCGATTACAAAGACTGGATTAAGTACCTCATTCAACAGCATGACGCTGAACAAATCATTTTGCAAGGGAATTCCATGGGCGCTGCAACTGTTTTAATGACAAGTGGTGAACAATTGCCCAAGCAAGTGAAAGGAATTGTTGCAGACAGTTCATATAGTACGGTTAAAAAGGAACTGGCGCATCAGCTGAAGTCCATTTATGGATTACCAGCATTCCCATTGCTTGAAGTTACGAGTGTCGTCGCTAAGATCCGTGCAGGATATACACTTCAAGAAGCATCCGCGGTGGACCAAGTAAGTAAGAATAAAGTACCTTTACTTCTGATTCATGGCGATGCAGATGACTTAGTTCCCACCGAAATGGCGACTGAATTGTATGAGGCGGCCAGTGGTGAAAACGAGTTATGGATTGTTCCCGATGCAGGACATACGAAAGCGTTTGACAATATCACAGGTGAGTACGAAGAAAAGCTATCTCAGTTTCTTGAAAAAGTGCTCGATTGAATACCAGAACGCTCTTCCTATCAGGAGAGCGTTTTTTATATGAAATTTTGTTGTACACCTTCTATTACGATAGTATGACTAAAAGGTTTCATTGATGGCAAGTGCACTTTTCTTACCTTACTTTTAAGGGTACGTTACTAGGAAGTAAAGAATTACACAGCCGTACACCGTGAAAGACTAATGGGAGGGTAAGAAACAAGCATACTTTCAGTATGTTTTCCCCATACTAGTCTAAAAGCGAGGTGACGTGATGGATTGGCATTTATTGTGGAAAGCAATGATTGTAGTACTGGTCGGAACATTTCTGTTGAGACTAGCCGGAAGAAAATCAATATCTCAAATGACACTTGCACAAACCGTCATCGTTATTGGATTGGGTTCCTTAATTGTCCAGCCCATTGTCGGTCACAACATCTGGTCGACGTTCGCAGTGGGACTCGTGCTCGTATTAACACTTATTGTCATGGAGTACACTCAAGTAAAAGTGGACAAAATGGAACTCCTTATTACAGGACGTGCGAAACTGATTATCAGAGACGGTACGATTCAAGAAAAAACCTTACACAAGCTACGATTCACAGTTGACCAATTAGAAATGAAACTCCGAGAACAGGGGGTCTCACAAATTAGTGATGTGAAATGGGCGACTCTGGAGCCTAATGGACAAGTAGGTTGCGAGCTGATGGAAAGCGCAAAACCTGCAACGAAACAAGATGTGCACGTACTGCGTCTAGAAATCGAATCCCTTCGAAACTTACTTTCCAGCTCTAGCGGCATGACTAGTTCGCCTAAGAACCCTTCTACTAACAAAAATTTGTTTACAGAAGTTGCAAATAAAAGCCATAGTAACGAGCCGTCTCACCGGCTTAAATAACGGAAAGGTTGGATTCATGTGAAAGTAATCATCACTGGCGACACACATATACCGGGTAGGAGCAGGAACTTGCCTAAGCGTTTACTCGATGCATGCACCGACTCAGATTTAATAGTCCATACAGGAGATTGGCGCTCTCCCGATGTGTTTGAAACACTCTCTACTTTTGCAGAAGTAAAAGGTGTCTATGGAAATGTTGATGGTAAGGAAATGCGTGCCCTTGTTCCAGCTAGGCAACTAATCGACATCGGTGGACTACGGATTGGGTTAGTTCACGGTCATGGGGAGAAAAAAACGACTGAACAACGCGCTATTGAAGCATTTGCTGAAGAACAAGTAGATGCCATCGTGTTTGGTCACTCACACATTCCAGTAATTAAGTATTTCAAAGGGGTACTTCTCATGAACCCTGGTTCGCCTACTGATAAGCGAAAGTTACCGTTCTATTCGTTCATCACATTAGAAATCGGTGATGACATCCGTCCCGAACTCGTTCTCTTCCAAGACAAATCTTAATGTCTTAGCTGTATGATTGGTGCAAAAATACATATGCTACCGTTGAATTGAACAGGAGGGCTTTTTGAAGATGAATGATTATTCAGCTGACAGCGTATTAAAAGGATATAAAGAAGGTATGGGTCAGTTTACTGAACACTTACCAGATATCGGCAGCGGCTTCCACTCCTTTACAGAGAGCTGCTTTGCAGATGGAGCTCTCGATGGAAAACAGAAGCAACTGATTGCACTCGCCCTCAGTGTCTATGCAGATGATAAAACCTGTATGACCTTCCACGCAAAGGGATGTGTTGACGCCGGTTGCACAGAACAAGAAGTGCTTGAAGCGTGCAGTATAGCTGCTGCATTGGGAAGTGGAGCCGTAATGAGCCGAACAGTTACTTGCTTGAGTGGGATGTTTCAGCAATTTCAGAAGTGACAACAAAAGCTACCTAGTGAACACCGTTACGGCTGTTGGTTAGGTGGCTTTTTGGGTTGGCGTGAATGGGTATGTGCGTTTTGAGGATGTTTATGGGCATTATTTTTTGTTTATGATCACTTTCCTCTGGGTTATGAGCACTTTTCATGTTTTATGATCACTTCCTCAGGGTTATGAGCACTTTTCATGTTTTATGATCACTTTCCCAGGGTTATGAGCACTTTTCATGTTTTATGATCACTTTTGGTATTCCGTCAAGAAAGTGGACACAAATTTGTGAGTGATTATTTTTAAAAGCCTACCGCGCTGCGCTTGCTGGAC